>JAUIFP010000009.1 GCA_030430365.1 Alphaproteobacteria bacterium | reverse complement strand
ACTCTCTGAAATTTCTATAGCAAATGCGATGCTAGCCAATCGAAGATGGATCGTCTACCAATAAGATATATCATTCAAGCCGACATGCCGATGCGGCGTGAAGTTGAGGAGGGGAGATTATGGAGGGTTTTAAGCTGAATGATCGCAATTTCGCGATCGTCGCAGTGCGCTGGCTATTGGGAATCCAATCGCTGGGCTCGGGCATCAATTGGTGGTTCAAGATACTGCCCTTCCCCAACATGCATGAGCAGATCGAAGGACCGGTGAAGCACGAAATTCTGCGTGTACTCGTAGAATCGAACTGGATGTTCTCCACCGCCAAGGTGCTGGAAATCCTGCTTGGCCTTGCCCTGATCTTCAATCGCCATGCCGTGTTGATGCTGGTGCTGAGCTTCCCGGTCATACTCATGACCTTCCTGCTCGACCTGTTTCCTTTCCTTGGAAACTTCGGCCCGTTCCTCGCCGGCGATCTGAGCGGCGCGGCTTTCTGGGCCAGCTTCCTTGACATGCTGTTCTTCGGCGCAGGTGTATTCGTAATGCAGGCCTATCTGATGTCCGAATATTTCGGCGACTACCGGCAGATGTTCACTGTGAAGCCCGGCGGCGAACCGGCGGCGTGGTCTTCGGTATTCGCATCGGCACCTGTCAGGTTCACCTTGCGCTGGCTCAGCTATACTGTCGGTGCGATCTCGACCCTGTGGGTCATCGGCATGATCATCGGGATCATTCCCTGGAGCAGCCTTGCATTGCTGGCTCCGCCACGCTGAGCCCTTCACAATGCAAAGAAAAGGCCCCGGGTCCAACGCAGGATCCGGGGCCTTTCTATTATGCCTATGCCTTAGGGTCAGTCCTTAGGCCGCGCGCCAGGGCCGCATACGATTGATCAGTTCATCCTTCTGGACGAAGTGATGATAAAACGCCGCGCTCATGTGAAGCACAACAAGGCCGGCCATCGTGAAACCACCGATCTCGTGCAGGCTATGCGCTGTCTCGCCCATGGCCTCCCCGATTGCCAACTTCGGCACATCCAGGCCGAAGAATTGCATCGGATAAGGGCCGGCGGCGCCGAAAATATATCCGCTTAGCGGCAGACCCAGCATCAACGCGTAGATCAGCAAGTGAACCGCATGCGATGCGCCAACCTGCCACTTCGGCGTGGTTTCGGGCAGCGGGGGAGGACGGTGGCCAATTCGCCAGAACAGCCTGAACAGCGTCAGCAGAAACACCGTCATGCCGAGTGACTTGTGCAAGGTAATCGCGGAAAAAGAGATGATGCTCTCGAGTGCATCTCCGAAAAGACCGAGCACGAGAATTGCGATGACCAGCAAGGCCATTAGCCAATGCAGCAATGCTGCGACATGGCTGTATGTCATAGAGAGACTCCTGTTGAAGCTTTGGTTCTCCCCATCCCCCGCAAACGGAACTATTTCTTCTTACCGGGTAACGCAAATTCGCCGGGCTTGAGACCGCAAATAGCGCGGCCATAACCCGTCATCGCGCTGTCCCAGGTGAAGGCGAAGTGCTGCGCACCAGAGTTCACATCACGGAACACGCGCTGCATTTCCTGACCATCATAGATCGAGGTCCCGCCCGATGCTTCGAACACGCGGTTGGCGGCGTGGCGCGCACGCTGCGCTGCCCAGGCCCAGTTCCGCGGGATCTGCGCGCGCTGCACTTCCGAAATGTCGCTCGGTTCTTTAGCGCGATTGACCATATCGGCATCGCTGATCACCAGAGCGATCGCCGCGTCGACATCGCCGCCCGTTTCCGCAATGCGGGCCAGGGTGGCGGATTGTTCGGCGACTTCCAGCGGATCGGCATCGCTCAGCTTACCGCCGATCTTCTCGGCGAAGCGGTTGACCATTCCCTTGGCCACGCCAAGCGGCGCGCCGATAATAGAGAACGGTGCCAGGCTGGAAAACGGCATGCGGTAGATTGCCCCCTCATGCACACGCGCGCCCGGCGTAGAGCCTGCGAGCATGTCGGCCAGGCTGCAGCTGCGATGGGCAGGAATGAAGGCATTATCGATCTTGATCGAACGGCTGCCCGTTCCGCGCATACCCATCGTGTACCAATCGTCCACAACTTCGATGTCGGACTTGGGAACGACGAAGAAGCGCGGCTCCATCGTACCGTCAGCTTTCTGCACGGCATTGCCGATGATCACCCAGGTGGCATAATCGATGCCCGAACAGAAACGGCCGTTGCCGCCGGTAAGACGATAGCCGTCACCCTCTTCGACGACTGTGCCGCCAAGGCGGAAGACCGTACCCAGCAGCGTCGTCGGATCGCTCATGATCTCGCGCTGCGCTTCTTCAGGGAACAGGTTGATCAGCCAGCTGTGGCCGGCCAGCACGCCGTAGATCCAGGCAGCGGAACCTGAAACCGTTCCGATTTCAACCGTGACACGGACAAGATCTGCGAAGCCGAGTTCCGAACCGCCAAGATTTTTCGGCATGACAATGCCGAACAGCCCCGTCTCACGCATTTTTTCTACAATGCTGTCGGGCAGGTGCCGCTCGTTATCCGATACCGAATCGGCGGCAATGATATCTGGCAAAAGGGCGCGAACCTTCTCGATTGCTTCCTCGCTCGACGACACAACCGGACGATTTGCGGTTGCGACGAGCTCTGCGCCCTCATTCTGTGCGATAGATGCCATCTTCTTGCTCTCCTTAATGTTTGCCCCGCCGTGAGAGACGCGATTGACCGGCGGGCTGAGATTGTTATACATTTTGAGTATCCGATATTGGCAGGGTCTGCAAGAGGCCCCGCCCCGTCAGCCTACCTTGGGCTGGCAGACAAAAACGAAGCTGGAGAGAAATTCATGGCGGAAGTTGTCCTTGGAATTGGCACGAGCCACGGCCCCATGCTGGTTACGGAAACGGAAACCTGGGGCCAGCGTGTTCCGTCAGACAAGACGATGCTGCATGCGTGGAAGGGCGGCGACTGGTCGTTCGACGAACTGGTAAAGGCCCGCGCGGGCGAAGGTATTGCCGAGCAAGCCAATAAGGACGTCTGGGACCAGCGGCAGCTCGAATGCCAGGCAAATATTGAAAAGCTCGCCGATATCTTCGAAGAGTCCAAAATCGATGTCGCCGTGGTCATCGGCAACGATCAGAACGAAATCTATCGCAACACGCTGAACCCGGCTTTCGGCGTTCACTACGGCGACAAGATCACCAACTACGAATTCTCCGACGAACGGAAGGCGGAGCTGCCGCCAGGCATCGAGATCTCACTTCCCGGCTACATTCCGTCCGGCGGAGCGGATTATAAGGGCTGCCCCGAATTGGCGCTTAAGATCATCGAACAGGCGATCGCCGATGAATTCGATGTCGCCGCCATGTCGGATTTGCCGCGGCCTGAAACGCCGCACGCCTGGGGCTTCGTCTATCGCCGCATCATGCGCGACAATCCTTGCGCCAGCGTGATGGTGACGGTGAACACCTTCTTCCCGCCGAACCAGCCGACCATGCGCCGCTGCTACAAGTTCGGCCAATCGATCCTGGAAGCGATCCGCGAGTGGGATTCCGATTTGCGCGTGGCGTTGATCGCCAGTGGCGGACTGACCCATTTCGTGGTGGACGAGAATGTCGACAAAACATTCCTGACCGCGCTGGAAAAGAAGGAATTCGAACCAGTCTTTGCTCTGGGTGAAAAGACCTTCCGTGACGGGACATCGGAAATGAAAAACTGGATTCCGGTTGCCGGTGCGATGGCCCAACTCGGACTGGAACCGCATGTGCTGGATTACATCCCCTGCTATCGCAGCGAGGCGGGAACCGGCAACGCGATGGGCTTCGTCTACTGGAAATGACTTTGTCTGAGGCGGCCGTGTAACCGCCTCATTCGGCTTCTCCGCCACCGCGCCCTTAATATCGATGCCGGCACTCCGGCCGCGCCAAGGCCATGCCTTCAGCACGCTGCGCAATCCGCCGCCATCGATCGGCGAGATGCGTCCAGCTGGAGCTCCGGCCAGATAAAAGCATCAGCGTTGAGCTGGCGGTCCGCCTGCCCTACCCTGCCTTTTGCAAAACTGATCATGGAGGAGATGCTTATGTATAAGAAGATTCTCGTCGCATATGACGGTTCCGAATTCAGCGAAGTCGCGTTGAATCAGGGCGCGGGCCTTGCCGAACTCTGCAATGCGGAACTTCATCTGGTCGGCATATTGGCGACATCCACCCAGATGATACCGCAGCCGGGGTTAGGGACAGTCGATATCTGGGGAATGGAAAGAGACCAGATCGAGACAGCGCTGGAAGCAGCCGCAAAGCGCCTTTCAGGCCAGGGATTGCGGGTCACCAAAAGCATTCGCGACGGGAACCCCGCCGCTCAAATCGCTGGCTGCGCCCATGAGTGGAACGCCAATCTCGTGATTGTCGGCCATAGCGACAAAGGCGTATTGGCCCGCTGGTTCGCCGGGTCGGTCGGCAGCGGACTGCTGAGCGATTTGCCCTGTAATATGCTGGTCGCGACGAGCCAGACTTAGGCTTGGCGCGAGGTTTCGCGTCCGGCCTGCAAGTATGCGCAAGCGCAGCCCGTCTGGCGAACCTTTTAGATCAGCGCCTCGCGCAATGTCTCGGCGGCTTCCTTGGGCTTGCCTTCCATGCCGACAAGGTCATGCGCCTTGTGTACAATGTCACGCATCATGCGCAGCTTCTCTTCGCTGCGCAGTCCATCCGGGTCTCCGGTGCGCACAGCAACGTCCAGCAGGCGCCACAGCTCGTCCATCTCGCTTTCGCGGTAAACATACTGCTCGAACGAGTTCGAACGCTGCATCCGGTCGGCAAGATTTTGGATCGTCAGGTCTGAAAAATTCTCGATCGGGAGGATATCGTCGAGGTCCACGCCATTTCTCCGATTAGGGTAGTGACTCCGGGGGCGAGTCAGGATAGAATAACCTATTGTCTAACAAAACGAGGTGCGTCAAATGCTCTCTCACGAAGATAACGAGCTTCTTTGCCGGGTTGGCCCCGGCTCCACAATGGGCGAAATGATGCGTCGTTTCTGGATGCCGGCCGTTGTTCTCAACGAGCTGGAACCGGATGGCAAGCCCATCAGAATCCGCCTCATGGGCGAGGATCTGGTCTGCTTCATGGATTCCAATGGTGAGGTCGGCCTGCTGGACGAGCACTGCCCGCACCGCGGTTCTTCTCTCGCCCTGGGCGCCAACGAGGATTGCGGCCTGCGCTGCCTGTTCCATGGCTGGAAATTCGATGTCAACGGCCAGTGCCTCGACACGCCTGCCGAGCCGGAGAATTCCAAGCTCGCCAAGGCCATGAAGGTCAAGGCCTATCCCACGCGCGTCGCTGGCGGCATGGTATGGACCTATATGGGGCCGGAAGAAAATCAGCCCGAATTCCCGCATTTCCCCTGGTTCGATATGCCGGAGGGAAGCTGCGAGGCTTTCCGCGTCATCTACGAATGCAACTATTCGCAGGCGCTGGAAGGCGCAGTTGATTCCTCCCATGCCGGCGTTCTCCATCGCTCCGTGCCATGGAGCGAAGAAGCCCGCTGGCCGCATGAGAAGGATCTGCGCCCGAAGCTGGAAGTGGAATTCACCCGCTACGGCCTGCGCTATTGCGCCGTGCGCAATGCGGATGAAAGCACCAAGAATGGCCGCATGACGCAGGTTCCGCTGCCGTTCTACACCTTCATTCCGCCAGACGGCCCGAAGGCGCCGGAATTTCGCCGCAACCGCCGCTTGATCAATGCTTTCGTTCCGCGCGACGATGAGACCACCTGGCATATCCAGTTCTTCTACGATGCTGGCCAGACGATTGATCGCCAGCACCGCATCGAAGAATCCGGTGTCGTGTGGGACGAGAACTTCTTCAAGACCAACGGCAAGGACGTCTGGTACAACCAGAACCGCGAGGCGATGAAGGCCAAGGAAGGCAACATGTCCGGCATCACCGGCGTGGCGCTGGAAGACCATGCGGTTTCCGAAACCATGGGCAGGATCGCCGATCGCACCAAGGAACATCTGGGCCGCAGCGACATGGCTGTCGTGGCGTTCCGCCGGATGATGCTGCGCGCTGCACGGCACTTTGCCGAAACCGGCGAAATTCCCGAGGCGAACCAGGCAAAGTTCGACTGGAACGAAATCACGGCGGAGACTTTCTTCTTCGATCCGGACAAGAAGTGGCAGGACATCCAGCCGCTCGCAGAGCACCTGCAGCCGTCCGAAGAGGCCGCCTGATCCATGCCGCATTTCCTCGTCGAATATCGCGAACTCGGCAATCCGACTGCGCGTGAGGAAAAGCGCCCGGATCACATCGCCTATCGCAAAGGGCTCGGCAGCGCCATGGCGCTCGCCGGCCCCTTGCTGGGCAGTGACGACAAACCGGTAGGCAGCGTCGTCATTATCGAGGCGGACAGCGATGCCGCCGCACAAGATTTGGCGCAGGCCGATCCCTATGTCGCCAATGGAGTGTTCGAACTCGTCTCCGTGCGACGCTATCGGATCGCCGCCATGAAACCGCCTGCCGGCTAAGCATTACAGCCAATATACAATCCTATGACTGACAATAACGCGCCATTCGATCCGCGCAGCTTTCGCGATGCGCTGGGCCATTTCGCGACCGGTGTGACGGTAATCACCACTCTGGACAGCGCAGGTGCGCCGATCGGAATGACCGCGAACAGTTTCAGCTCGGTCTCTCTCGATCCGCCGCTTGTCTTGTGGTCTGTCGCCAGGACTTCACGCAGCTATTCCATATTCATGGAAGCACCGCGCTTCGCCATCCATGTGCTTAGCTGCGACCAGGAAGCCGTGGCGATGCAATTCGCCACCTCGGATCAGGACCGCTTTGCCAATGTCCAGACCTCCGTCGGCCTGGGCAGTGTGCCGCTGCTTGAAGGCTGTTCGGCACGTTTCGAATGCGAGACGGAGCACCGCTATGAAGGCGGCGACCACATCATCCTGGTCGGCCGCGTCATGGCATTCGAAAACGGCGACAAGGATCCCCTGCTATTCCACCGCGGCCGCTTTGCCAGGTTGGAAACCAGCGTCTGCTGAACCTGGCAGCGATGCCGGCGGCGTCAGCTGTCGATGAACTGATAACGATAGACGGAGCCGTCGCGCAACACGCGGCCGACTGACGGATCGGCGAAATGCGCCGGGAAGCAGATCGTGTCGCTATCGGCAATGCGATCGAGCATGGCGAGCCTCGTCTTGGCCGCAGTCGGTTGATCGTGATCGAACGGCAGCGTCAGCTCCGGCCGGATCATTTGGACCGGGTGATGGACGATATCGCCCCAGAAAAGCGCGGGAGCACCGTCTGCTTGCGCGGAAACGGTGACGCAGCCGGGGGAATGGCCATAGGCCGGCTCGATCCAGACGCCGTTGCCGATCTCCTGCCGGACCGCCACGGGATCGTCAGTGTCGATTATATCAGCCAGTCCGGCCTGAACTATCGGCAGCACGGAATCGTCGAATGCCTGCCGGTGGATGAGCTCCGCTTCATCTTCCTGCGTGCTCCAATGTTCATAGTCGCGCTTGCCGAAGAGGTAACGGGCATTGGGGAAAGTCGGCACCCAGCGGCCATTTTCGAGCCGCGTGTTCCAGCCGACATGATCGAAATGGAGATGGGTGCACATCACCAGATGAATGTCCTCGGGCTTCAGCCCCACGGCAGCCAGGTTTTCGAGATACGGCGTCTCGAGATTGTCGACCATGTCGAGCGCTCTGGTCTTGTGGTTGCCGTTGCAGCTGTCGACGAGGATGTTCTGTCCATCAAGCTGAATGACGAAGCTGTGCACGCTCAGCGCAATAAGCGACGTCGTCGGATCTTCCGTCACTTCGGGAAGCGGGCACCAGCTGGCAAGTTTCCGCATGTCGTCATGCGTCACGTCGGGAAAGATCATGGATACCGGAAGGCCCGCCGAAGCCATGTAGCTATCGAGTACCTTGCTGACTTTCAGTCGACCGAGTTGCTGCTGATGCATAAATTTTCCTCTTCCATGATTGCCTAACAATCCAGCGTCGTTACAGTCCCCTGTCAAGTTGAAACACCGAATCACGGTGACAATGGGGAGAGAGTCATGGATTGCGAAAAGGGCCAGCCCTTTGTCTGATGCACAGGCGTTCCAAATCGATTGGACTCGCTACGCGCTGCTCTGGGTGCGTATGGCATTCGGTGCGCACAGCCTGATTTCCGGCCTCAATCACTTCGTCCCGATCTTCGACATTGGCGGCGGCGGCGATCCCACACTTTCACCGATCGGCCCTTTCATGGGGCAACTGATAGAAATCGGCCTTTACGACGTGGTGAAGGTGATTGAAATGACGGTCGGCATTTGCCTGCTCGCCAATCGTTTCGTTCCATTGGCAGCCGCGATCGAACTGCCCATCAGCGTGATCATCGCCTATCTCTGTTTCTTCGTCGACGGTTCACCCAATATCGTGTTCTCCGGCGCGAGGGAGATTGGCTTCAACCTCTTCATCCTGGCTTGCTACGCCGATTATTTCCTGCCGCTGGTGACACCCAAGGCAAAGGTACGGCCGCTCTGGAGAGCCCCTTATTTGAGGAGCCCCTGCCCATGATGCCCCACCAATATGGCCCGCTGCTATTCGCCACGTTTGTGCTGCTGGTGGTGATCCTGCGCGACTGGGCCAGACATCGCGGAGACAAATCATGAAACCGATACTCGCTGCCGGAGCTCTGGTTGCGCTCGCCTCTCCTGGCTTTGCCCATGACGACACAGGTCAGGTCGAAAAGCTCCTGATCAAGGACGCCTGCACCGAGATTCTCTACACATACGGTGAAGGCCTGGACGAAGTGGATCCGGCCAAGGTGACCGACGTGTTTACGGTTGACGGTATCTGGACTGCCGATGGCCAGGTGGAAGTCGCAGGCCGCGCCAAGTTCCGCGAAATGTGGGAAGGCATTGCGGCGAACGAGCGCCCCACAGTTGGGCGCCACGCCATAAACAACATCCGCTGGAACGTAGTGGACAGCGACAATGCAACCGGCACCGCGCTGGTTCAACAGCACCGCTACAACCCCAATAAGCGCGACGAAATCGATAGCCTGGCCGCGATGATGCTGGTCGAGATATCCATGCAATGCACAAGGACCGACGAAGGCTGGCGCTTCGCCCGCATGGACCTCAATTCCGTGTCCATTGCCGGTTACAGTCATGGGAGTGAGGAATAATGATCCGCAAATTTACACTGGCGGCTGCGGCATTGACCCTGGCCTCCTGCTCCGCGCCAGAGGCTGCGGAAGAAGCGCAAGCACCGACGCAAAGAGAAGCAAACCGGGCGGCCATCACCGACTTCCTGACGCTGCTCACTCAGGAGAAGAAATCCAACGAAGCCTTCGCAAAATATTTCGCCCCGGACATTATGCAGCACGATCCCTGGATCGGTGACGGCAATCAGGGCGACGAGGAATTTCTTGAGGCCCGCAAGGATGCAGAACCGGAGAAATACGACGCCACCGACGAATATGTGAACGTCATCCACAATATCATGGCCGACGATCAGTTCGTGGCGGTCAAGTCGCACGTTTTCACCAGCCCCGAAGATGCCGGCCGCATTTTCGTCGACATCTGGCGTGTGGAAGACGGCCAGTTTGCCGAACATTGGGACGTCATCATGCCGATCGACGAGGAAACCGCCGAGAAGCGGGCGGTCGGTTGCGGCTTCGGTGTGACTTATGAGGAAGCGAAGCAGGCCGGCAATACGGTTGAGAACCCGGTTTGCGGTCAGCCCGACCCAGCCGGAGATCCCGAAGCCAACACCCAGCTGGTTCTCGACTACATGAATATGGGACTGGAACCCGGGCGGCGCATCGAGGCGATTGAAACCTATGTCGCCGAGGATCTGAACCAGCACAGTGCGCGCATCCCTCCGGGCCGGCAGGGCTTGATCGAATACATGGCAGCACGCGAGGAGCAGCGGCTTGCGGACAACCGCACCCACCATTTTGCCCGCACAGTTGCCGATGGCGATCTCGTCCTCGTCCATCGCTGGGTAACCAGCGAGAGCAATCCGCTGGGCACGGCCTTTGTGGACCTGTTCCGCGTCAGGGACGGCAAGGTCACCGATCATTGGGACGTCTTCCAGGACGTCCCGCCCTTCAGCGTATCGGGTCGTTCGATGGTTATCGACGGACCATTGGAAGAGGGCCGGCACAAGGGCCCCGCCCCGCTGGAATAAGATAGAAATCGAGGCCAGCGAGCCTCTGAAACGCAACACACATCTGGAGTTTGACGATGGGAAATATCATTCGTGCCGATCAAGTCGGCAGCCTTCTGCGACCGGAAAGCCTGCTTGCCAAGCGCCGTCAGTTTGAAGCCGGCGCGGTCTCCGCAGAGGCCCTGCGGGAGGAAGAAGACCAGGCAATTCGCGACGTGCTGACCCTGCAGAAGGAAACCGGCATTCAAGTAGTGAGCGACGGGGAATTCCGCCGCGCCGCTTGGGGCAGCGGACTGACCAGCTCGCTTTCCGGCCTTGTCCCGTCGGGCGATGGCGGCGGGCAGAAGGCGCGGCGCTGGCACGGCGCGCATTCGGACGTGGCCGAAGAGACCGTTCCGCAGCACTACGTTGCCGCAGAAAAAATCGGCCTCACGCACAGCTTCGCAACAGCCGAAGCCGAATTCCTGAAGAAAAACGCCTCCGGCCCCTTCAAGATTACCATCCCCAGCCCGAGCATGTTCACCCGCCTGTTCCATTCCGAGATCAGCAAGGACGTCTATTCCGATGTGAACGAGCTGCTCGACGACCTGGTGAAACTCTATCAGGGCGAGATCGAAGCGCTCCATAAGATCGGCGTGCCCTATCTCCAGCTCGACTCCCTGCGCTATATCGATACGATCCAGGCCGCCCATACGGGTGACATCAATCCTGCCGATGCGCGCGGCACGCTGGAACGGTTGGTAGAGATCGACAATCGCGTTCTTGGCTCCATGAAGCGTGAAGGTGTGACGCGCGGCGTGCATATCTGCCGCGGCAACCACCGTAGCTCGTGGGGCGCCGAAGGCAGCTATGAAAGCGTGGCCGAATATCTGCTGGGGCAGGTCGACACCGACCGCTTCCTCATGGAGTTCGATACCGACCGTGCCGGCGGCTTCGAACCGCTGCGTTTCGTGCCCAAGGGCAAGGTAGTGGTGCTCGGCCTGATCACGACGAAGGTCGGCGATCTGGAAGATGTCGACTATCTCTGCAAGCGGATCGACGAGGCGACCAAGTTCGTCCCGCTCGAAGATCTGGCGATCAGCCCGCAATGCGGCTTTGCTTCGACCGAGCTCGGCAATCTGATCACCGTCGACGATGAACGCCGCAAACTTGAGCTTGTGGTCGAAGTGGCCCGCAAGGTCTGGGGCTGACCCCGATCCGGCGGCTGCGCGGGGAGTGGCACGATAGATTTCGGGCCACTCCAGCGCTTTTTGGGAGGCAAATACAATGAGCACGGAAACCGGCCTGATGCGCACCAGGCCTAGTCCATTCGCCACAATTGCCTCTCTGATGGCAATCTTCGTGCTGAGCGGGACCTTTATCCAGCTGCTGCCGGTCTCCGCACCGGCGATCATCGCCGATTGGGGCCTTCCGGATACAGCCATGGCGTTGCCTATCGCGGCAGTCCTGATCGGATCCGGTCTGGGTGCGGTTTCAGGCGGCATCATCGCCGACAATTTTGGCAGGCGCTTCCTTATCGGGGCGTCGCTACTGATGTTGGGTCTGTTCGAAGCCTTGGCGACATTCGCTTCGACTCCGCTTCAACTGTTCTTCCCGATCCTTTTGGCAGGCGTGGCCATGGGCTGCTTCTTCGCCGCATCCATGGCATTGCTGACCGAGCTCGTCTCAATCGACCGGCGCGCCCTGGCGATTAGCTTTTCGGTCGCATCGCTACCCACCGGGCTCAGCCTAGCTGCCCTGGCGGCTGCAGCAATCCTGCCTGAACTTGGTTGGCAGGCCTTGTTCCGGCTGTTTGCCCTTCTGAGCATTCCAGTATTTATCTGCTTTGTGATGTTCGTCCCGGAATCTCCTAATTTTCTTGCCAAAAATCCGGCAAGAAGCGCCGAATTGAAACGCATTACGGAGCGGCTGGGCATCAGCCATGAACCAAGCGAGGCACCTGCTCCCGCTGGCGAGGAAGAGCCTTTTCACAAGCGTTTCGCCCAATTGCTGCATGCCAATCCGGGTGCGACACTCGGCATCTGGGGGCTGTTCTTTGCGACCTATATTTTCGGCAATGCCGTGCTTAGTTGGGTACCGGTTGCCCTATCGCGGCTCGGCTATCCGCTGTCCTTCGCCAGCGGCGCGCTTACCGCATGGACCATCGGCTCGATCTTCGGGACCCCGCTGGCAGGATGGCTGCTCGGACGCTTCGGTCTGCACCGGGTCGCGCCGCTGGGCGCGGCGATCACGGTGATCGTTTCAGCGGTACTGGCCTACACCTCCGCAGGCAGTCGTCTGAGCGAACCGGTGCTGCTCAGCATTCTCGCTTTCGGCGGAATTGGCTCTGCCGCAATCGTTACGGCCCTCTACACGCTGGTGGCGGAAATCTATCCGCCCAACCTGCGTGCCAGCGGCGTGGGCACATCGGACGCAATCGGACGTATCGGCGGCGTATTGGCGGCAGTGGGCGGTGTCCATCTGGTCGCAGTAGCAGGGGTCAGCGCCTTCTTCCTGTTCCTGGCGATCCTCATGGCACTCGTCACGATTGCAATGCTGGCAATGCCGGGCAAGCGGCACGGCGCGGCGGCACCAGCAGAATGACAGGGCGACTATAGACTTACGGAACAGATAATCGGGAGGGGACAATGGCGAGCCAAGTTGCAAACTCGGCCACAAAGAACAGTGGATCCACATTCAAGATAGTAGTCTACTGCGTGCAGTTCTTCTTTGGCGGCTGGTTCTTCGTCCACGGGCTGAACCATTGGCTTAGCTTCTTCCCGCAGCCTCCCGGCTCATCGCCCGCAGGGGCCGGCCTCATCGGCGCAATGATCGAAAGCGGAATGTTCGATCTGGTCAAGGGGATGGAAGTGGTCAGCGGCGCTCTGCTACTCGCCAATCGCTTCGTGCCGCTGGCGATCGTGCTGGCCTTCCCGGTCGGTGTGGGAATCGCGTTCTTCGATCATGCGACCAACGGCGACTGGTTCGGCACAGGCACCGCCGTGGTGATCATCATCATGCTATGCCTGATGGCGATCTCGCATCTGGACCGATTCCTGCCCATGCTGGTCTGCAATCAGGGCGATCCGTCGCTTAGGGGCGTAAAGCGTCTCTTCGGCAATTCGGAAGGGGAGGATTGAACGATGCGCCCAGCAACGCATGTCATCGCGATCGTGCTTGGTATCGCCTCGCCCATCCTCTTCACCTTGTGGAGCACGACCGATTACGGTCCGCGCAGCCGTGCGCACTACGAGCGCGCAGCTGCGATGGACAAGAGCCCGGCGGCGGTTGCAAGCCGGTTCACCAAGCTGGCTATCGAGGAAGGCAGACCGGACGAAGCGGCCGAGCAATATTTCAGCGCTGAGCTGGTCGAGCACGGGCTACTGCCTGGCGCTGCAGGCCGCGCCGCGCGTCTGCAGGAACGCGGCTGGGGTTCACCCGCGCAGCAGCGCAAGATATTGAACACTGTGGCGAACAAGGACCTCGCCGTTGTTCAGCAGCTGGTCTTCTCCACTGAAGGTCAGCCGCCCCATAGTGAGGTGGACATCTTCCGGGTGCAGGACGGCCTGATTGTCGAGCATTGGGAAGTCATCCAGGCGCATGCCCCGGCGGAAACTGACGAAGAGCGGGCAGGATAGCAGATGACGGCGCGATGCGCGCCGCCACCTCCCGTTCCTGCAACAAGATAGAAGCTACGCCTTGAACGGCAATTCGCCGTTCCAGCGCACGACCGCACGTTCGGCAAACAGCCAGCCTTCGCCGTCCCTGACGCAGTGGCTGGCATAATAGCCCATGGCCCGCATGTTCAGATTGCCGCCCTGCAGATCGGATTCGGCCATCGTGTAGTAGGAGTAGATGTTGCAGGAATCGCCGTCATAGTCGCGAAACACATGGTGATCCGCCAGATGCTGCCAGCCATGCTCTCCCTTCATCTCCCTCGCCTGGTCGATGAAGCCCGCAAAGCCTTCATGGCTGTCCACAAAGACATTTCCGAACACGATCAGCTTGCCGTCGGGCGTGAATGTCGACGCCAGCAGTTCGGCATCTTCCGTGTCATAGGCCCATGCATAGACGGCCATCAGCTCGATGAGGTCCAGCCGGTCTTCCACCGGCAGCTTGGATGTTCCTGCGGTGGCGCCCTTGCGCGTCGAGCCTGAAGCGGATGCCGCTGCAGCGGCGGTCGCACCGATCAATGCGCCCCCAACCGTCGCCATTCCGGCTGCCAAACTGCGCCTTGATATCTTTCGCCTGTCCATTTCGCTCTCCTGAATCGTATAACAATTCCTGCCATCTGGTCTGTCTGATGGCAAGGGCGCCGGAAGGGGCATCGGGGATGATCCGACACATATCTGCTGCGGATATGCCGCGCTTATCCATGAGCGCTCGGAAAGCTGCGGTCTCTTGTCGGTGGCCCCAGGCGAAACAACTCTGGCGCCGCGTTGACGGCATGGTATCAGCATGATTATTCGAAGTCTTTGGCCGCAATGGATAAAGCGAGCTTCATGAAGAAAGACAGCATAGTTGGCGGTCTTGATCGCTTCCGGAGCGGATGGGCCATTCTGGGCAGTATCGCCTTACTCATTGCGACAATCTGCGTCGGTATCTGGCTTGCTTTCGCAGTCGAGGCGCCGACCATCGTCACCGTGGATCAGCAAGGCGGCACGATCTCGATAGAAGGCCCGGAGCGCGAATTCGCCGGTGTTGTGACGGGCAGCTATGAAGGCAATACCGTGACCATTGCCGGGTTGCCTGTGATCGAGGAATTGATCGACAATCCGGTTGCTTGGCGCGCATTCTGCGCGGTCCGCGCGGACGAAGCCGCGGACTGGTCGCAGGCCACGCCCTCCTTGCGCGGATACCTGAACTCCCAGGAAATCGACAATCTCTGCGCGCCCTATAGCTGAATTCCAGACGCCGCCTTTTTGGGCTGGGCGCTTCAGCCGCGTTCGATCACGTCGACAGCGGTTTTCATCTGTTGCGGCGCGGTGCCTACAAACGTCCCGTCGATAGGCGCGACATCGGCATAGTCCCGGCCCATGCCGATCTGAATGTGATCGAACCGCGCAAGGCAATCGTTAGTCGGGTCAAAGCCCACCCAGCCCAGATCCTTTCCGCACCAGACATTGACCCATGCATGCATGGCATCGGCGCCCACCAGCCGCGGTTTTCCCGGGGGCGGATTGGTGCGCAGATAGCCGCTGGCATAGGCAGCAGGAATTCCGTGGCTGCGCAGCGCGATGATCATCACATGCGCGAAATCCTGGCAGACACCTTTGCGCAGGCCGAACGCTTCGGAAGGGGATGTTGCGCTTGTTGTGGAGCCGGGCTTGTAAGTGAACTCGTCATGCACGGCCTTCATCAAGGCACCGGCAGACTTCACGATCGGCATATCGGCCAGGAAATGGCCCGCAGCCCATCGCCGGATCACGTCGTCACTCTGGGCGATGCGCGAAGCGAACAGATAGGGCGCCGGAGAAAGCACCGAAATGTCGAGTATTTCCAGCGCCTCGTCTCGTATCAACTGCACGCTGGGTCCGTCTCCCGGATCGTCCGGTGCTTCGACCTCGACCTCGAACTCGCTCAGGAAGTCGAATTCGCTCAGGGTTTCACCAAAGGCAATGCGCGTCGTGTTCACGCAATACGGGCCATCGTGATCTTCCCGTTCGCTCGGCAGCGGAGTGATCGCCAGCCTGAAATTCCGGAAAGTCTGCCCTGCCCAATTCCACGGGATCAGCCGCAGATTGAACAGCGCATGCGCAATCGGTGATGCGTATTTGACTTTGGTTGCGTGGCGAACGTTGTAGATCATCCCAGCAACCTGGCCTTGCCTTGGGAGACCGGACCTTCATCCTGCAGGAAAAAGCGGCGGCTGATCGCATTGGAGAGCCCCGCCAGATCGAGGCCCAGCGATCCGATCGCGTCGCTGTCGAGATCCCCGGCATCCAGGGCTTCGATCCGCGCGCGCAGCTGCCGCGCCCGTCTGACCGGGTCTTCGGGCAATCCATCATCGCGCAGCGACGGCAGAGTGCCAAGATGCTGCTCGATCTGGCCGATCTGGAATGCAAAGCCCCGCGGTTGGGCTGGGTCCAGCAGCACCATGTCGAATACGGGCGCGATATAGGGCATAGATACATACCGGCTGCGGTAAAGCGACTGTCCGTCCACCAGGTCTAGCAATGCCGAAAGATCCTCTGCGCTGGCGCTCCCCGGCACCATGGCCCGGGCTGCCTGCAGGATCATCGAAGCGCGTTCGAGACATGTCCCCATCTCCAGGAACGACCATGCCGGCCCGCGGCTGAGCCCGTCGGCCATCAGGCGCGAAAGGGCCGCGAAACGCTCCACAAGCCTGTCACAAGCGCCAGACATGCTTTCCAAATCGCCGGGCGTGTAACGCGGGATCGTGCCCTGTATCGCCCTCCAGCTATCCCTTGTCAGGCGATCGCGGAGCAGCAAGGCAATTGCCGACGTATGCTCCGAAATCCCGCGGACCGAGCCCGATAGTTTCCTGTCGCTCAGCGCGGCCCCGGCAAGCCGGGAGGGCTGCCAGCGAGTGCTTTCCTTCGGGGCGGCACCCAGCGAGCGCAGCAGATTGGCGAGACGTGTGACTGCCGTAACCGCGCCCATTCCTTCGCCCGATATCGCAACCTGCTCCAGCAAGGTTCGCACTATCCGTACGGTCTGATGCGCACGCTCGCCATAACGGCCCAGCCAGAAGAGATTGTCGGCCGCCTGGCTGGGCAGCAGGCCCTGATCACGGCGAACCTGCGGAGCTTCCAGCCGCGGCGGCGGCACGGCCACCTGCTGTGCGGCGGGATCGACGATGCACAGGTCGGTGGAGATGTCGCCCAGCCCCATCAGCGAGGTGCGCAGGTCCCCAGTCTGGGAGACGCGGGCAAATCCGCCCTGCAAGGTCGTCCAGTTCCCGGCTTCGTCCCTTGCAAGAAATGCCCGGACGGTGAATCCCCGCGGTTCGAACCTGCCATCGGCGAGCGCCGGGGTCGTCGAGAGGCTGACCACTTCTTGCGCCGTGTAGTCCATAGGCCGCCTCGCCATACCGTCCCGCAACTCCTCCCGCTCCTGCGCCGAGAGGCTGCTGCCCAGCCGCGTATGGCCGTCAGGCAAACCCGCCACGGGCCTGCGGAAGGCCGAACTGACGACGAGATTGTCGAGATTGTCCATGACATAGGAACGTTCGCCCTCGCCGCCGCACCACCAAGTCGCGGCATTCGGCAATTTGAGCGGCTCGCCCAGAATTTCTTCCGCCAGACGCGGCAGGAAGGCCGACATCGCCCGGCTTTCGACCACGCCCGCACCGGGCCAGTTGGCGATGACCAGTCCCTGGGCCGCGGCATCGACGAGATTGGATACGCCGATCTGCGAACGGGAATCGAAATTCAGCGGATCGATGTCGCGCGAACTGATCCAGCGCCACAACGCGTCGATACGCTTAAGGCCCGCAATGGTGCGAACGAACAGCTTGCCCTCCCGCACGGTCAAGTCGCGCCCTTCCACCAGCGAGATGCCGAGATGGCGGGCAAGATGCGCCTGTTCGGGATAGGACTGGTTGAAGCGCCCCGGCGTGAGCAGCGCCATACGCGGTTCAGCGCGCGCGCAGCTCGCGGCAATTCCCTGGCGCAGCGCCTCGAAAAAGCTGGATTGCCGCCGAGCCCCGATGGAGGCGAGCAAGCCGCCCGTTGCACGCCCCAGCGCCAACCTGTTTTCCAGCGCATAGCCGATACCGATCGGCAGGCGTACGCGGTCGCCCAGCACGCGCCATTCCCCGTTGGGTCCGCGAGCGAGATCGACTGCGCAGACATGCAGGAAGTGTCCGCCCGCAGGCTTCATACCCACAACACGGCGGGCGAAATTTGCACTTCCGGAAACGACTGCGGCGGGCAGATACTTGTCCCGTATCAGGCGCTGCGCCCCATAGAGATCCGCGATTACGGCTTCGAGCAGGTCGGCACGCTGGACCAGCCCCTCTTCGATTGCCGCCCATTCTTCGCCACCGATAACAATCGGCATGGGGTTGAGCGGCCAGGGGCGTTCATGCTCGTCGCCGGTATGGCGGAAGGCCATGCCCAGATCTTCCACATGCCGGTCCAGATAGAGCTGGAGCGAGGAGAAATCGCATTGGCATTGGTCGGCCAAGCCGGCGGCGAACGATCGCCAAGTGGCGGCGACTTCGGGCTTACTGGCCAGAAAGATGTCCGCCGAAGGTTCGGACGTCATGTAATAGGCCAGCGGATCGGTGCCGGGATCGGGGCCAAACAGGTCCGAACTCTGCACCGGATCGCCCGAAGACAGCCCGCTGTCGCTCATCCCAGCCCCACCGGTCTGCGCAGATCGAGCGTCATCGGGAAATCACCCCCGTTTTCTGCCGGCGGAATGGGCGCCTTGCCCGGCGTATGGCCATGTTCCTGGAACCGCGCCTTGCGCCGCGCCTCGGCCTCATAGCTGTTGATCGGAACATCGTCATAAGACCGGCCGCCCGGATGCGCGACATGATAGACGCAGCCGCCGAGGGAGCGCCCGTTCCACGTATCGAACACGTCGAAGGTCAGCGGAGCATCTGCATCGAGCAGCGGGTGCATGCAATTGGCCGGCGCCCATGCCTTGTAGCGTACGCCGCCCACGGCCTCCCCTTGCCTGCCGGTCGAATGCATCGGCACACGGCGGCCATTGCAGCCGATGATGTGCCGGCCGGGCGTCAGCCCATTGGCCTTGACCTGCAGGCGCTCGGTCGAACTGTCGACATAGCGTACAGTACCGCCGATCGCCCCGGTTTCGCCCAACACGTTCCAGGGTTCCAGCGCGTGGCTGATCTCCAGTTCCACGCCGCCGGCATGAACCGTTCCATGCACGGGGAAGCGGAATTGGTGCTGCGCCTCGAACCAGTCGGGATCGAAATCATATCCCGCCCCGCGCAGATCGCCGAGCACATCGAGAAAGTCCGACCAGCAATAATGCGGCAGCAGGAAGCGGTCATGCAGGCTGGTGCCCCACCGGACCAGAGGGCCATCCTGCGGTTCGCGCCAGAACCAGGCCAGCATGGCGCGCAACAGCAATTGCGCCGCCACGCTCATCTTCGCATCCGGCGGCATCTCGAACCCGCGAAACTCCACCAGTCCCAGCCTTCCGGTCGGGCCGTCGGGCGAATAGAGCTTGTCGATGCAGATTTCGGTGCGGTGCGTATTGCCCGTCACATCGACCAGCATGTTGCGGAAAAGCAGATCCACCACCCACGGGAATTTGGGCGGCACGCCGGGCGGCGGCACCTGCGACAGCGCGACTTCGAGTTCGTAGAGGCTGTCATGCCGCGCTTCGTCGATCCGCGGCGCCTGGCTGGTCGGCCCGATGAACAGGCCCGAAAAGAGGTAACTGAGCGACGGGTGACGCTGCCAATAAAGCACAAAGCTTTTCAGCAGGTCGGGCCGGCGAATGAAGGCGCTTTCGGCGATGCTCTCCCCGCCAAGCACGAGATGATTGCCGCCGCCCGTGCCGACCGAGCGCCCATCGACCATGAACTTGTCGGCCGTCAGCCCGCATTCGCGCGCCGTATCGTAAAGCCGTGTCGTCACATCGACCAGTTCCTCGAACGAGGCGGTCGGGTGGATATTCACTTCGATCACGCCGGGATCGGGCGTAACCTTCAGCACGTTGATCCGCGGATCCGGCGGCGGCGGATAGCCTTCGATCCGCACCGGCATGTTCATGGATTTCGCAGTTGACTCGATCTCGGCCACGAGTTCCAGGAAATCTTCCATGCTTTCGACCGGCGGCACGAAAACGGAAAGATAGGTCCCCTTGGGCTCGACCGTGATGGCGGTGCGAACTGCCCCTTCGATGATCTGCTGTTCGACGATTTCCTGACGGTTACCGTCCGCCTGCTCGACCCTTTGATGCATCTGCTCGGCAGCTTCGGCGGGGGCCGCGCGCTCACGGTCTTCCGCGGCCGCTTGAGGTCGCTGCTCGCGATAGTCGGCCAGCGGCGCCTGCGGATCGGTTTCGACCCCTGGGTGGATATAGGGATAATCGCTCTTCGAAACATGCGGCAGCGAACCCAGCGGCAGACGATAGCCGAGCGAGCTATCCCCCGGAACGGCAAACAGCGCGCCGCGGCGCAAGCGCCACTGCTCGCTCTTCCAGCGCTGCGGTTCCTTCTCCTGTTTCGCCTGCCAACGCTGGATCGGCAGCACATAGCCCACCGGCTTGGTCAGCCCGCGGCTGAAAGTGTTGACGATGCGCTGGCGTTCCTCGGGATCCTCGATCTTGGGGTCGAGCGGGGAAACATTGACCGGCAACTCTCCCTCACGCTCGATCCACTTTTCCGGATCCTCGTAAACGGCATGAACGAACTCGGTTCCAACTCCCAGATGGCCGGCGGCGGCATTCAGGAAGGCTTCGGCCTGCGCGGGATCGACTGTCTGTTCTTCATCTTCTTCGGGATCGCGGGCGATCAGCTCGGGATGCTCCCACAGCGGCTTGCCATCCTTGCGCCAATAGAGCGCGAAGCCCCAGCGCGGCAGGCTCTCGCCCGGATACCACTTCCCCTGCCCATGATGCAGCAATGCACCCGGAGCAAAAGCCTCGCCAAGCTTGCGGATCAGCCTGTCGGCAAATCCCGCCTTGGTCGGCCCCACGGCTTCGCCGTTCCATTCGGGCACTTCACCTGCATTCTCGGCAACGAAAGTCGGCTCCCCGCCCATGGTCAGGCGGACATCCTGCGCGTTTAGGTCCTCATCCACCTTCTTGCCGAGATCGAGCAAAGCGTGCCAACGCTCGTCGGTGAAAGGCTTGGTGATGCGGACCGCTTCTTTCACGCGGTCGACACGCATCTCGAAAGTGAAATCGACTTCCGCAGGCTCCGCCATGCCCTCGATCGGCGATGCGGACCGGTAATGCGGCGTGGCGCAAAGCGGAATGTGGCCCTCGCCCGCGAACATGCCGGAGGTTGCATCCAGCGCGACCCAGCCCGCCCCGGGAACGTACGCCTCCGCCCAGGCATGGAGATCGACCACGTCCTCGGTCACACCCTTGGGGCCCTCGACCGGCTCCACATCGGCGACCAGCTGGATCGAATATCCCGACACGAAGCGGGCCGCGAAGCCCAGCCGCCGCAGCAACTGAACCAGCAGCCAGGCGCTGTCGCGGCACGATCCCCGGCCGACCTCAAGCGTCTGTTCCGGCGACTGTGTGCCCGTTTCCATACGGATAACGTATTCGATCCGCTCTTCGAGCTTGCGATTGACCTCGACCAGGAAATCGATCGTGCGGCCTTCATAGCCCTGATGGCTGGCCACCAATTCTTCGAACAGCGGCCCCTGCTCTTCGCAATCGAAATAGGCCGCCAGATCGGTTTTCAGCTTCTCGTCATAAGCGAAGGGATAGTTCTCGGCATATTCCTCCACGAAGAAGTCGAACGGATTGATCACGGTCATGTCCGCGATCAGGTCCACCTCGATGCTGAATTCGCTGACCTTCTCGGGAAACACCACCCGCGCCTGCCAATTGCCGTGCGGATCCTGCTGCCAATTGATAAAGTGCCCCTCGGGCTGGATCTTCAAGGCATAATTGGGAACGGCCGTTCGCGTATGGGGCGCAGGGCGCAGGCGTATAACCTGCGGCCCCAAAGTGATCGGACGAGAATAGCGGTAATGAGTCAGGTGGTTGAGTGCGGCACGGATCATGGCTGAAACATAGACGCTTCTAGGTGTTGCAATGCAACAATGTTGTTCAATTTAGGCCCCTCCACGCTAGGGCGATGCTGGCTTCCCTGCGGCAGGTAATTCCGCGATCCTTCGGGCCTAAAGCAGATCCCCCGGCGCCCCGCCCAGCAAGGTCAGCGCGAATCCCAGTCCGATCGCCACGCCATAGGGAACGAGGACTCTGCCATTTGCGTCCCGCGGGCCGATCGGCATTCCGCCCATGCGCATTGCGACCATCACGAGCAGCAGCAGCAGCCCGGCAATCGAGACCCACCCCAGCAACAGGAGAGCCTGATTCAAGGGCACACCGAAGGCGACCGCAGAATAGAACTTCGCATCGCCACCGCCGATCAATCCAAATCGGAAGAGCAACATTCCGACCAACAAGGCGGCAATAGCGTGCAAGGCCGCACTGCCGGCCTGAAAGAGCCCGAATGACACCAATGCGTAACAGAATGCCACGAGCGCCATACCCACGCAGAGGAGATTGGGGATCCGCCTCTTGCCTACATCCCAAACAGCACCGGCGGCCGCAAAGCCAAGGCAGGCGGCCAACACGAATGTCTCGAGCATTACCTAAAACTGACCCTTACCGGATAGGCTCCCTGCCGCGTGCCACCGGCACCGGCGAAGGCCGTTTTTGCGCCATCGGAAGACTGCAACCGCACTCTTACGGGATACTTGGCCGCGCCGCTGTCCGCCCCGCTAGCGATCGAAGGCGTCTGCGAGGTTTCACGAGCGACAACGGTCATATCCGGCGCTTCATGCCGAGAATTGTTGAGCCGGATGTGCACCGTGCCTCTGGATAGCCGCTCGATCTTCGAATTTCCGGTTTCGGCGTCTGCACCCGCGATCCGCATGCTTTGCTCTTCCGCTACCGCCAGGCGAGCAGTGTCAGGAGATGCCTGCTGCTGCGCCAAAGCCGTGTTCCGTTCCAGCCGTGCAAGGTTCGCCGCGAATATCGGATTGCCCGGATCGAGCCTTGCAGCCGCGGCGAAATACCGCCTGGCAAGATCCTGCCGCCCTAACCGGGCATAGGCCACGGCCAGCCCATTCGTCGCCTCGGCCTTCGTGTCCCTGCCAAGCTGCGCGACCTTAAAGGCCCCGATTGCGGCGGCGATGCGCCCCTGCTTCAGATAGGCCCTGCCTTCTTCCAGGCTGACCGCGAAAGCGGCCACATCACCGGCCCGACTGGAAGCGTCCGCATTGAAGCTAGCCTGGGAGCTGCTTCCGAACAGGGACTGGCATCCAGCCAGTCCAGTGCCTGCAGCGAGCAGCAATGCGAGCTTTCCAACCGACTTCATGCTAACCTCCTCCAGAAAGGGCAGGGAACAGTTCTCTCACGATCCTGACGACGCCCGGCAGCATCAGCACCCCGATCATTGTCGGGAGCATGCAGAGGACCAGCGGGATCGAAATCAGCACCGGAATGCGATGCGCCTTTTCCTCGGCTCGCAAACGGCGTTTTTCGCGCATTTCGGCCGCGTAGACGCGCAGCGTATCGGCCATGCTGGTGCCAAGCTTGTCCGACTGGATAAGCAGCGTCGCAAAGCTCTTGATCTCGTCCACGCCGCTTGCTTCCGCCATCTTGCGCAGCGCTTCGTCGCGCTGGGCTCCGGCCCTCAATTGAAGGGTCACGAGCGAAAGCAGCCGAGCGACCAGCGGATGGGACAGCGCCATTTCCCGGCCCACCCTGTCCAGCGCGGCTTCCAGGCCGAGGCCGGCTTCGACGCATACCAGCATCAGGTCGAGACAGTCGGGAAAGCCGTTCGTGATCGTTTCGCGGCGCCGGTCGGCCTTAGCGGTAATGACAAGATTGGGGATATAGAGCCCCAGAACCGCCAGCCCCACGCCGACAAGGTAAAGCTGCAGTAGCGAAAGTTCGTAGCCCGCGGCACTGAACAGTAGAATGAAGAAGCCCGGCAGAATGAACACCATCGCCAGTCTTGCCAGAGTGAATAGCTTCGGCGCGGCGGGCGATTCATAGCCGGCAGCGATCAGCTTCTGGCGCAGCTCTCCTCCGCGTGTGTCAGCAAGATTGAAACCGCTTTTCTCGAACCGGTCCGCCAGCCTGGTCCATGCGGTCTCCTTGTCGTCGGTCAGACGCGAAGCACTGCCCGGCATGTCCCTGCCGGAAATCGCCCTGAGTTCGTCCTTGATCGCGGCACGGCGCGATGCGGCATTGGCGGCGGTGACACCGGCATAAACGACGATGACGAACAGCAAGGCCAGAAATGCGATCCGCGCGAGGTCATTGGAAGCCAGGAATTCGAGCATCTCAGACCTCCAGATTCACGAGTTTGCGGATCATCAGCACGCCAACCACATACAGCAGCAGCAAAGCCGGAAATCCGATCAGAAAAATGGGATCGCCTGCGACTTCGAGATAGAAGCCGGGATTGACCAGAAACAACGAAACGAAGGTGAAGATGGGCAGCACGGTCAGCAGCCATCCCGTCATCCTGCCTTCCGAGCTCAACGCCCGCACTTTAAGATAAAGCGCCGAACGCTCGCGGATCACTTTCGAGAGGTTGTCCAGAATCTCCGCCAGATTGCCGCCGGTTTCGTTCTGCACCGATAGCGAGACCACGAACATCCGGATGTCGTCGAGATCCCAGCGTTCGGCCATCGCATGAAGGACCTCGGTAAGGTCCGCCCCATAAGCCACTTCGTCCGCGACAAGCCCGAATTCGGAGCCGATGGGATCTTCCATTTCCTGGGTGAGCAGCTCGATCGCGGCGGCAACGGGATGGCCGGACCGCAAAGCGCGGACGAATATGTCGAGCGCGACGGGGAACTGTTCCTGCATGCGCCGCCGCTTGCGCTGCGCGAGGAAGGAAATCGCAAAGAGCGGAAGCGGGATGGCGATCGCTCCGGCAAATGCCACGATGATCAGCAGCACACCGCCCGTGATCTGGTAGTTCGAAACGAATGCAATCACACTTGTGACAAGGACGATTGCAGCAAAGATGATGATCATCGCGAACAGCACCTGGACCGGGCCGAAGGGCAATGCCGCCATCATGAGATCGCGGCGTATCGAACGAAGCATCCCGCCCAATAGGCCCGAGCTGTGCCGCAACAGTGCCGGGTCATTCCTGCGAAGGTGAGACCACACATCCTCGCGCTCGAAGCCCCGGGATATGAGCTTGAGCCGCTTGTTCACCGCGGAAGAATAGGCGCCGCGCTCCGCCGCCGCGCGCAAGGAGATCTGCAGCAACAGGAAGACCGAGGCGAAGACTGCCAGCAGCACGAAGAAGCGGATGAGGTCTCCGTTCACTGCGTACTGCCCCCGATGCGGAAGTTCGGCCGGAACAGCTCCGGTGCAAGATCGAGGCCGTGATCGAGCACATCAGATAGGAATTTGGGCCTGATGCCGGTAGCCTCGAAATGGCCCAGGACCCCACCATTCTCATCGCGACCGGTCATTTTGAAGCGGAAGATCTCTTGCATCGTAATGGTTTGGCCTTCCATCCCGACAATCTCTGACAAGCTGAGCAGCCGCCGCCGGCCGTCCGCCTGGCGGCCAATCTGGATGACGATGTTGATGGCCGAAGCGATCTGGGCCCGTGCCGATTGAGGCGAAATGTCGATGCCGCTCATGCCGATCATCTGTTCGACTCTCGACAAGGCATCTCGGGACGAATTCGCGTGAACGGTCGTCATCGAGCCATCATGGCCGGTATTCATGGCCTGCAACATGTCGAAGGCTTCACCGGCGCGCACCTCGCCCACGATGATCCGGTCCGGCCGCATGCGCAGCGCGTTCTTCACCAGATCGCGCTGTGTAACTTCACCCTTGCCTTCAACGTTGGGGGGCCGCGTTTCCAGCCTGGCGACATGCTCCTGCTGCAATTGCAGTTCTGCCGAGTCCTCGATCGTCACGATGCGTTCGCGCGCATTGATGAAGGAGGATAGCGCATTGAGCAGCGTGGTCTTGCCCGACCCCGTGCCCCCGGAAATAAGTATGTTTCGCCGCGCCTGCACCACCGCCTGCAGGACTTCCGCAACCTCTGCCGGAATACTGCCCAACTGGATCAGACGGGCCATGCTGATGGGCCGCTTCGCGAACTTGCGGATGGACAGCAGCGAACCGTCGATCGCAAGCGGCGCGATAATCGCATTCACGCGCGATCCGTCGCTCAGCCGTGCATCGACAAAAGGTGAAGCCTCGTCGATGCGGCGGCCAACACCGCTGACGATCTTCTGAATGATACGCAGCAGATGCCGTTCGTCCTGAAAACGCGTGGGCACCTTCTCAAGAAGACCTGCCCGTTCGACGAAAACCGTCCTGTGCCCGTTCACCAGGATGTCGGTGATACTGTCGTCCGCCAGCAACGGCTCCAACGGCCCGAGACCGAGCAGCTCGTCCAGCACCTCCGCGACGAGACGCGAACGCTCTTTCGAGTTGAGCGCGGCATCCTCTTCAACCAACAGCTCCAGGACGATGTCCCCGACCTCGTCTTCGACCTGTTGGCGCGAAAGCTTATCCAGCATCGAAAGATTGATACGGTCCAGCAACTTGCGATGGATAATTGTCTTGAGTTCGAGGAACTTCTCGCTCGCGGCCAGCGCTGCGGGAACCCTGAAAGCACCCCCTGGCGGCGTTTCAGGGTTATCGCTCTTCGTTTTGCCGAGCTGCCATTTCATTTCGAAGCACCTCGGCTTGAAAGGCGATGCTCCAGCATCCCCGACAACTTCACCACATCCGCATAATAGGGGCTTTTCGGCTTCACCTCGTTGACCAGGACGCCCTGATCGCGCGCCGTGCTGATCGATTGCCAATCGGCACGCAGGCCAACCATCACGTCATGCTTGAGCGTTTCGGCGATGTCCTGAAGGCTGATGCTGCCGAACAACCGTTTTTCGACCCGGTTCACGACGACCGACACTTTCGAGCGCGGCACTCCGATCGACCTGAGAAGGTCGAGCCGGCGCACGGCCTGCTTGAGGCTGGGCACGGATTGCTCGACCAACATCAGCAAAGAGTCCGCCTGAAGCATGACGGAGAGGCTCCAATTGCTCCAATCGGAAGGCAGGTCGAGGAAGACATAGTCGAACTCCCTGCAAGCCACCTCTATGACCTTGAGCAATTGATCCGTCTCGACGCTCTCCATCGGAAGGATTTCTTCGGGTGCGGCGATTACAAACAGCCCGCTATTGTGAACCGAAGCAACGGACCGCAGGAACTGGCCGTCCAGCCGGTCGCCCGCATCGAGCAGGTCCGACAATGTCCTGCGAGGCGTCAGCCCCATAATGTCTGTCACGGTCCCGAACTGAATGTCGAGATCGATGATACAAGCGCCCTTGCCGGTGCCCCCTTCTGAATCGGCAAAACAGCTGGCGAGATGGGTCAGCAGGGTCGTCGCCCCGCTTCCGCCAAGCGAACGGACCACGCCGACCAGCGGCGCCAGCGTATCGTCCGCGCTCACGACGCTTTCGCTGCCTTCCAGAGAAGAGATCGCCGCTTGCAACATTTCATCCGGATCGAGCGGCAGGGATACGACATCGGCGACGCCTTGGCGCAGCAAGGTGCGAACCAGGGCAATGTCGGCATTTGAAAGCGCGACAATCTGCGGTAGTTCAGGGCGGCGCTGACGCACCTGTTCAACGCGGCGCATCGAAAACGGCTCGCTTGCGTCGACATGCATGATGACGACCTTCGCGGAGTCCACGATCTCGTCGGGCACACGGTCCGTTAAAGGCATCGCAACGAGGTTCACTTCATCCGCCCAGCTTTCGCCGGCCTTCGCCCGCAGACGATCGATCTCCTCTGCAGTCGCCACGACCGTCAGGTGCGCAAGTGGCAATACGGTCTCCTTTCCTAGGTCAAGCGGGGAAGTGTGGAGCGTCATGCTGATGCGTCGCATTCATTGTCGTTAGGGACCTCTTCGTATTTCCAACCCATCCCGTCTTCCTGGGTTATCGTGTAATCCGAACTGGGGAGCGGCCATGAAAGGCCGAACAGGCCCGTCAGTATCGGCTGAAAATCGATGTCTTTCAGGCGGACCGAAATCAGGGGCGCAACATCCGGGCCGCTGGGGTCACCCGAAAAGCCCAGGCCGGAATTGTAATAGGCGACAACCACATTTTCCGTCTCCAGCCTCGGCATGAAAACACGCATCCGGTTCACAACCGTGTCGAAGGCGCAGTCGAGCGGATCGAGATCGAAATCGTCACTGGGTGAGCCGAGCCAGTCGCAGTCCACACTGCCGCCGGCCTGTTCACACTGTACGCCCGTGAAATATGCCTCCGACACGGGTTGCCCCTGGGGAATGCCCGCACTGATTGCGAAACTGTAATTGGCAAGCCCCTGCGGCACCATGTGCGTAACGGCCGCTGCCCGCGCCCCGGCCTGCGTCGCCTTGGAAGCGCGGTTCACTTCCCAGAGATACCGCCCGCCATCGATAATGCCGAAAAACAGCAAGACGACCAGCGGCAGCATCAGCGCGAACTCCGCCGCACCGGCGCCCGATTGGTCTTGAAGGAAGTTCCGCTTCATCGCTCAGAACCCCATTACCGGGCTCTCGGCCGACGCCGTGAGCTGGTACCCTTCCAGGAAATCCAGAAACGCGAAGCCCCCGAAGAGCGCGGGATAGTCGACTTCGGCCGAAACGATCACCTTCTTGGCAATGCTTTCGTCCTCAAATTCTCCGCTTTCGTCATTGAGGACCGATTCTGTGAAGTCCTTGTAGATTCCCGAACCGGAGAAATCCTCGCCGGAGATGCACTCCACCGAAACGGTTACGGTGCTGTCGTCACTCCAGTCGCGAACCAGCGGATTGTCCGAACCATCGATCTCGGGATTGTTGCCGCTGACAAAACCGGTACGCGTCACCTTCTGGATTGCCGCTTCAACGCCTGCATCGGTGACAGCCGAACAATCGAAATCGTCGAAACCCTGCCGCCCGGCAAAGCGCGCACCATCACGCACTGCCTTGATCACCTGATGTTCGGTCCAATAAAAATGGCCGAACTCCATTCCCCCGAAAAGGAGCACAGTGAGGAGCGGCAACAACAGCACCGTTTCCGCCGCTGCATTGCCGCGCTGGTTGCGCAGGATAAGGCGCGCGAAGCGCCTCATCGAATTAGATACGGGATGTCCCGCCTCACGACTGTGCTGCTCTCGCCGTCGTCGCCGACATCCACTGCACGAACCACCTCGACATAGACGTCGTTGGCATCCGTGATCTTGGTGCCGGCATTGTTGTCGCGATTGAATGAGGGCTCGACGAGGAAGAACTCGACCCATTGTTGAACGCGGACATTGGTCTGATGGCCTGTCACGCTTTCGGCATCGCAATTGATGACTGCAGCTGTGATGAGCCTGCGCTCGGCACCCCCCGTTGCCCGGCATACAGGTGCGTAATGGCCGCTCTTGCCATCTGAACCGACCGCACTGCCTGCTCTGGCGGGAGGCCCTGCTTCCCATTGATAGACCTGGTACCGGCTCGGATCAGGATCCCCGGCACCCAGGCCGAGCGCAGACCGCCATCCCGCGTGGTCATAGCCGAAATTGACCTCGAAATAGGCATCGCGATCCCAATTGCCGGTCCCGACGACGCCGCTGCCGGCCGCGCAGTCCCCGTCTTCGCTCCAGGCGTGACACAGATCGCGCGGCAGCCCCATCGCCGCGACGGCTGCCCGTTCAGCCTCGTTGAGCGCCGCCGCCGAGCTCGGCGCGTACCGTTCCCCGGCAATCGGTTGATCCCAGGAATTGTTGCCTGAGGTTCCGCAACTGCCGTTGCCATTCCCCTTGACCAGATCCTTGCGCACAATCGGCGCGGCCGAGCACGTGCCGCCATTGGGGCATGTATTCGCCCCATTCGTACTGATGTCGAAGCGCGTGTTGAGCGCATTGAAGACGACGTCCTTCAGGCCCGGCTCCGTCTCCACGCCCTGCCCCGGGACGCATTCCCCCGGTTGGTTATTGTAACCGAGAGCTCTCGCCAGGTCCTGCGCGCCTGTTCCCAGTCCGTTGCGCAGGAAGCCGAAATTACCAGGCGCCCCGGCATCGTCGGTGATCAGTTTCAGGCCGACGCCAATATAGTCGTTGGCATCCCAATTTTCGTTGGCGTCATCGCCTTCGAAAGGATTGCAGATCATCACCGGGGGTGTGTTACAGATGGCTGAGCCCAAGGCTGCCGCAGCTTCTGCAGTGATATCGCCCGAGCGCATGACACCGACTATGGGCGTCAACGTGTAGATCGCCTCGCGGGGTGCGATCTGAACCCTTACAGCCCCGGCCTCCGCATCCACATCAGTTACGTCGCCGAATTCGTCATCTGCCTGATCGTATCCGTCATAGAAGGTGATCGTCTGAACTGTGAGCGCGGCGCCTTCACCGTCGTTCGACATGCGCGAGATGTTCGCCACCAGATTGCTGGCAGCGTTCGTGGCACGGGCGATTGCGTCCGCCTCTCCGTCGAGCTGGGTCGCAGCCGCCAGCGCTGCCTGGTCGGCGGCGTTCTGCAGCTCGCTGTCCATCGCCGTCATCCGCGTCCAGTCCCACGCTACACCGGCCGCGGCGACCAGCACGAAAAGGCCAATTGCGAACAACGCCGCAACCGCGGCAGTACTGTCTTTGGCAAAATCAGACAGGCGTGAAGAAGAGCCAGCCTCAGGCACAACGCCTTCGCCGCAATCAAATGACCTGCGATGTCCCTTGCTCTTCAACATTTCCTTCCAATACTCCGGGCATCAGTCGCCGCCCGAACCGCTGAGTCCGCTTGTCGTCCTGATCGTGTCAGGCTCCCGAACACGGCCCTCGCGATACCGCTCAACCGCCTCGGCGGCGTGTTCACCGCTCGATACGTGGACCAGCTCGTCATATTGCGGGTCTGGATCGATCACCTGCGCCATCATGGTCTGACGATTGGCATCACCGAACTGTGTGTCGCCTTCGGCTTCGAACATGGTGTTGCTTACGCAGCCGGCAGACATGGCAAGCACGGCGCACAGGGCCACACAACGAAGGCGGCTATCAATACTCATAGTCATCCACCTGCTCTGTTGCTTCGGCTTGCGAAGCCTGCATCTCTTCGGCCGGTTTGGGATCGTAGGCTTCGCCGAACATGATGGTTCGCACTGCGTCAGGATCCTTGACGCGATCCGTCGGCAGAACGACCTGTTCCGGCTTGATCGCTGCCACCAGCCGCGGCGTTACGACGATCAGCAACTCGGTTTCGCCCTTCTGAAACTCGGTGGAACGGAACAGAGCACCGAGGACCGGAATCGAACCGAGAAGCGGCACCTGGTTCACCGTCGTCTGGAAATCCTGCTGAAGCAGCCCGGCAATTGCGAAGCTTTCCCCATCGCGAAGCTCCAGTGTGGTGCTTGCCCGCCGCGTTTGCAGGCCAGGGATGGAAATCCCATTGAGCTGGATCGACGCTGCAGGATCGATGGAGCTGACTTCTGGCTCGACCTTTAGATTGATCGTTTTATCGCCGAGCACAGTCGGAGTGAATCCAAGGCTGACACCGAAGGGCTTGAATTCAACAGTGACACTTCCAACGGCATTGTCGCCCCCGGTTCGGCCGGATTGGACCACCGGGATCGGGAACTCGCCGCCGGCAAGGAAAGAGGCCTTCTCGCCCGACAAGGCGACAAGGGTTGGCTCTGCAAGGGTCTTCGCGAAACCCTTCGTCTCGAGCACGTCGAGATAGGCATCGAAATTGAGACCGATGGCAGTGAAGGTCTTACCGAAAACGCCGAAACTGTTGGTAATATCGCTAACGCCAAACACATTGGCCGGCAGCCCGGAAATGGGATCGATCCCCGATGTGACCGACGCCCCTGGCCCAATGGCGCTGTTGAACGTGCCGTCGCTGGAGCCTGCAAAACCGCGCACACCCACTTCTTCGCCAATGGAGCGTTTCACTTCGGCGAATTTGACCTCAAGCATGACCTGCTGGCTGCTGCCCACACCGACCAGATTGACGACATTGTCGCCGGCGTAAGTCCTGGCGAGCTGAATGGCGCGGTCGATCTCTCCAGGATCCTTGGCCAACCCAGTCAAAACGATGGAGGAGCCGGAAATCGAGGCCTTGATTTCGCTGCCGGGAAGCAAGCGAGTGACCTGATCCTGATAAGAATTCACATCCGGGCCCACCGCGACATCCATCACGGCAAGGACCCGGCCGCCCGCATCGTAAAGCGTCAGGCTGGTTGTACCCATCGTCTTGCCGAGTACGTAGACGGAGCGGTCGGTCAGCGGCAGAACGTCGGCTACCGACGCGTTGCCGATCATCGCCTTGTTTATCGCGCGGTCCGTCGTCACGATCTGGCTCTTGTTGAGCGGCACTTCCAATGTGCCAGCATGGAGCTCCCGTGCCGAAGTCTGGGCCGCTGCTGTGGCCGGCAAGACTGGCCCGGTAAGGGCCATGGCCACCAGTGCCGTGCAGCCCAAGAGTGTCCTATTCGCCATAGCGATTTACCTCATAGGCAGTGTCTTCCGTTCCCCTGAAGATCGTCATCGAAGGCCCGGAGGAGGTGCGGCGCGTGCGGGCCGGTGCACTGGGCGCGGACGGCGCATAATAAGCTTGCTGCGGAGCCGAAGGCCTGCCCGGTAGATAATATCCCTCGCCGCCCAAATCTCTGGCCGTCACGGTTGTGGTCGGGCCGATAACCTGGCTTTCGACATTGCGGAGGGCCAGCGAGAGAGTACCGAGTTGGGACGCCAATGCCAGCTTCTGCGCCCCGAACTGATCGACTTCCAACGTCACGGTCTTGCCTACGGCCGGTTCGGTCTGTTTCTCCCCCGACCGCCTATCGACCGCCAGCACCTGAATGTTTTCGAGCAGCACGACCGTCATCCTGTCGTCGCTGTTGGCTCCCTCGCCAGGCATCTGGCGGGTCAGGAGCACATCGACGACATCGCCGGGGGTCACGAAACCCGCGACCCCCGTGACGGCATTGATCGAAACGGAAAAAGCGCGCGCATCGGGCGCCAGATTGGCCGAAAGCACGGCCCGGCCCGAAATACGTGAATCAAGAATTGGCTCGCCGGTGGTAATCGGACGGATGGCCACGCGGTTGGCCGAAACCAAATCCTGGGAGCTGCGAAAGGCGCCAACCGGGACGGAATTTGCCGGCCAGCTGACCATGCGAACATTGTCGGCAGTGAGCGGGGATCCGAAATCGAGTTCTTGGCGTGCGACCGCGATACGGACAAGATCCTGTTCGGCGGCCACGCGTTCTTGCTGCTCCTCGACACTCGAGAACCAGGAATTTGCCAGCCACACCGCAAACAGGCCGAGAACGACCGCAGCAACGATGATTATGAGGTTGCGCTGCCCCATAGCTCCCCCGACGACAAAAACATTGAAAACATGATCTGGGCATCCGGCCCGCCCATCAACGAGCGGACCGGATGAACCAATCAGTCACATCGGTGTTAACCGATCAGCTTGATGATCAGCCTTCTTCTGCTGCTTCGCCACAGGCCTCTGCGGTGCCGCCGTTGATGCAGTCAGCGGTATTTTGCATCGCACCGGAGATTGCGCCTTGAAGAGCAATACCGGCGGTGACGATCCCGAGACCGACAACAACGAGAATGAGGGCATATTCCGCCGCGGACGCGCCGGATTCGTCTTCCATAAAGGATTTAATAAAGCGAGACATCGTAATTTCCCCAACATAACCGGATCGGCGAAGCGAGCTGATCCGGCTCAATGCATTTTTGGCCCCGGCTTCTATTTCCGGTTAACCATGTCTGAAGGGAACAAAAGGAACCGACGCGACCGCATATATTATTTGTCTCAGCGTGTGCGCCGGAGACCGAATGCGGAATCCCCTCATGACTGTTGATAACTTTCCTGCGGTTTCAAAGCGCAGTCAATCGTAAACCGTTAGCAAAAAATTTACCTTATTTTTCTAGGAGGTTAGCCACAGCCAGAATGATGACATATGGTTAATTAACACGATCAGCGAACCTTTGGAGGCTGCAAATCGCGGAAAGAATCGGTCTCCGATTCGTTTTGTTAGGCCGGACATTTCAATGTGATGCGGCCTTAGCCTCGACAGTCATTAGCCGTATCAAGAAGCAAACTCCGAAGGCCAAGAATAAGGGTGGTGCAGGCTATGAATAACAAATTCGCGGCCCAGCCTCTTGGCGGGAGCATTCGCAGATTTATTCAAAATACGCAGGCCGAACTTACAGAACGCAGCAAGGCCCTCGCCTTTTTTCTCGAAAACCGCATGGGACCGATCATGCTTGCCTGGCTGATTATCTTCGGCTTTGGCGCGGCTCTGCGGTCGTTCTTCGCTCTTTCGCCGATCTACTCGGCTCGCGATCTTGCCGAAATTACAGTGCCATATCTCTTGATCGGATTTGCCCCGCTCATCGGTTACGCATTGGCCTCTGGCAGTTTCCCGCGCGGCCTGCTTTCCGCGCAACCCAATATCCGGCTGGCCTTTTACGGTCGCTGGCGCAAACTCGATGTCGTGAGCGCGCGCCAGCATCCCCTTTTCGGCCCGACAGGTTTCATGGCTTCTCTGCTCCTGGGCATGCTGCTCAACATTCCGGTGCGCAGCTTCGAGTTTCTCATGGCCGTACCTGCCATGAACAGCCACGCGCCCGACTGGGGCACTGCAATCTTCCAGATAATGGCATTCGACGCGATCGCGATGAACCTGCTCTATATGGTCTGTTTCATCATGGCATTGCGTTCGGTTCCGCTTTTCCCGCGCATGCTGGCATTTGCCTGGGCGCTCGACATCGGGCTTCAGCTCACAATTGCCAAGCAGGTCGCAGCCATCCCGGATCTTCCTCCGCAGGTGGCCTACGCTCTCCAGGACCTGCTTTCCGGCAACATCAAGAAGGTGGTTATCAGCGCAGCAATCTGGCTGCCCTATCTCCTGCTATCCAACCGGGTAAACATCACATTCCGCCAACGCATCGCGGTGTCCTGACCTGGAAAACGGCGACGCACCGGCGAACCGCTAGTTCGGTTCGTTGACGCGTAGCGCAATCCCCTGACCGCGTACTGTTTCGATCTCAATCTGCGGTGACACAGCCTCCAGCTTGCGGCGCAGCGTGCTGACGCAAACATCCAGGGAATTCTCCGTGATATCGGAATCCGGCCCCCAGATCTCGTCAATCAGCGCCTCCCTCGAGACGACTTTGCCGCCAGCTTTCGAAAGAGCGGTCAGCAATGCAAATGCCCGCCGGCCGAGATCGATCGGCAGGCCATCCCATTCGGCAACCCTTGCCTCCACGTCCACGCGCAGCTTGCCCATCCGAACCGGATCGGGCCTGCGAAGGCGGTCGCGCCGCACCAGCACTTCGACCCGGGCAATCAATTCATCGAAAGCAAAGGGCTTGCGAAGATAGTCGTCGGCACCTGCCGCGAAGCCATCCAGTCGGTCGTCCAGCCCCCCGCGCGCGGTCAACATCAGGACCGGCACGCCCACATCGGCGGCCCGGATATCCGCACAGATATCCAAACCATCACGGTCCGGCAGCAGCAGGTCCAGGATCACCGTGTTGAAATCCCCGCTGCAGGCGAGATCGACGACGTCCTTGCCAACGCGTTCCCAGTGAACTTCCCGCCCGCGCGCGCGCAGGCCTTGCGAAATGAAGCGCGCAATCCCAACGTCATCTTCGACTAACAGGATCTTTTTCATGCCGTTCGCCCCGGTGGGATTGTCAAAGTAATACGGCAGCCTTGGCGCGAGAGTTTTCCGATGTTCTCCGCTCTCGCCGTCCCGCCGTGCTGCTCGACAACCCAGCGCGCAAGAGCGAGCCCCAACCCGCTGCCTCCGCGAACCTTGCCCGTCTCCGTCTGGTAGTAGGCATCGAATATAAGTGGCAATTCTTCCGGAGTGACCCCCGGCCCCTCGTCCGAAACCTGGACATGGCCGACAAGGTCCTTGACCGTCAGCTCGACGCTTACCGAGCCTTCCATCGGCGAGAATTTGAGCGCGTTTTCGATCACCGCGAGCAGCCCCCGGCGCAGCCACTCCGCATCGCCGACGATGTTGACCGCTTTATCCGGCACACTGATGCGCAGATCGACTTCGACCGATTCCGCATAGGCCCTGGCATCCCGCACCGTTTCGATCACGATATCTCGCAGATCCAGCGGGTCGGATTTCAGGTGCACCTTGCCATCGGCCGTGCGCGCCAGCCCGATCATTTCCTCAATCCGATGGCCCAGAAAGCTCGCATAGGAAACGACATGCTGGAGCGATTCCCGCATCGCTTCCAGATCCATATCGTTGTCGGCAAGCGCCACTTCGGCTTCGCCGCGCATCGCCGTGACGGGGGTACGTAATTCATGGCTGGCCTGAGCGAAGAACAGCCGCCTGGAACGATCGACCTCTTCAAGCTCTTCCGAGCGTTCCTTGAGCAACCTTTCGAGATGTCTCGACCGCCGCAGGAAGTACCATGCACCGCCCATGGCACCGAGCAACACCAGCGCGGCGAGCAAGACGGAGTAGACGATAGATTGCCGGCGCGCCTCATCCAATTCCGCTTGAATGAGACCTACTCTCGAAGCTTCGTCACTTGCGATACGGGCCGCCAATTCGGCCAATTGAGACCGGCTTTCGCCAGTCGCCGAAGCGAGGCGTTCGAGTTCATCGATATCCGCCAAACGGAACCGGTCGCCAGGCACGGCGCTCTGCTCATCTCCCAGAACGCCTGCTTCCTGTTCGGCGAATTGCCTGTACTCCGCCACTGTCACTTCAAGCTCTGCAGCAGGCCTTCGCTTATCGATTTCCCAAACCAAATGTTCGATTGCCGCAAACCGGTTCTGCGCAACCTGCATTTCTTCAAGCCTGATGCCGGCTTCACGAAAACTCGATATGAACATCACCAGGGCGATGACGGCGGCAATCGTAACCAGATATGCGGAGATGACCGCAAAGAGCGAGCCGCGTTTGGGATTGAGCTCGGAACTAAACCGCGCTTCCTGTGACAGACTGTTTTCCAACATTGCGTTTCCGAAACAGATCGTTCTCCAAACGCAGCGGCTGGATGCCTAGATCGAGCTCCTGCCTGTTCGATACTCGGCGCAATAGAAACGCAGCGCCGGCAAAGAAGAGGAACTACACAAGACTGATCCTACCTAGCGCAAATAGCCTCTAAAACTCAATCGGCACTAGCGACTCTTGTCCATCTTGCCGACCCGTTAATGATAAAGCCCTCGGCGAACCTGAAATCACCTTCATGTTTCTCATGGTGGATAGGCACGAACCGGGTACCACTAGCTCCCCGGCCATAACCGGAAAAGCTCGCGGCCTTGCCTTACAGCTTGCATGGCCGCGAAGGAGTCTATCCTGAGGAATTGCCGGCAATGGGCAAAGAAAAAGCCCGGGAGCAGAGCTCCCGGGCGTCGATCGTAATCGTTTATTCGCTTCCGACTAGATCGCAAGTTGTTTGCAAAGCACTGATTGTTGGGTCGAATCTCACCTTGCAAGACAACCACTAACAAGCTGCCCTTTATGAAGCCTGAATCAAACATCAGATTCGGCATTTTTTTGAAAGCAGGTGATGACGCACTCTATGGCACAAGTCTTGGAGAAGCTCCGGCAGGCGGATCCGGGGAATGGGCTTCCTGGTCCGCCGGGTGCCGGATTAGCCGACAATGCAGAGTAGCATCGAAAGATATCAGGCGGAGAATATGATGGCGGAACCGAACCGGCGGGAAGTGCTGCAAGCGATCTGCGCATTAGGGTCTGCAGCCTTGCTGCCTGGATGCAGCGAAGCGCGCGAGCTTGGCCCGCAGCCATTCTTTCAGAAGATCGGCAAACCGATCGGCCTTCAGCTCTACACCCTGGGGGAAGCAGTGAGCGAAGACCCAGCCGCCATTTTCGATATGGTCGCGGCAATGGGCTATGGCGAAATCGAGATGTCCAGTCTCCATGGCCGCGCGGCCAGCGAGATCCGATCGTTTGCAGACGCGGCAGGTCTTGCGATCGCAAGCCTTCAGATCCCGCCCGAGTCATTCTTTCCTGGCAACCAGCTGACTTTCGAGGACGATCCCGCAAGGATTGCGGAAATCTGCAGCGCCTTGGGCGTGGCCAACCTGTCGATCACCGTACCGCTCATGCCCGAAGGATTCTCTGTGGGCGAGGATGAGGACTTCCCTTCCGCGGTCAGCCGCGCGCTCACCTCAGCCGGAGCGGATATTTGGAAATCGATGGCCGAACGCTTCAACCGGATAGCGGAAACGATGAATGGCCATGGCATCGCCTTGGCCTACCACAATCACAACCTGGAATTTGCCCCTATCGGCGGCGGCTCCGGCTGGGAAATATTGGTGGAGGAACTCGATCCTGCACTGGTAGGATTCCAGGTGGATGTCGGGTGGGTCGCCGCTGCCGGACTGGATCCGGCTGCCTTTCTCAACGGACTGTCAGGCAGAGTGTCCGCGCTGCATGTGAAGGATGTTGCCGCGGGCAACCGGCCCAACTACGCGCTGGCGATGAGCCCGGCGGAAGTCGGCTCTGGAACGATAGATTGGGCAAGCGTCCTGGTGGCCGCACATGCAGCGGGCGCCCAGCACTATTTCGTGGAGCAGGAACCGCCCTTCTCCATTCCCCGGGCCGAAGCGGCCGCCAAATCATACGATTATCTGTCGCAACTGGTCATTTGAACGGCAGATAACGGCCGGGATCTTCGGAAACCTCGGGAATGCGGAAGCAACGGATCTGGCCGTTCGGGCGGCTGATCGCGCAGGCCGTGCCGGGATTGCTTTCGTCGAAATCGAAAGCCTGCCCTTCCGCATCGATCTCAATCGTCGCGATATGGACAAGATAGGGCCCGGCAAGCGGTTTGCCGAGGACGTACATCTCCGGCCGGTCATGCCCCATGACATAAAGATAGCCGTCAGGGCCTATAGCGCCCCCAGAGGCCGCCTTGGGCGCGATACGCTCCATTACCGTCTCCGGCAGGGCCCAGCCCCCGATACGCCGCCATTCGGGATCGTAGAGCTCTACAGCGGCATAGCTATTGTCCTTGAAGCCCAGCCCGGTCTCGCCGTCATAATGCGCCAGGCCGACGATCCATCCTTGCGGCACGTGATCGAACCAGACCAGCGATCCTTCATCCATCACACCCAGCGATTTGGAACGAGTGGGCTTCAGGCTCTCCCGGTCGAACCACTCGGCAGAATTGGCGAAAGGCACATGCGGATAATTGGAATGGGCGCAGGCCAATTCCGTTCCGTCGACAAAGCAGGAATTGAGATGAATCACCGGCCCGCCCGGCGCGCCCCGCCACTCGGCCACGCGCTTTCCCGTCGCGCGGGAATATTTGGCGATCACGGCATTGCCGACTGCGTAATAATGCTCTGCATCGACTGCCACGCCCTGCCGCGCTTCGGGCGCGTCCAGCCTGGCAATCTCCTCCGCTTCCAGTTGAATGATTGCAGGCGCTTCGGCTGCGGCAGGCACGGCAAGACCGGCCAGGATGGGCAGAATGGGAAGCAGACGATGCATTGGTTATGTCTTCCTTAGGTCAGACAGGGACAAGCCTGCGCTCGCCCTTGCGGACCTGCATCCGGTGCCGGTCCAGCACTTCCAGCGAGCGCTGATGCCGCGAATGCAGGAACAGCCATTCATTGGTGACGGCCTGGGGCGTGATGTCCACGACCATGTAGCCGCGGCGGCTGGTGTCGCACCATTTGATGTTCGGGTTGGTTTCCAGGTAGCTGCGAGCGATTGCCTGCGGGTCCCCGAAATAGCGTTTGTCCATGCCCAGCGAGGAGACGCTGTGGCCGGCGAATTCCACACCTGCAGGCTGGCCTGCATTGTCCAGTTCATAGGCCCAGGCATTGTGGCTATCACCGCTCAGCACGACCAGATCCGCCTCGGCAGCCTGCGCGCCTGCCAGTATTCGGCTGCGCGCGGCCGGGTAGCCGTCCCACCGATCCATGCTGGTGGGTATACCGATTTCGCCCAGCTTCACGGCGAGTTCCAATTCGGCTTTCTTGTCCGCACTGGGCGGATCACCGGGCTTGAACCAGGCCATGAAATCACGCGGCATGATGGTCGTCCCCATAATCACCTGCTGCGCCAGGATCTGCCACTTGGTTCCTGCTGCGCGTGAACGGGCGAAACCTTCCGCCAGCCAGCTCTCCTGATCTGCGCCCATCATCGTGCGGCCGGGATCGGCCAGCGGCCCGTCGCGAAAGGTAGCCGCTGCCACCAGGGGATCGGACTTGCCTTGCAGAAAGGCCCCCAGATCAAGCTGCTTGCTGCGGCCCAGGATGCGCGTCTCCAACCGGAACAGGCTGGCCAGATCGCCCAGTTCATAGCTTGTATAGGGCTCGCTGCGCATCGGCATCCATTCATGCCATGCCTGCATCGCCGCCCCCAGCCGCGCAGCCCAGCTGCCTTCATGGCTGCCGTGATTCTCGGCGCCGTTGTCCCAGCTATTGTTCACGGTCTCATGATCGTCGCACATGGCGATCATGGGATAGCGCCGATGGATCGCCTGCAAGTCTGCGTCCATGCGATAGCTGGCATAGCGCTGGCGATAGTCCAGCAGGCTGATGATCTCATGCTGCGGCTGAATGTTCCGGGCGACCGCCAGTTCCTTCAGCGCGTCCGAACGCGAAAGCGTGGATTCGTAAATGTAATCTCCCAGGTGCATGACCAGATCGAGATCGTCCCGCGCGGCAGCATGGCCATAGGCGTTGAACCAGCCTGAAGTGGCGTTGGCGCAGGAGAACACGCCGATGCGGAAATTGTCGAGCGGGCCAGCCGGCAGCGTCCGCGTGCGCCCCATGTCGGACACCTGCCCGTCGGGCGCAGTGAAGCGGTAATAGTACCACTGGCCCGGCGTGAGCCCTTCCGGCCGAACCTTCGCGCAGAAGCCGGTTTCCGGCCCGGCCAGCGCGGAGCCACGCGCCACGATGTCGCGGAAGGCTTCATCCCGTGCCAGCTCCATTCGCAATTGCGCAACTCCGCCATAAGCGGGGACGAAGCGCGTCCATAGCGTCACACTGTCCTGCAGCGGATCGCCGCTTGCGACCGAATGGGTAAAGCCACCCAATGGAGCGGCCTGGAGGGCACCGGGGAGAAGACCTGCCGCGGGGCCGAGAGCTGCGGCTTTCAGCAGCGCACGGCGCGACAGGAAGGGGAAGGAAATCGGCTGTACCACGCCCCGCCGCTACAGGAATTACGTGACATTTTTGCTTCGGATATCAGACAATTCGGTCGCAAATCTGACACCGCGCAATTGTATACAATTCATAGCAGCGTCACGTCCTGAGCATAGTTGGCCGCCGACCAAACAAGCCAACTTACCTCACAGGGATTTTTCCATGAGCCTTTTGAAACTTGCCCAAAAGGGCAACCGCCGCAGCATCCTGCGCGCGGCCGTTCTCGCCAGCGTCTGCATTCCAGGTACCGCCTTTGCCGGTGACCTTTCAGGCACCATTACCGGGGCCGCACTGGACCGCCCGGTGCGCGGCGCGACTGTGAGCGTAGAGGGAACGGATATCTCCGTGGTGACCGATCAGAACGGCCGCTATATCCTCTATGGCCTGGACGCTGGCGATTACGTGCTGACAGTCAGCCAGCCGGGCTATGGCAGCATCAATATGCAGGTTGCGGTTCCGGCAGAAGGCATGGTCACCGCGAACGGCCGCATCGCCTTGGCCAATGGTGATAGCGAGAACGCGATCGTCGTTACCGGTGCCCGCGCCTCGCGCCTGCTGGCGAACGAACGCAAGCGGGCCATGCCCGTGATCGCGGATATCGTTTCCTCGGACGGGATCGGCAAGCTGCCCGATTACAACACGGCCGAGGCGCTTCAGCGCCTGCCCGGCGTTTCGGTACAGATCGACCAGAGCGAGCCGCGTTACGTCGTGATCCGCGGCGTGGACCCCAATCTCAACCTGGTGACGATTGATGGCAATGTCGTGGGCATTCCGGAAGCGGAAGGCCGGCGCGTCGCGCTCGACACGATCCCTTCGGATTTGATCGGCGCAATCGAAGTCGTGAAAACGGTAACCCCAGATTACGACGCCAATGCAATCGGCGGCGCAATCAACATCGTGACGCCCAGCGCCTTCGACCAGGCCGAACCCTACACCTACGTGTCGGCACGCGGCATGTATGGCAGCAAGGCCGATAAGCTTGGCTATGCCGCCAGTGCGATGCACAGCCAGACCTTCGGCATGGAAGACGAATTCGGCATCGTAATCGGCGCCAGCTATTCAAAGCGCTTCATCGATTCCGATCTGGTCGATCCGCTGAGCTGGGACGAAGTGGATACCGGCCTGTGGGCCCCCACCGGCATGCGGATGTTCGACTATTCGATCATGCGCGAACGTATCGGTGCCATCGCCAACCTGGAATGGCGCCCCAATCCCGACATGCGCGTCTATCTCAACACGATCTACAACGAGTTCACGGACCATGAAGGCCGCGACCAATTCGATTACGACATGTATCGCGGCGACGTTGTCATTTCCGGCAACCAGATCACCTATGACGAGGGACGGGCGAGCCGCGAATTCCGTCAGAACGAACAGACGCAGAAGCTCTACAACATCTCCCCCGGGATCGATTGGCGTACGGGCAATGTCGAGGTGAAACTCAACTACACCTATGCGCACGCGCAGGAACACACACCTGTGCGCGACGATATCGAATTCCGGACCGCCAGCGAAAACGTCTCCACGATTCTGCTGGGCGAAGGCAGCGAGCTGCCGGTATTCGGCAACGTCGATTCCAGGCTCTACGATCCGGCATCCTTCCCGCTGCGCCGCATCCGCCTGCGCCGCGAGACGATCGACGAGGATCTGCATGCCGCCAAGGCAGACGTGCAGATCGACTTCGAAAACGGCACCGACAGCTTCGTGAAATTCGGCGCGAAGTTCACCGACCGGAGCAAGGATCGCGACAATTACCAGGAACAGTGGGAGCCGGTGGACGACGTGACCTTCGCCGATACCGGCGCGGTGCTGGATCCGATTTCCGGCTATTACGGCGGAATGTACGAATTCGGCCCGGCCATGGATTACCAGGGCGTGCTGGACTATTTCTTCAGCGACAATCCCGGCCTGCTGGAATTGGATGAAGAGACAACGGCATTCAACGACAAGGCCAGCGACTATCAAATCAGTGAGCAGATCTATGCCGGTTACGGCATGGCCAGCCTGGAATTCGGCGATCTGACGGTCATCGGCGGTGTCCGCGTGGAGCACACCAAGGGCACTTATGATGCGTTCGCCATTCGCGACACGGACGGCAATGGCGAGATCGAGATTTCCGATATCGCCCCGCTGAGCTTCGACAAGGAATACACCCATGTCCTGCCCAGCCTGGCGCTGAATTACCGCCCTCAGCCCGAAGTGGTGATCCGCGCAGCCTGGACCAACACGATCGGCCGGCCGAACTACAGCGACGTCGTCCCGACCTTCGAGGAAGAGGATGGCGAAGGCGAATCCGGCAATCCGAACCTTGAGCCATACACATCCATGGGGCTGGACTTCTCGGCGGAGTACTATCCCGATGCGGATACCGTCTTCGCGCTGGCGACCTTCTACAAGAAGATCGAAGACCCGATCTACACGCGGACGATCTACGACACGACCTTTGCCGGCGTGGATCTGATCAGCCTGTCCCAGCCGCAGAACGCGGATAGCGGCGAACTGTTCGGGGTCGAGGCCAATGCCACGACGCGCTTCAGCTCCCTTCCTGCCCCGCTGGACGGCTTCGGGGTCTCGGCCAATGTCACCTATGTCGATTCCAGCGTGGATGTACCCGGCCGCGAAAGCGACGAGCTGCCGTTCTTCCGCCAGTCGAAATGGCTGGCGGGCGGCGCGCTCTTCTATGAGAAGGGCCCGCTCGAAGCGCGCTTCGCCGTCAGCTATCGCGACGATTATCTGGATGGCGTCGGCTCCAGCCTCAACGGGGATTCATACACCAAGGCCCGCACCGTTCTGGATGCCCGGATCGGCTACCGCATTCTGGAAGGTGTCGAAGTCTTCGGCTCCGTCGCCAACATCACAGAAGCGCCGCTGTCCGGCTACCAGGGTTACCCCGACCGCCCGACATCGCGCGAGGATTACGGCGTGAATGCCGATTTCGGGATCAGCGCAAAGTTCTGATCCCGATCCGACAACTCCCGTAAGCATGGAACTGGGCCGGTGCCGAACAAGGTGCCGACCCATTTTTTTGGCCTATTTTCTTGAGTGGCGACGTGAAACCACGTTGTGCGTGAAGAAGCCCGCTCACGCAGCAAACCGCCTGCGCGCATCCCGCCTAGGCAGCTTGCCCTAGATCGTTTCGAGGCGGCGCCCGACCGTCTCGCGCGTTCGGGTGAGCCAGATCACCAGGGCAAGAAGCGCGCATATGCCGAAACTGCCGAAAACAATCTCGATCGCTGCGCCTTGGTTCAAGACGAAGCCGACGAAGATCGGCGTCACCATGGATGCGCCGCGTCCGATCGAACTCGAATAGCCAAGACCAACTGCACGCACATGCGTTGGGAAGCTCTCAGCCGTATAGGGCCACAAAATATAGGTCCCGAAGAAGATGGCGACCTTCCCGATGATGACGGCGGTGACGACCGCCGATTCCTGTGTCGGGCTGAACACCGCCATCCCCACAAGTGCAGCACCCGCCACTACCAGTCCCCCAAGTGCGAATGGCCGCCGGCCGAACCTATCGATGAGGAAGCCGGTGGATGCCAGCACGAATAGCAGGATGACGCTGGAGATCGCAGTGTAGGTCAAAGCCCGGTCTATCGGGATCTGGTATACGTTGACAAAGATCGAAGGGGCCCAGGTCGTCAGGCCGAAGCTGGTGAACATGGTCAGGAACCAGAGCAGAGTAACCGTGATCGTCTGCCCCCGCAGATCAGCTGAGAACAGCTTCAGGACGCTCGCCCAGCGGCGAAAGCCCAGCAAGATGGGCTCCGGCTCGTGTGCGCCTTCCTCGGGGAATTTGGCGGCCCTTCCCCCCAGCTTTGCCAGCGCGCGATTGGCATCTTCCAGCCGGCCCAATCGCGCGAGCCAACGCGGCGATTCCGGCAATGTCATCCAAATGAGCGGCACGAGGACGAGCGGCAGTGCGCCCAGCCCAAGCATCCAGCGCCAGCCAAGCGTGGGAACGATGAACGGGCTCATCAAGGTCGCAACACTGAAGCCCGAAACCGCCAATGTCTGAAAGATCCCGAAATACCGGCCGCGCCAGTGTGTCGGCGCGAGCTCATTCACATAGGTAATCGAAACGGGCATCGCGCCGCCGATCATGATGCCCTGGAACAACCGTATCCAGAACAGCATGTCCGCGCTGGTGGCAAAGGCGCAGGCTATGGCCGACGCGCACATCAATATGACGGTCAATTGGATTACCGGCAGTCGTCCGTATCTTTCTGCCACTGCGCCCAGTGAAACCGCCCCGATGAACTGCCCGATATAGCTGGCGGAGATCAGAACGCCCATTTGCAGCGGGTCCAGCCCCCATTCCTGGGAAATGCTTGGAATGACGAGCGCCATCGCAATGCTGTCCCAGGAATCGAACAGCATGACGAAGCCAAGCAGCGCCGGCGCCCAATAATTGTGCCGGACTGTTTTCAAGCCATCGAGGACATCGCCAACCGCAGCCTCGTCAGCGGACGCCTTCGTTTGCGGCGCTGCGCTTCCCGCACTACTCATACCGCCAGCACCGTCACGCCGGAGCATTCAGCCCGCCATTGCATCATTGCATTCGCCCTCCGGCCGCCTGCGTCATTTAATTATACCACTCTATAATTCATATGAGGGGTCTGCTTCTGGCAAGGATCGACCAAGCGCATACCGCTTGCGAATCCTGCACGGATGCGGCCGGGCATCATTGGCCCCGGGCGAGCAGACGGCGCGCTTCGGCCTCCACCGTCGGATCGATCAACTTGGCCAATTCCTCGCGTGAACGCGGCTCGCGGCCGGCATGGGCAGCCAGCCATTCTTCCTCTGCAACCAGCGTATCCAGCAGCTCCGGCGCAAGGCTGGTCATAAAAGTGTGGTGAGGCCATGAAATCCTGATCAGATCCTCGGGATATTCAGTCGCCTCTGAAACCAGGGCAATCGCGGCGGACGGATCGCGCTCGATCGCGCCGGAAGCCTGGATCAGCTTGGCAACGAAGCGCACGATCTTTTCCCGCGTTGCCGGATCGTCCAGCTTCGCCTGCGTGGTATGCAGATTGTAAAGCTCGTCGTAATTCGCCTCTCCCGACAATACGATCGCGTCATCGCCCAGCTTATCGATCGCGAGCTGAGCCTCCGGCTCCCACATCGCCAGGGCATCGGCATGGCCATCCATCAGCACGTCCGAGCTTTCATGAGGGCGCATGAGGCTGACAATCTCTATGTCCCTGTCCGACATCCCCTCAATCCCGAGCAGGCGGTCGAGATAGAAATGCGACGAAGTTTCCTCGATCATCGCCACGCGCTTGCCTTTAAGATCGGCAATCGAATTGATGCCCGACGAGCGCTTGGCCACGATGCGGTAGTGCCCCTTCGTTATCGTCAGGATGATCCGCAGATCGGGATGTTCGAGCGACTGCCGCAAGGCCTGCGTGTCCGCATGGCCGGCCAGATCCGCACCGGTCGCCGCATTGAAGCGCGACCCGTCATAGAGATTTGGGATACCCCCATGCGCGACCGGGCTTTGCGCGGCGTCCAGCTGTGCGATCGCATAGTGCAATGGCGCCAATTCGATGGTCGAAAGCATGCCATGCGCGCGAAGATCGTTATCGGGCGGAGGAGATGGAGCGGCCTGCGGAGAGGTGCAGCCGGACGCAGAGAGCGCCAGAACGCCACACAAACTCATCAAAGCGACACGTATGACCATGCCGAAATTTGCCGGCAGTGCCTTCATTTGCATCCTCCCGGATTGTTTCCGCAGCGGCGATGGGGCCCGCCTCCGCGCCGGATTACTGAACGGATAAACGACTTGCAGCCCTCTCGCAAGTTATTCTAGTACCATTGAAATTAATGGCGCAAACGAAAGCGCCCAAACTCGGGTTTCGACCGTGGGGGAGAAGGCATGGCCACAGGGATTCAGGATGATAGCCAGACTCTGCGCGACATGATCACCGCAGGCTGGCGCACGCGGCTGATCTATGAAGGCGTGCGCACTGGCCTGTTCGATGCGCTTGAAGAAGAGCCCCGGGATGCCGCCGCCCTAGCCGCCGAATTGGGCCTGGACGGGGAGACGACCTTTCGCGTGCTGCGTGCGCTCTCCACTCTGTCAGTCTGCAGACATGCCGGAGCCAAGTCCTTCACCATCACCCTCATGGGCGCGCGGCTGAAATCCGATGCGGAAAACTCGCTGCGCAGCCTCTCGATCCATTGGGGCGGCCGCGTCATGGCCTCGCTCGGCACGATCGGCCATACGCTGGAAACGGGCGAACCCGGCCAGGGCGGCGGCGATTTCGACGGCTTGCACGCCAGATCATTCGACGCACAGGCCTTCAACCGCACTATGGCCGAACAATCGCGGCCGGTCGCCAGAGCGCTGGCGCAGATACACGATTTCAAATCCTACGAGTTGGTCATGGATGTTGGCGGCGGCTTCGGCGGGCTGCTCACGGAAATCCTGCTGGCCAACCCCGCGCTGCATGGCGCGATCTACGACCTGCCCGCCGTGGAAGAGGGGGCAGCGGACTATCTGGCCGATGCCGGTGTGTCGGAACGTGCAAGCTATATCGGCGGCAGCTTCTTCGAAAGCATCGCGCCGGGCGCGGACTGCCTGGTGCTGAAGTTCATTCTACACGATTGGGACGATGCGGAATGTGCGGCCATCCTGGCCAATTGCCGGGCGGCCATGGCAAAGGACGCAGACCTGCTGATCGTCGAGCGGATCATGCCGGAAATCGTCCAGCCGGAGAATGAAGACGTCGTGCGGCAGGATATGGTCATGATGCCGATCAACGGGAAAGAACGTACCTTGGCCGAAATGGAAAAGCTGGGCTCCGATGCGGGCTTCGCCCTGATCGACGTGAAGCCGCTAAACGAAGGCTGCTCCCTGATTGCGATGCGCGCCGTCTAACGGTGAGTTCGGCCTGCCCAGCACTTTCGGCCTAAGCAGGCAACAACGCGGCCTCTACCAGGGCACCGCGCCTTGATCGCCGAAGAAGCCGCCATTGGGCCCGTCAACGCCCGCCAGTGCCAACTCCACTGCCGGCACGGCCCCTTCCGAAGCCGGGCGGCCATTGCCGTGTGTCAGGTCCGTCGCGCAAAGCCCGGGATTGGCCGAATTGATCTTGATCGGCGTGCCTTCCAGCTCGTTCGCATAATTCGCCGTCAGCGCGTTAAGCGCGGTCTTGGAGGAATTATAGGCCAAAGCCCGCATGTGGGAGAGCGGCGCATCGGGCCCCGCCCGCAAGGCGAAAGAGCCCAGCCCGCTCGAGATGTTCACGATCCGCCCGGCATCGGATTTGCGCAGCAGCGGCAGCATCGCATTGATCACCGCAACCACGCCGAACACATTCGTCTCGTAAGTCTGCCGCATCAGTCCCACATCGGACTCGCTTGGCTCCCTGCCCCGCTCGACCGATATACCTGCATTGTTGACCAGGATATCCAGCTTGCCGAATTGCTTGCCAATTTGCAGCGCGGCGGCGACGACGGACGCCTCGTCGGTAATGTCGATCACGACGGGATCTGCCGCCCAGCCTTCCGCCTTCAGTGTATCGGCCGCCTCTATCCCGGCCTGCGGTTTACGCGCGCCAATCAGCGCGATTGCGCCTTTTTCCGCCAGGGCCTTCGCGATCTCGAAACTGATGCCCTTATTTGCGCCGGTGATCAGGGCCACACGCCACTTCGCATCCAATTGCTGTGCCATAGCTGCCTCCCAATTCAGACGTCGAACGGCGCCTTGCGCGGATAGGCATCATGGTAACGCAGGAATTCGCCCATATAGCGATCCGCGCGGATCAGCGCGCTCTTGCGATAGCCCCTGAAACGCAGCGAATATAGGATCGGCTCGTCTTCGGAATAGAGCTTGATCATGTAATCGATGCGTTTCTGGAATTCTTCCTGGACGGCCTCCTCGCCCATTTCCTCCGCCTGGCTGCGCCGCAATGCGACGAGGAAGAAGGAGTCCGACCATCCGGGCGCAACCTGCGATCCGCCCGCCATGAAGAAGCGTTCCAGCCCATCGGCGAAGCGCGCATGCGCAGACATCCAGGTGCACCCATGCAAACGTGTATCGACCACCCGGTTGTCCGATTCCTGGCGGACATCGAGCAGATAGTCGCTGTATTCCACTTTCTTGGGATAGGGATCCGGAATTCCGTGCACCGTCTTCAGATGCTGGAAATCCACGATATTGGACGACCCGATCCAGCCTTCGATCGGCCTCAGACCGCGGTGGAACGGCTTGTAGACCAAATCCTCTTCGGCGATGTTCGGCATCTCCGGCAGGTCGTAAAGCGGTTCTTCGCCATTGAACGCCCAGATGAAGCCCCAGCGCTCGGCCGCCGGATAGTTGTATATCCGCGCTACGCCCGGGATCGTATCTTCCTCCGGAATTTCGGTACATTGGCCGTCCGGCCCGAATTTCCAGAAATGATAGGGGCAGCGCACCTGACCTCCCACCATCTCGCCGCAGGAAAGATCGGCGCCCATATGCGGGCAATAGGCACTCTGCACCACAGGCGTACCGTCTTCCTGACGATAGACGATGACCCGCGTGCCCAGGAAATCCTTCCCGATCACCTGCCCTTGCGGAAGATCTTCCGCCAGCATGATCGGGTTCCAGTTCATCAGATAGGTGCCGTCATGTTCCTTGCCATATTCGCCGCCGCGAAACGGGCGCTGTGGAAACTCGGGCATGCCTGATTCAGGTGCGTTTTCGCTCATTGCCATTATCCATCCTCGATAGTGGGCGAATAACACGCCGAGCCGAGGATGGAAATATTTTATAGGATACTTTAATTATCTGCAGGAAGCGCGGCTCTGCGCGGCTTCATTTTTCGGCAGCAACACCCTGGAACAGCAGATCGTATACGTAGGCCTTGTAGCGCTTGGCGGTTTCCTCGGCAGATGGCTTCTTCCCGGAGACGCCCGGCTGCGCCAGCCGGGAAACATGCTGATATTGCTCGCACAGGGCCATCATGGCGATGAAAGTGAAATAGGGGTCGACCGGGCGAAGCGAACCCTCCTCCACGCCTTCGTCGATGATCTCGCGATAGATGTCGAGCGTCTTGGTCATCCAGATATCGATGAGTTCCGTCGCCAACGGATCGCTGTCTTCGCCGATGATCTCCACCATCAGCCGGTGGTAGAACGGGTTCACGAAGAAGAACTCGACCATCGCATCGATGCGGATGCGCAGCCTTTCGATGGCGGTCTGATCGGACTTTTCGGTTGCCGCCACTCCCTCGCCCAGTTCGCGGGAAAGATTGCGCGCAACATCGACCAGCAGCCGCGTGCGGTCGTTGAAATAATATTTGAACAGCGTGAGATGCACGCCGGCATGGCGCGCCGCCATGGAGAGCGAGAGCTTTTCCGGGGGCACTGTGCGGAGCAGCTCGATCGTTTTTTCGATCAGGTGCTCCTTGCCGATACCGCGCTTGCCCGCAGGCCGGCCCTTTGAGCGGGAACCGGTTTTGGCGGCGCTTTTCCGGTCCGCTTTCTTATCCTGAGAGTCTGCGCTTGCTCGGGCCACTGCGTTTCCATCGTTCGAAAATGTTGCCGGTCCGGCCAAGGCCCGGAAAAATCGCCGATTCCCTAGCTCGGCTGCCCGATGCGCGCAAGAAATGCCACTTTCGACTGCTTGACAAAGCCTTGCAGGCTGCTGCCATTAGATACTGAAAACAGGAAAATTTTGCCGGGAGAGACAAATGGCGGAAGGCACTGCAAAGACGGTCGATTGCCACGCGCATATCTTCCATCACGGCATGGAGCTGGCGCCGGACGCCTGGTCCCGCCCCGAATATGAGGCGCCGCTAGAAGATTATCTCGCCTGCCTGGCGGCCGGCGGGATCGATCGCGCCGTACTGGCTGCCGCCAGTGTCTTCGGCACGAATAACAGCTACGCACTCGATGCCTGCGCCGCTCATCCGAATTTGCGCACGACGGTAATCGTCGATCCGGCGATCAAGCGCCCGGCCCTGCAAGAGATGGCTGCCAGCGGCGCGATCGGCATTCGTCTGCAATGGCGCAGCACGAAAGAATTGCCGGATCTGCGTTCGGCGGAATATCGCGCGTTGCTGACATATGTCGCCGATCTCGGCTGGCACGTGCAGCTGCACGATAATGGCCGCCGCCTGCCCTGCACGATCGCGGAGCTGCAAGACTATGGCATGCCGATCGTCATCGACCATTTCGGCAGGCCTTCCGTCGAGGAAGGCGACTCTTGCGAAGGGTTCCAGGCCGCGCTGGCTGCAGTGCAACGCGGCAACACTTGGATCAAGATGTCCGCCGGATTTCGCATCGGGCCCGAAAGCCTGGTGCAGGAACTGGCGGGAATATTGCTGCAGGAGGCCGGGCCCGAGCGGTTGCTTTGGGGCAGCGACTGGCCCTTCGTGGAGCATGAAGAGACCATGAGCTATGCCGCCGCGCTGCAACAGTTCGAAATGATCGTACCCGATCCCAGGCAGCGAGAGCGCATCCATGCCGCGGCATGCCGGCTCTATTTCGGCGATTGAATTTATACGCCTGTTGAAATAATTCTGCTCGCTGCCGCTCTTGGGAGAGCTGCAGGAGGAGAGGTGGCTGCATGGCAGGCAATAGCGAGCGTCTGCGCCGGGCGTTGAACACACCGGAGTTCCGGGGCGCTCGGCCGCGCCAGTATGAGCGCCGCGTACAGGACGGCATGATCGTGGAGCGGGACGTGATCGTGCCGACGCGCTGCGGCCACCATTTATATGTCGACCTGTTCCGGCCCGCAGGTGCAGGCAAGGTCCCTCCCCTCGTGGTCTGGACACCTTACGGCAAACACGACCCCGCGCCGCTCGCCACGATCTATCCCGCCTCGGGCGTCAAGGCGGAGTGGCAATCCGATCTCACGATCTTCGAAGCGCCCGATCCTGTCTATTGGACCGGCCAGGGCTACGCCGTCGTGATCGCGGACACACTGGGCACCTGGTATTCGGACGCCAATGCCAGCTTCTTTTCTCCGCAGGAGGCCCAGGCGCATTACGATCTGATCGAATGGGCCGGCACGCAGGAATGGAGCAACGGCAAGGTCGGCCTCTCCGGCGTCTCCTATCTCGCATCGTCTCAATGGAAGGTGGCCGCCTTGCAGCCGCCGCATCTGGCCGCGATCAATCCGTGGGAAGGCTGGTCGGACACCTATAATGAGATAGTCCGCCATGGCGGCATCCCGGAAACCTTCTTCTGGCCCTATATCCAGACTCGCTGGGGCGTGTCGGAAAACCTGGTCGAAGACCTGTGGGCGCATACGCGCGAGAGCGAGTTCTTCGACGAATACTGGCAGTCCAAGATCGCGAAATTCGAAGACATCGAGGTTCCTGCCTATGTCGTCGCGAGCTGGAGCGACCACGGCGTGCATACGCGCGGCACGCTGGAGGGATACAAGCGCATTTCCTCTCCGCGGAAATGGCTCGAAGTGCATGGCAGCAAGAAGTGGGCCTATTATTACGAGCCGCAATCGATCGCGCGGCAGACCGCGTTTTTCGATCACTTCCTGAAAGGCGAAGAAGGCGGCCTCGAAGACTGGCCGAAAGTGCGCCTGCATGTGCGTGACCGGGCTGGCGCGGCGACACAGAAGCGTGCCGAGCAGTGGCCGGTGGAAGGCACGGAGTACCGGAAGCTATATCTCGACGCTGCCGACGCCTCCCTGCACAGCGAGCCGCCGACAAGCGCCGCCGAGGCACGCTATGACCCGCTCGACGATGCGCAGGAACTGCATTTCGACTACCGCTTCGGAGAAGATACCGATCTGGTCGGCCACATGAAGCTGCGCCTGTTCGTCTCGATCGAACAGGGCGAGGACATGGACATCTTCGTCGCACTGGACAAGCTTGACCAAGGCGAGAAGCCTGCGCCTTTCATTCATTGGGCGGTTTTCGAAGATGCACCGATGGCTTTCGGCTGGCTGCGCCTGTCACGCCGCGAACTCGATGAAGAGCGCTCCACCGAATTCCAGCCGGTCCTGACCAATCGCAGCGAGCTGAGGGTCCGGCCGGGCGAAGTCATACAGGCGGATATCGAAATCCTGCCGTCAGGCACGCGCTTTGCGGCCGGGGACGTCCTCCGCCTGCGGATCAAGGGCCGCGACATCTTCACGCCGCCCAAGCCCCAGCTCTATTCGCGGCACGAGGATACGGTGAATTTGGGTACGCAGCACCTGCACACCGGGCCGGAAGCCCAATCCTATCTGCTGGTGCCCGTGACGGACCTTCCCGAGACAGAGTGAACCGGTGCCGGCCCGCACCAACGGGCGATCAGGTGCGTCCGCCGGACTTGAGCGCCTTGTCGACAGCCGCAGCATTCATCCCG
>JAUIFP010000095.1 GCA_030430365.1 Alphaproteobacteria bacterium | reverse complement strand
CGGGCGGGTCCACATTCAAGAATCCCGAAGGCGACAAGGCCTGGCGGCTGGTCGATGCCGCCGGCTGCCGCGGCCTGACGAAGGGCGGCGCGCAAGTGAGCGAGAAGCACACCAATTTTCTGATCAATACCGGCGATGCCACCAGCACGGAGATAGAGGGGCTGGGGGAGGAGGTCCGCCGGCGCGTGAACGAAAGCCAGGGTGTCGACCTGGAATGGGAAATTCAGCGAGTGGGGCGCCCCTGAGATGACGAAGAGCGCGCTCCCCAAGCTTCATGTTGCCGTGCTGATGGGCGGCTGGGCCAATGAACGCCCGGTGTCGCTGATGAGCGGCGAAGGCGTGGCCAAGGCGCTGGAAGAGCGCGGGCACACGGTCACGCGCATCGACATGGACCGGCAGGTGGCCGCGCGCATTGCCGAGGCGGCGCCCGACGTGGTGTTCAATGCGCTGCACGGCGTGCCGGGTGAAGACGGCACGGTGCAGGGCATGCTCGATCTGATGGGTATCCCCTATACCCATTCCGGCCTTGCGACCTCCGTGATCGCGATCGACAAGGAGCTGACGAAACAGGCGCTGGTGCCGCATGGCATCCTCATGCCGGGCGGGCGGATCGTGAAAAGCAAGGATCTATATGAAGGCGATCCGTTGCCGCGGCCCTATGTCCTCAAGCCGGTCAATGAAGGGTCTTCGGTCGGCGTCGCGATCGTCACCGACGAAAGCAATTGCGGCAATCCGATCCGCAAGGATGCGCCGGGGCCCTGGCAGCAATTCTCAAGCTTGCTGGCCGAACCCTATGTAAAGGGGCGCGAGCTCACGACGGCGGTCGTGAAGGGAGAGGCACTGGCCGTTACCGAATTGGTGCCCAAGAGCGGCTTCTACGATTTCGACGCCAAATATACCGACGGCATGACAGAGCATATCTGCCCCGCCGATGTGCCGGTGGAGATAGCCGAATTGTGCAAGGCCTACGCCCTCAAGGCGCATAGGCTGCTGGGCTGCCGCGGTACCAGCCGGTCAGATTTCCGCTGGGACGACGAACTGGGCCAGGCAGGCCTGTTCCTGCTCGAAACCAACACGCAGCCGGGCATGACTCCGCTCAGCCTGGTGCCCGAGCAGGCGAGATATTGCGGCATGGATTACGGCGATCTTGTGGAGGCGATTGTCGCCGATGCACTGGATTTCTTCGCTGCGCAGGCCGGGGCGAGAGAGGAGGCGTAAGTGGCCCAGACGATCAAACGCAACGCAAAGGGTGTCCGCCGCGCCGCGGCGGCTCGCGGAAATGCGCGGCGGGTGAGCAAGGCAAAGGCACGCACGGGCTCTTTCATCGATGCGCTGATGCGCTGGCTGCCATTCACCGAAGATCAACTGCACCGCGCCTTCCTGGCGATCATCTTGGCCGGAGGCGTGGCGTTGGCGTGGTTCGTCGCCAATCTGGCCGGGGTGCCTGCCATGGCCAACCGGCAACTGGCCTCGCTGGCTGCCGATGCGGGCTTCGAAGTCCGCCGGGTGGAAGTGCGCGGGGTGGAGCGCATGAACGAGCTCAAGGTTTATGAACGCGTGCTGGGCGAGCGTGAGCGGGCGATGCCGTTGGTCGATATCGCGGCGGTTCGCGAAGACCTGCTGCAGCTCAGCTGGGTAAAGGATGCGCGGGTTTCGCGCCAATTGCCGGATTCGCTGGTGATCGACATCGTCGAACGGACGCCGCATGCCGTGCTGAGAAAGCCCGACAGGCTGGTCCTGATCGACGAGACGGGGCACGAGCTGGAGCCGATTTCCAGCACGGATGCCAAGGGGCAGCTCATTCTGGAAGGGCCGGGGGCGAGCCAGCAGGTCGCCGCACTGGACCGCCTGCTGGATGCTGCGCCTGCCCTGCGTCCGCAAGTGTCCTCGGCCGAATGGATCGGCAATCGCAGGTGGAACCTGACTTTCAAGACTGGGCAGATGCTCGCCCTGCCGCAAGGGGAGCAGAAATCCGCCATGGCGCTGGTTTCATTCGCCCGGATCGATGGCGTGAACCGGCTGCTGGGCGGCAAGGTCGCGACTTTCGATATGCGCGCGCCGGAACGCATCTATATGCGCATTCCCGGGCGGGCAGAGGCGCAAATGCTGGACGCCAAGGGGAAAGAATAATGGCTGCGAACCCCCGTATTTCCAAAGTTTTCGGGGCCATCAATATTGGATCCTTCCGGATTTCCGCGATGGTGGCGGGGCTCAGTGAAAATGGCGAAATGGTGGTGCTGGGATCGGGCCACCGCGCGGCGCAGGGGATCAAGCGCGGCTATGTCACCGATATGCAGGCCGCCACCTATGCCGTGCGCGACGCCATCGAACGGGCCGAGAAACTGGCCGGCACGGGCGTTTCAAGCGTCTGGATCGGCTGTTCGGGTGCCGGCCTCTCGAGCAAGATCGCCCAGGTCGAAGTGGATATTGGCGGGCGCCGGATCGAAGAGGACGATGTCGAGCATCTGCTGGTTGCCGCGCGCGACGGACTGCAGCCGGACGGGCGGATGGTGCTGCATGCGCAGCCGGCGCATTACACGCTCGACGGGGCGCATGGCGTTGCCAATCCCAAGGGGCTGCATGCCGAAAGGCTGGGCGTGGATGTCCATGTCATGTGTGCCGACGGGGCGCCGATCAAGAACATCACCGAAGCGGTGCAGAACGCCCATCTGGATGTAGAGGCCGTCGTCGCATCGCCGGTTGCGGCCGGTTATGCCTGCCTTAGCGCGGAAGAGCGGGAATTGGGCGTCGCGCTGATCGAACTGGGCGGCGAGGTGACCAATGTTTCGGTCTATGCGGCGGGCATGCTGCTGGGCATGACCGCGATTCCGATCGGATCGGCCGACATCACCGATGCCATCGCATCGCATTTCGGCATTCGCCGGTTCCAGGCCGAGCGCCTCAAATGCGTGGCCGGCTCCGCCATTGCCAGCCCGACGGACTATCGCGAGATGATCCCGGTCAACGGCCCTGGGGAAGAACATTCCGGGCCGCTTGCCCGCCATGCCGACGACAAGAACCGCATTCCCCGGGCCGAGCTGGTTTCGGTCATCACGGGGGAGCTGGACCGCTTCGTGGGCGATCTAGGCAAGGCCTTGAAGTCGCTCGGCTTTACCAAGCAGCGCGGCCAGCAAGTGGTGCTGACGGGCGGCGGCGCCGAACTCACCGGGATCGCAGATTATGCCCAGGGCGCCCTTGGCCAGCCAGTCCGCATCGGCAGGCCGCCGGCATTGCACGGATTGCCGGAGGCGCATGCCGTGCCGGGTTTCTCCACACTGGCTGGGCTGGTACTCTATGCGGCTGCAGACCCAGTGGACATTCGCTCGATCGGTCCGCGATACCAGCCGACTGTCCGCCTTACAGGCGTCGCCCTTGCCCAGCGCGTGATGCAGGCGGTGAGGGAATATTTTTGAGATCGCGCGGCACTTGCGCCGGCAGTGCTCGGTGCGCGAGAGACTGTGGAAAAGGATCGCCGCGCTGTGCACCTGTTAACGCCTTTATGGCACAAGCAGGGAACCTTGGACCGGCATGAATTCCATGCCCTGGAGAGAGCTTAGATGAGCATCAATATCGGCCCGCCATCCGTTGAAGAACTGCGCCCCCGCATCACGGTGATCGGAGTGGGCGGCGCTGGCGGCAACGCCATTGCGAACATGATCGACGCGCAGATCGACGGCGTGGAATTCGTTGTCGCCAATACCGACGCGCAGGCACTCAACAGCTCGATTGCGGAATCGCGTATCCAGCTCGGCCCCGACATCACGCAGGGCCTGGGTGCGGGATCGCGTCCGGAAGTGGGGCGCGCCGCGGCCGAGGAAACGGTCAACGATGTGGAGCGCGCGCTTGAAGGCGTGAACATGGTGTTCATCGCAGCCGGCATGGGCGGCGGCACGGGCACCGGCGCGGCGCCGGTGATCGCGGAAGCCGCGCGGCGCAAGGGCGTGCTGACCGTGGGCGTGGTGACCAAGCCCTTCCTGTTCGAAGGCACGCGCCGGATGCGCGCGGCGGAAGCCGGCATCGAAGAACTGCAGAAGCATGTCGACACGCTGATCGTCATTCCGAACCAGAACCTGTTCCTGGTTGCCAAGGCGGAAACGACCTTCAAGGAAGCTTTTCAGCTGGCGGACGAAGTGCTGCAGCAGGGCGTGCGTTCGATCACCGATCTGATGGTGATGCCCGGCCTGATCAATCTCGACTTTGCCGATATCCGCTCCGTGATGGGCGAAATGGGCAAGGCGATGATGGGCACCGGAGAGGGCGAAGGCGAAGGCCGCGCGCTTCAGGCCGCAGAGCTCGCCATCGCCAATCCGCTGCTCGACGGTGTGTCGATGCAGGGCGCCAAGGGCGTGATTATTTCGATCATCGGCGGCGAGGACATGAAGCTGCTGGAAGTGGACGAAGCGGCGAACCACATTCGCGAGCTCGTCGATCCGGAAGCGAACATCATCTGGGGTTCGGCCTTCAATCCCGAGCTGGAAGGCAAGATTCGCGTATCCGTCGTGGCGACGGGTATCGAGCAATCCGCCGAACAGGCGCATCAGGCCAGCCAGCCGCTCGATTTCTCTGCTGGCCGAGGCCCCAAGCGCCCGGCATTGCCGCTTCAGAGCGAAGACGTGCTTGAAGAGCCGGCAAACGAAGTTGAACCGGATTTGCCGCCTGCGCCCGAGCCTGAGGAGGCTCCGCTGCCTTCCGGCTTCGATGAAAGCGAATATGACGAGGCAGACGATTCCTCCGTCGTCCCGATGACGGGCAATGCGAACATGCCCGCAGGCGCCTATGCCGAAAGCGGCGACGAACAGGCGAGCGAAGACGATGGCCAGGACGAAGAGGAAGCGAGCCCGCTCGAGCTGACCATGGAGGCCGAGGAAGAGACCGACACGGCCGAAGATGAAGGCGGTTCGCGCAGCGACCTGCTGCTCGAGGCGGACAAGCTCGTCGAAAGAGACGAGCCTGTGCAGGACAATGTGGCTGGTGCACGCCGCCGCAGCCTGGTTTCTGGCGGCGAGGGAGGCGCGGCTGCAGCAGCTGCCGGTGCCGGTGCAGGCAGCACGCTTTTCGAGCGCATGGCCAACCTTTCTCGCGGTGCTGCTAAGTCCGATGATGATGAGGAAGACGATGATGATGACGATGGCGCGAACCCGTCGCTCAGCATTCCGCGCTTTCTCGGCAGACAGAACAATCAGTAATTCCGGGACGTGTTCCGGATAGGAGAGTGTCGTTCGCCCGCCATTCATTCCAGCAGGGTTAAGAGTTGTTGCGTCTGGATCTGAACGGGTTTTCTTCGAGGCGATGATCGGTTTAAGTACTTTACACCGCAGTCGGCGGTCCTGCGCAATCGGCGCCATCGCAGCGTGTCTACTTGCGATGCCCGCGTCTGCACAGACGGGGCAGTCCTCCGTTTCGCGCGAAGTGGTCCAGCCGCTTCCCGACGATGCTGCGATCACGCTGAATTCCGCGCTCCGGCGTCTGTCGAGCGATCCGACCGATCTCAGCGCCTTGCTGAGGGCCGGGCGCGCTTCCCTGAAATTGGGCGATGTCGATGCGGCGATGGGCTTCTTTACCCGGGCCGACGATCTGGGCGAAACGCATGGGGAGGCCAGGGCCGGACTGGCCGCGGTGCAGGTCTACAAGAAGCGCCCCCTGGAAGCGCTGGAGCTTTTCGCCAAGGCGGAGCAGGAAGGCGCCTCTCTCGATCCTTATGCCCGCGACCGGGGCCTCGCTTACGATCTGGTTGGAGACAATGCGCGCGCGCAGGCGCTCTACCGCGAAGTGCTTTCCCGCGGGAAGGATGACGAAGTATTGCGGCGCTTGGCGCTGAGCTTCGCGATTGCAGGCGATCGCCAGTCGATGGAAGACACCTTGCTTCCCTTGCTTGAGGCAGAGGATCTCGCGAGTTTTCGAACGCGCGCCTTCGGCCTGGCGGCCATGGGCAATGCAGATGAAGCGGTCGAGATCGTCAATGTGGTCATGCCGCCATCGCTTTCAGGCAGGATTTCACCCTATTTGCGCTACATGCCCCGGCTAACACGCGCACAGCAGGCGGCCGCGGGCAATTTCGGTCATTTCCCCGAGGCTGAATCCATCGGTAAGGACGACCCACGCATCGCTCAGATCGCTGCGGATACGCGCGGGAATACGCGAAATGCGGCTTCCGGCGACAGGCTGGTTCCGAAGGGCGAGCCGCTTGGCAATGCCGCTTCGTCTCAAACGCGTGTGGCGCAGGCGGAGCCGCAACAGCGGACCGGCGTGATTGCGCAGTCGGACCTTGCTTCGCAGAGAGTCTCGGCGCCGCCGCGCCCAAGTGGAGCTGCCCCAGGGCTTTCCCCCTCTGCCCAGACCGTCACATCGCCTTCGCAGAGCGGACCGCCGGCCAGAGCCGCGGGCGAGATCGCGCCGATCGAGAGCAGCAGGGCGCCTACGCTGCCTGCCCCGGTCAGTCCCGGCGAGACCCCGGCCAGTCCCAGGCAGGCTCCGGTCAGCTCCCGCCCGGCTCAAGCATCCACGGCCACCCCGACGCCCGGGCCTGCCCCAACGCCGGAAATGTTCCTGCCGCAGCAGGCCGCCGCACCGCCGGCATCGGCCCCTCCGGCTTCAGCACCGCCCGCCGCTGCACCGCCGCAGCCTCAACCGTCAGCGCCGCAGCTGACGCAGACCCCTCCCGCTCAATCTCCGCAAGCCGCACCGCCCGCTACAAGGCCGGAGCCGGTCAGCCTGGCTCAGGCTTTTTCCGGTTTCCAATTGCCCAATCCGGAAGCCGAGGCCGAACCGGGCGCCGTCGACATTACGACGATCGAACCGCCGCGTGAGATAAAGGAACCGCCCAAGCCGGTGCATCCCCGCCGCTTCTGGGTCCAGGTTGCCACGGGTGCGGATCGCGGCGCCTTGCGCTGGGACTGGCGGCGCATCACCCGCGAGGCGGACAGCCTGATGGACGGCAAGAAAGGCTATCTTGCCGATTGGGGGCGCACCAACCGGCTACTGACTGGCCCCTTCGACAGTGAAGGAGAAGCCAGGGATTTCGTCAATGAACTGAAGGATGCCGGAATCGATTCATTCCCCTTCAACAGTGCCGAAGGCGAAGCGATCGATCCTCTCCCTCCGCTCTAGCAGGGGCGGCTCTGACCGTGCCGATGAATGGATGCGGTCCTTTTGCACAACTTGTAAACAGGCTTGTCGAGTTTTGCCCAAGGCCGCGCGGCGCGTGCATTGCGGGGCGCATGCTTGCCAACGCATTCACCATCGAAATTCATGGGATTACGGGAAGTACGCAATGAGGGCAGCCGAAGGAGACCGAGATATCGAACGTGACGATGCCTTGCCGGTTGAAATGCTGGCACAGCTGTTCGAGGCGCGCGGCTGGCCATGCGAATTCGTGAATGATGAAGAGATCTCGGGCGAGATCCAGGGAAGCTGGGCGAAATACCAGCTGCGCGGCATCTGGCGCGAGGAAGACCGGGTTCTGCAGTTGCTCTGCTTGCCGGACATCCGCGTACCCGAAGCGAAGCTGCGCCACTGCTTCGAATTGCTGGCAATGGTCAACGAACAGCTTTGGCTGGGCCATTTCGATATCTGGTCGACCGGCGGCGTTCTGCTTTATCGTCACGGGTTGATGCTGGGCGACGATGGCTTGCTGAGCCTGGGCCAGGCGCAATTCGCCGTGGAATCCGCCGTTTCCGAATGCGACCGCTTCTATCCGGCGTTCCAGTTCGTTCTGTGGGGCGACAAGAACCCTGCCGACGCACTTTCCAGTGCACTGGTCGATGCCGCTGGCGAGGCTTGAAGCCGGACAGGTTATTCTTCATTGCCGGATTACCGTGGCTGCCGGGTTTTCGCAGTGACGGCGGCAGGGAAAGGATTGCGCAGATCTCATGACGGGCCTTCATTCCATTCTGATCGTCGGCTGCGGGAATATGGGCGGCGCCATGCTGAAAGGCTGGCTGGCTGCGGGGCTGGAGCCCGAACGCTTCACGATTGCCGATCCGATGCTGCAGGAAGCGCCCGAAGGCGTCGTGCTGCAGCGCGAGCTTCCCGAAGATCAGGCGTTCGACGCCGTCTTGCTGGGCGTGAAACCGCAAATGCTGGGCGAGGTCGCGCCCCTGCTTGAAAAGGCAGTTGGGCCATCCACGGTGCTGCTTTCGATCCTTGCCGGGGTCGAACTGGTAACTCTGGCCGATCGTTTTCCCCGCGCAGCGGGCTGTGTGCGGGTGATGCCCAACCTTGCCGCAGCGTTGGGCAAATCGCCGATCGCAATGGTCGCCGGCGGGCTGGATGAAGCGCTGCGGGAAAAGGTGAGTGCTTTGATGGCGCCGCTCGGCACCGCCGAATGGCTGGAAAACGAAGCGTTGATGGACGCCGTCACGGCGCTCGCAGGCTCAGGGCCGGCATTTGTCTATCGCTTTATCGATGTTCTGGCGGCGGGCGCGGCCGAACTTGGTCTGCCTGCGGATACGGCGCAGCGCCTGGCATTGGCAACCGTGGAAGGGGCCAGCCTTCTTGCCGCATCCTCCCCCCATTCGCCCGGAGAGCTTGCCCGTCGGGTCGCCAGCCCGGGCGGAACGACCCAGGCTGGCCTCGATACTCTGGACCAGCATGGCGCCCTGGAACGCCTGATCGAGGCGACATTGCGCAGCGCGCGGGACCGCAGCGCGGAAATGGCAGCGGAATCGCGGCGGTAAGGCGATTTTTACGTTTGTCGCAAAGAGTCCGGTTTTCCTTGAAATCGCTGCAAACAGCGACGATATTTACATCTGAGCGGCCCGCCTTGGAGGCCGTCATAAGGAGTTAGGAAACAGACATGGCA
>JAUIFP010000094.1 GCA_030430365.1 Alphaproteobacteria bacterium | reverse complement strand
GACTCGAACCCGCGACCTAGCCGTTATGAGCGGCCAGCTCTAACCAACTGAGCTACAGGCCCCCGATTGCGGATGGCGCGCGCCGCGCGTTAGCTTGAAGTGACTTGCAACACAAGCGATCCTGCGAAGGATCATACTTCAACCTCGGACATGATCTCGCGCACGGTGGTGGGCTTCACGCCCCGCCGTTCCAGATATGCGAAAATACTGCGCCACCAATCATACAGCCGGTCCAGATCGTCCTCGTCGCGCACATAGGGTGTGCCGCCAGGGCGCAGCGAAGTGCTGTGGAAGGCAAAGACCAACAGCGGCAGGCCGTCATCCAGGGCAATGTCGATGCCGCGAATGCCATCTTCGACGCTGACGCCCTCTGGTGTCAGCGGGATGCGCTTGAGCAAGCCTGCCTTGCTGAGGAATTTGCGCAGGGTCGGTGAGCGTTTGGCGCGCGGCCAAAGCCATGCGCCCTGCTGGCGCAGCACGCCCCAAAACATCGTCGTCGGCGGAAGTTCGAGCAGCGAACGTGCGGTGTCGAGCCAATAGGGACAGACCGGATGGCCGAGAAAGTCGACGCCGCCGAGCTGACTGTAATCGAATTTAGAGCGGACGGAGCTGTCCATGGCGATGCCGTTTTCGCGCAGAATATCTGCCGTATGGGCACCCACGCCATAGCGGCCGGCGCGGTAGATTTGCGGTACGGCCTCGAAATTCCGCTCGATCTCCAACCGCAGACGGTGGAACTTGGCCGCTTCCAACTCGCGCGGCAGGTTTCCGGGGAAAGTGTTGGGACCGCTCAATTCCTCCCGATGCGGCGGATTGACCCAGGGACGAAGCTGGATGCCCATTTCTGCGCGTCCGGCGATCACCGGTTCACGCAGAATATCTGCCGCAAGCGCGGAGGTCGCGACCGGATAGTCGATCAGATAGATCGGGCAGACGCCCTCATTCTCGCAGAATTGCTGAAACTTCGCCAGACGCGTGAGGTGATCGAGACTGTAACCGTCACGCTTCAATGGCGCGGTCCAGTCAGATTCCTCTTCCGTGTCCACCGTCAGGATGAATCGCTGGCCAAAATTCTGGCGGAACTTGGCCCGATCGACATCGACGGGCGGCTCGGAAATCGGTCTCATCAGCTGTATGCGCCCCGTTTTTTCGGTTCTCAGGCGGCGCCAGCCAGTCGCGCACCCGAGTTGCCCATTGCCGTAGCACCCTTGTCCGGATTTCCCAAAAGCAGCGGCAATTTCAATGTGAGTAAGTCGCCTTCGGGATAGAGATCGCCGCCCGCGGCGCGGGCCTCCGCGCGGGCAAGGCGCAAGGAGAAGCCGGTACCGAACATGCCGGCCGAGACCGCCTGCGCCTGGTTCGGTGCGCTGCTGGCGAACACGCTGTGGCTTTCGCTCAAGGCTGCGGGAAGGTCTGCTTGCAGCAAGATGTCCTCGCCGTCATGGTCCAGCGTGACGGACAGGACTTCTCCCGCCGATGCGGTGCCGGCCAGAGTGGCTAGGATACGCCAGGCGAGAGATTCCGCATCGCGCTGCGTCAGTGCCAGCGGGCAGGCGGCACCAGGCCCGGAATATTCGAAACCGCATGTGCGCTGGCGCAGAACTGCGTCCAGCTGGCTCACGGTTGCATCCGCGATGCTGCGGAAGTCGCAGCTTCCCTCATCCAGCTCCAGCGCGCCGCTTTCCAGCTTGGCTAGCCGGTCCAGCTCGTCGAAGCCTGCCAGCATGCGTGCAGCATCGCCTGCGATGCTCGCAGCCAGTGCCCGGTACTCATGGGGCGTCGGCCCGAAAAGCTGCTGCTGGATCAGCTCGGCGAAACCCTGGATCGCATTCACCGGCGTACGCAATTCGTGCAGGACTTGCCGCATGCGCTCCGCCGGCGTGTCGGCGGACTCGTTGGCCTGCTGCGTGGCGGCGGCGGGACGGCGCAGTCGCCCGCGATATCCGGTGAAGCTGCCGCCCGGATCGGAGAAGATCGGCGCGGCGTCTATCTGCCAATCTCCGGCAATGGCCGGCGCCCCTTCCAGCGTGATCAGCCCGTCATGGATCGGCTGGCGATATTCGAACGCCGCCAGAGTTTCTTCATCCGCCTGTGCCGGCGCACCAGCTTGCCCGCTGGCGAGCATGATGCCGACCGTCATGGGCGCGAAATCCCTCTCGGCCCAAATGATCCGGCCCCCCGCGTCGGTGAGGAAGTCGATGCTACGCGCTTCGTTCCAACCGGTATCGTCATGCAACTCGGCCATCGGCAGCCGGGGGGCATCGGTGACCGCTTCGCTCGGGGAGACTTGCCGGGCGCGCTGAAACGCTTCGATCCGGCGCACGATCGCTCCGATCCCGTCTTCGCTTTCGCTGTCGACTTCCAGCGCCGGATCGATGTCGTAGACCGGATCGGAAGCTACTGCCGTATCGGCAGCGGCGGGCGCTTGCGGCAGTTCACTCCGCTCCGTCTCGGGCTGCGGCAGCACCAGGTCGGACACGCCCAGCCGCGAGAGCAGTTCCAACGTGCGCTCGGGCAAATCCTTGCGATGGCGCAGCAACGCGCGCGCGGGAATGGGCAGGGCGGGGATCAACACATCCCATTGGGTTTCGTTCAAGCGGGCGACCGCCATGGCGGCAGAGGCCACCGGCAATTCCTGTTCCGCCAGAAAGGCGATCGTTTCCAGATTGCGCAGGCGCATGCCCGGTTCGCGGATCATGGATGCCCGGTGATCCGCATCGATGGCGTAGGAAAGCACTTCCAGGCGGGCGAATGCCTTGCCCAGCAATTCGTCGCTCGCGCCTTCGGGGGCGCTTCCGGCAAGATCCAGCAATTGGCGGTACTGCGTGTTTGTGCCGCGCTCGTTTTCAGCCTGCAGGCGCAGAGCTGTGGCAAGGCGATCATCAAACTGCATCGAATCTCCGGATATGTCAGATACGGCCTTCGGCCACATCATTGCAGCCCCGCACTACCAGTTTCGCACAGCTGCGAAACTTGGCCGCCATGCACGTAGCAAAGCGGGACATAACCCGGCTGAATAATATAATTACTGCGTTTCTTGCACATTCATGTTATAAATTGCCATCGCAAGAAGCGAAAACTTCGCGGATCGAGCGAAAAGGTTTCCAATTATGGCGAATCTTGATGCCATTGACCGGCGTCTCCTGGCGGAATTGCAGGCCGAAGGCCGCGTAACCAATGTCGAATTGGCGGAGCGGGTTGGGCTTACGGCACCCCCGTGCCTGCGCCGCGTGCGGGCGCTGGAAGAAGGCGGCGTCATTCACGGCTATCATGCAGAATTGGATGCTTCGAAGCTGGGATTTGCGATCACAGTTTTTGCGATGGTCAGCCTCAAGAGCCAGGCGGAAGAAGACCTGCGGGCTTTCGAGGAGCATATGCGCGCGCTGCCCGAAGTGCGCGAATGCCACATGCTGAATGGCGAGATCGATTTCATTTTAAAAATCGTCAGCAAGGATCTGCAAAGCTTTCAGGAATTTCTCACCAGCAAGCTCACTCCGGCGCCCAATGTGGCGAGCGTGAAGACCTCGCTGACGATCCGCACTGCCAAGCACGAGCCGGGCGTTCCGCTGGATTGAGCGGTGCGACGGCCAAGGCGCAAATACGCAGACTTTTCTGACTGACTACGCTCCGGCAGCGAGAAGCAGGATCTCCGCCGTCTCGCGCGGCTTCTCAATCATCGTCATGTGGCCGCAATCAATTTCCGCCACTTCCCAATCAGGCGCTGCGGCCAGACGTTCTGCCGTGGGATTGACCGCATTTGCCGGATTGCGTGTGGCGACGACGAAGGTCTTGCGCGGCACCCGGTCCCTCGCGCCCGTGATGGAAATGCGATCCGATTGCGTTTTGCGGGGATGGGGCGTGCCCTTGCGTTCCAGCAGATCGTGCATTTCGGCGTCGTCTCCAGCGATCCATAGCGGCGGTGGGACACCTGGGCCTTCATTCTCCCAAAAAAGCTTCGCCAATTCGGGCGGTGTCACATCCTTCAGCGATTGCCCATCTTCGAGATAGAACGCATCCAGATAGACGATAGACGAGATCTTGCCTTCCGGAACATGCTCCGCAACCTGTGAGATCACCTGGCCTGCATAGGAGTGTCCCACCAGACAGATATCGTCCAGTTCCTCGAACTTGATGAGATTGACGACGTCGAGCGTGTGGGTCTCTAGGCCGACATCCTCGTTCAACAAGTGGCAGCGCGGCCCAACGCCAGTGAGCGTCGGAGTGTGGACCTCATGGCCGCGAGCCCGCAGTTCTTTGGCAACGCCGCTCCACCACCAGTCGCCTGCCCACCAGGCGCCGTGGACGAGCACGAAAGTCTTCTTGTCTGCCATCGTTCGCTCTCCCAAAGCGAACTCTCGGCTTACACGGTTTTTCGGGTAAAGTCTGCCTGTGGGGCGGTGGCTGCCTCAGCTCTCCCGTTCGGCGAGCCATTCCTCCAGCCATTTGATCGAATAGTCGCCGCTGATGAAGTCGGGCTGTTTCAGCAGTTCTTCATGCAGCGGGATGGAGGTTTTCACCCCTTCGATCACCATTTCTTCCAGCGCGCGCTTCAGCCGCATGATGCAGCCTTCGCGCGTGCGGCCCGAAACGATCAGCTTGGCGATCATGGAATCGTAATAGGGCGGGATCGAATAGCCGGCATAGAGCCCTGAATCGACGCGCACATGCATGCCGCCTGCCGCGTGATAGGTGGTCACCTTTCCGGGCGAGGGGGCAAAGGTCCATGGATCTTCCGCATTAATGCGGCATTCGATCGCGTGGCCTGTGAATTCCAGCTCGTCCTGCGTGACGGACAGCGCCTTGCCTTCGGCGATGCGGATCTGTTCGCGCACCAGGTCCACGCCGGTGATCGCTTCGGTTACGGGATGTTCCACCTGCAGGCGGGTGTTCATCTCGATGAAGTAGAATTCGCCGTTTTCCCACAGGAATTCGATGGTGCCTGCCCCGCGATAGCCCATGTCGGACATCGCCTTGGAAACGATACCGCCCATCCGCTCCCGGTCTTCCGGCGTCAGGACGGGGGAAGGGGCCTCTTCCAATACTTTCTGGTGGCGGCGCTGGAGCGAACAGTCACGCTCGCCCAGATGGATGGCATTGCCTTCGCCGTCACCGAAAACCTGGAATTCAATATGACGCGGATTGCCGAGATATTTTTCCAGATAGACGGTGTCGTCACCGAAGGCGGCCTTGGCTTCGTTGCCTGCCTGCTTGATCAGCGTTTCGAGCTGGTCGGGCGAGTTGCAGACCTTCATTCCGCGTCCGCCGCCGCCGGAGGCCGCCTTGATAATTACCGGATAGCCGATTTCATCGGCCAGCTTGCGGGCTTCGGCGACATCGCTGATCGCACCGTCGGAGCCGGGGACCAGCGGCAGGCCCAGCGCGCCCGCCGTACGCTTGGCTTCGACCTTGTCGCCCATGGTGCGGATATGTTCGGGCTTGGGGCCGATCCAGGCGATATCGTGCGCTTCCACGATTTCGGCGAATTTGGCGTTTTCCGAAAGGAAGCCATAGCCCGGGTGAATTGCATCGGCGCCGGCGATCTCCGCCGCGGAGATGATCGCGGCGACATCGAGATAGCTTTGCGCGGCCGCAGGCGGGCCGATGCAGATCGCGTGATCGGCCAGGCGCACATGCATGGCATCGGCATCGGCGGTGGAATGCACCGCGACCGTTTCGATGCCCATTTCGTGCGCGGCGCGATGGATGCGCAGGGCGATTTCGCCGCGATTGGCAATAAGGATTCGGCGTATCGGCATGGCAGATGCTCTACCCGATAACGGCCAGCGGCTGGCCGTATTCGACCGGCTGGGCGTTTTCCACCAGGATGGCCTTGATCGTGCCGCTGCTGGTGGCGGTGATCGGGTTCATCACCTTCATCGCCTCCACGATCAGCAGCGTATCGCCTTCCTTCACCGTGTCGCCCACTTTCACGAAAGCAGGCGTGCCGGGTTCCGAAGAGAGGTAGGCGGTGCCGACCATCGGCGACTTTACCGCGCCTTCCATGTCCGCCGCGGGCGTGCTGGCCGGCGCCGGAGCCGACGCTTCGGCCGGAGGCGGATCGGCCGCCGCAGGCGCGGCCGGAGCGGCAATCGCGGCCGGAGCCGCCGGCGCAGCGCCGCGCGAAACGCGGATCTTCCTGTCGCCATCCTCAACTTCGATTTCGGTCAGCCCGGTTTCCGACAGCAGGTCCGCCAATTCACGGACAAGTTTGGTGTCGATCTTCATGGTGCCGCCCGATGAGTGCTTTGTATCGCCCATTGATACCCCTTGGGTGATTGTGTTTTGCCTTCGCTATGCGCAGCGAAAGCGTGGCTGGCAAGGGGCGGGGGCCGGAAAAAGCGTTGGCTGGCCCGCCCGGATTGCCGCGTTCAGAGCTCCGCCGCGAAGTCCAGGGCGACGATGTAGCCCTTGGGGCCAAGCCCCATAATGGCCTTCACCGCAGCCATCCCGACATAGGAAATATGGCGGAATTCCTCGCGCTTCATGGGATCGGAAAGGTGCACTTCGATCACTGGCGTCTTGATCGACTTGATCGCATCGTAAAGCGCGATGCTGGTATGCGTATAGGCCCCGGCATTGAGGATAACCGCTTTCGCGCCTTCCGCCTGGGCTTCATGCAGCCAGTCGATCAGATGACCTTCATGGTTGGACTGACGCATGTGGATTTCCAGCCCAAGGCCCTTCGCATGGTCTTCCAGCATGCCGGCAATGTCGTCCAGCGTATCGGTGCCATAGATCTCCGGCTCGCGCATGCCGAGCAGGTTCAGATTGGGACCGTTGAGAACGTAGACCGTGTTTTCAGACATTGCAGACCTTTCCTGTCGCGGGGCCCATAGCGGCATGCGGGCGCAAGGCAAAGGGGCGCCTGAGCGCCGATGGGGTTGGAGCCATTGTCTTGGGGCATCGTCGGGGTGCTTCGCCGGATGGGGGGACATGCACGGTCAATCGGGAAACATCGCGGGGGCTCGCTCGTTTTTTGGACATAGACAAGAAATCAGGAGCGGAGAAATGGACAGAAGAAACGAAACCTATCGCGAAGATGGCCCGATCAGGGGCCAACCCCAGCAATGGGGCAGCGGCGTCGGCCAGGCGTGGCCCCCTGCTGACGATTATGCGCAGCCCCGTTCCAGCGGCAGACTGGATGACCGAGCAACAGAGGACGACGTGGCGAGAACGCCCGGATCCTCTCATGCAATGCGCGCGGGCAGGGCCTATGCCGGCGGGCGACGCTATGGAGGTTTTGGCCCCGCAATGGCGGGCAGCCCCGGTTTCGGCACCTTTTCCGGCCAGTTCGGCGGTGCGGATTTCAGTGCGCCCGAAGCTCCGGGTGCCGTGGGCTATCATAATCCCGCGCGCGAACCATCGAGCGCTTGGAGCGATCACGCCGACGCGCATGGATATGCCGGTGCGCCGGCGCCCGGTTATTATCCCGATGCACGGCACCATCCGGTCGATCACAGCGGCGTCGGGCCTGCGAACTACACGCGGTCCGATGAAAGAATGCTGGAGGATGCGTGCGAACGCCTGACACACAGCCCACGGGTCGATGCCAGCAACATCACTGTCTCGGTCCAGGAAGGCGAAATCACGCTGGATGGAACGGTCGACAGCCGGCCCACGAAGCGGATGGCTGAAGACTGCGTCGATCAGGTCGCCGGCAACCGGCATGTGCAAAACAATTTGCGGGTCGAAACTTCCGAAGCGATCCCGCAGGGAGACATGGCCTCCGACCAGGCCCGCGCGGGCCCATACGGAAAATAGCCAAGCATGAAATGCCGTGAGAAGGGCCGCCGATGGGCGGCCCTTTTATTTTGCGAGGCATTGGCGGAGAATATCCATCCGCCTTAGCTTGATGAGACGCGCGACTTGTTGCACCTTTTCGGCCGAAGCTTCCGGAGGGAGAGGGGCTGATGGATAAAGCGGTCAAATCGCAGATCGTACCGGTCACGGTCGCAAACGATCTCAACGCAGGCGATCTTTGCGCCGCGCTGGCGGCGGGCTGGCGCGATTTCATGGCCTGTCCGGCATTCGGGCTGTTTTTCGCAGGCATCTATGTCGCGGCCGGGCTGCTGATCTATTTCGCATTGGTAACGCAGGGCAATCTCGCCTGGCTGATTCCCGCGGCAGCGGGCTTCCCGCTGCTGGCGCCGTTTGTGGCGGTGGGCCTTTATGAAGTGAGCCGGCGGCGGGAAGCCGGCCTGCCAATGAGCTGGAAGGCAGTGCTGGGCGCGCTGCGCGGGCGCGGCGACGAACAGATCCTCTCCATGGGCGTGATCGTGTTCGTGGCCTTCGGCTTCTGGCTGATGGTCGCGCATGGCATCTTCGCGATCTTTCTGGCGGAATCAGGCATCGGTTCGGAATCGCTGGAGCTGTTCAGCACGGCGGCAGGCATGATGATGTTGGTGGTCGGCGGGATCGTGGGCGCCCTGATGGCGCTGGGATTCTATTCGATCACGGTGGTCAGCCTGCCGATGCTGGTGGACCGCGAAGTGGATTTCCTCACCGCGATCATCGTCAGCCTGGCGGCCATGCGCTCCAATGGCTTTATGCTGCTGGTCTGGGCCGTTGTGATCGCCGTGTCGCTGTTCGTCGCGATGCTGCCGGCCTTCCTGGGCCTGCTCGTCGTGCTGCCGGTCCTCGGCCATGCAACCTGGCATCTCTATCGCCGGGTGGTGCAAGAGCCCGCCGCCTAGGCCGGCGCGGGAACCCCTAACTCGTTAACCGATTCGACCCTGTGGATAAGTCTTGGTAAAACTTAAGTAACCGGAGTCGCATTATAACGAGTGGATGACATATCCACAGGGGA
>JAUIFP010000008.1 GCA_030430365.1 Alphaproteobacteria bacterium | reverse complement strand
GACCTTCGGCGCCTGTTAGAGCAAAGGGGCGACGAAAGCCTATGCGGGCCGGCTTAGCTCAGTTGGTAGAGCACCTGATTTGTAATCAGGGGGCCACGGGTTCGAATCCTGTAGCCGGCACCACTCCTTCTCCAAGAATCCAGGACCACCGGCGCACTTATCAGTCCGCCGGATGCGCCTGTTTGGAAAGCATGAGCCAGTTCACCGGCTTCCAGCCGCGATCGCCCTGCATGCCTCTAAGCCCGTTCGAACGCGTTGCCCCCGCCGCCATCCAGCTTTCGCGGAAAGAGATGGGAAGCGCATTCAGCGCTGTTTCCAGGCATTCGTCGATGCGAGCGCGCTCCTGCCGATAGATCTCCAGGACCAGTTCCTTATCCCGTTCGGCGAAGGCGCCTATGAAGCCATATTCGCTCTCGGTCGGCAAAAAGGCCCGCAAACGGTCTATCTGCAGCCATAGTCGGCGGGCCTCCTGAAAGAAGACCTTTTCGGGCGAAAGAGCGAAGACGGCGCTGCGCAATTGCTCCAGCGCTTGATATTGGCCGAAACCGCGATCCAGCGCCGCTTCGGTACTGGCCTGCTTCTGCAATGAAACGAGCAGGGCGAGAGACCCTGAATCGGGCCAGTCCATCGTGCGCAGCAGTTCAGTTTCCACATGGCAGCGCATCAGATAGAGCTGCCGCGTCTCGCCAAGCGACAGGCGCGGCACGAAGAAGCCCCGGTGATGCTCGCGCCCCACCAGACCTTCGGCCATGAGCTGCGTTAACGCCTCGCGCACGGGTAACTTGCTGACCGAATACTGGTTCGCCAAGGCGGCCTGGTTGAGAATTTCACCGGGATATACGGCCCCGCTAAGGATCGCCGTCCTGATCGATTCCGCAACCCTTTCAGTTGGAGAAAGCGCCTGCCGGCCCGCTTGTCCAACACCGTAATTCATTTGTGATTGCCGACCCGCATTTTTGCGTCACAAACCTGGAAGGCAGTAAGCCGATCCAGGCGGCCGGAGCGTTTCACTCCGCATAATAGCTGCCCCTAATCCGTAAATTCACCAACATAGAGCCCCCCTTCATCCGCCATCAGCTGGTTCGCGCGCGGATCGACCGCAAAGGCGATCCGTTTCCCATCGGGTGCGGGAACCGATTGATGGGTATTGACGCCCAGCCGCCCCAGATCGGTTAGCTGCCGCGGCTCTTGAGAGCCGTCTATTGCAACCACGAACAGGTCGAACGGGCGCTCAAAACCTTTGAGGTCGCCGTGCGGCGAATAGTTCGCCAACGCTTCCCCTTCAGGGAAATTGTCAGGCAGGACGTCGCCCAGCACGGAAAAACCCCATCCCGGATGAGCTGTTACTCCGCGCCAGTAACCATCAGGATCGGTTGCGCGGTTCGCTTCTTCCAGCCCGTATTCGTCTCCCGGGAAGAGATGCGTTTCGTTGTGGTTGGGATCGGAATAGAGGGCGGCAAGCTCGCCGGTCTCCATGTCGACCGTCATCATCTCGCCATCGAGAGTATCGTTGCCTGTCAGCACCGTATAGAAAGTGATCTTCCGGTCATTGTCGGTGAAACCATAGCTCTCCGCCACTGATACACGCGATCCCGCCGCCGTCTTGGTCGAATCGTAATGGATCTTCCGGTCGCCCAGCGTCGCTGCGCCTTCGGCGAATTTGAGCACGCCCGATTCCAGTTGCCACGCCTCGCCCGCAATCGTTCCCCAGGCGATCTTTACCGAACCGTCAGGTCCGGGATTGCGAGAGATCGCAATCTCTCCAAATGCGCTCGCGCCGAGCGGTTGCATCGGTGCACTGAGATCAGCGGGCATCCAGAACAGTTCCTGGGCCAAAGCCGGCTCGGGCCCAACTGGCGAATTGACCGTACCGCCACCGCTATTGCTTGGGGCGAGCAGCAGAAAGCTTGAATCGGGCAGATAGTAGACTCTGGCCACGCGGCCCGAGAGGCCCATCTGGCAGGTGAGGCAGCGGACCTCGCCGGTTTCCAGCTCGAGCTCATAGGCAAGCGTGCTACGCAAATCGTTCTCTGTGAAGGCGATACGCGTTCCGTCTGGCGACCAGTCCGGCCGCGTTCCCCAATCGAGCACCCGCTCCATCTCGAACGGCGCCGTCATGTAGTCCGGCTGCTGATCCGCGGATGCCGGCGATACTGTGAACGCACCTATAGCAAAAGCCGTGACAATTCCGGACAGCCGCAGCCACGAATTTCGTGGTTTCCTCACAAACCGCTCCTCGATCCCAAAGGGCGCGCCCGTCTTTTTGCGCGGGCTGCCGCCAACTTACACCGCCTTCAGTTCGGCGGCCAGACATTCTTCAAAGCGCGGATGCACCTTGCTCCGGGAGATTTGGAGCAAGGTGCAAACACAGTCCCTTAGAAATTCTTCCTAAGAGTAACGGACCATTCCCGCGGCCGGCCGGGTACCTTGTTCGTACGGCCGCTCTGGTTGAAGATATCGAACGCGTTGGTGAAATACCTCTTGTCGGAGAGGTTGGTCACACCCGCGATCAATTCCCAATCCCGGTCAGCGGTCTTGAACGCGATATTAGCATTCAGGATCGTGCGCCCTTCCAGGTAGTTGCGGGGCATATTCTCCGGATCGGAGTAAACGCCGCTGCGATAATCTGCATAGAAGCGCGGCGTGACTGTCGCCCCGCTCGGCAGGATTGCCTCGTAAGAGATGCTGCCCGATGCCTTCCATTCGGCCGTGAAGGCAGGAACGTAGCTCTCGTCGATGCCCGATGCCGTGGCGTTGTCGTCAAGGCGCGTATATTTGAAGTCGAGGTAGCTGAGCGCACCTTCCAGGACCAGCCCCGGAGTGGGTTCGATCGTGGTTTCGACTTCGAAGCCCTTGATGTCGGCGTCACCGGCGTTGAACGGTGCGGCCGAGAGGAAGAAGTAGTCCGGATTGGGCTCTTCGCAAAGCGGCACATCCGTCGGCAAGCATCCACCGGGGAAACCATTGCCGTCGATCAGAATGATGTCCCTGTACTTGCTCAGGAAGGTCGCGACGTTCAGGCGAACTGCGCGATCGAACAGGTCGGTCTTCACACCCAGTTCGTAAGCATCGACGCGTTCCGGATCGAACGGCACCAGCTGTCCGACGGTGAAGGGACGCGGATTGACGCCGCCGCCCTTATAGCCGGTTGCGAAGTTCGCATAAGCCATGACCTGTTCGTTGAACCGGTAGTTGACGCCCAGGCGGTAATCGACCGAACTGCTTTCGGCTTCGTCCGAGGCTTCGTCGATGAAGCCGAAGGGAGCGTCCGCCGTTTCACCCGTCACGATATCCTTACGCGTGTAGGTGTAGTCCTTCTTGTCCTTCGTGTAGCGGATGCCGCCAATGATGCTCAGTTCCGGAGTCGGATGCAGAACGCCATGCGCGAAGAGCGACTTGCTGTTGTTGTTCACCGGGTCGTTCTGCTTGAAGCCCAGCCCGCCGACGATACCGCCGACGTAGCCCAGGCTGTCGAAGTAGAAGCCGCCCACGGTCAACTCGACCAGGCCATCGGCCAGATCGGCGTTGAGCCGCAGTTCCTGCGTGAACTGGTGATAGGGCGAGAAGTTCTGGCCCTGCGCAACGTCGAGCGGGCTGGCATCGCCATCGCCGCCCCACACGGAATCGAGGTTTTCGTATGCCGTGATCGAGGTCAGCTGCAGATTATCGGTCGGGCTCCAGTCGATCTGACCGGAAATGGACTCTGAATCGACCTGCGAGATGAACGGATAGGTGGCGTTCGCCCCGATGCCGTTGCCGTAGTTTACCAGCTCCCCATTCGCCAGATAGCGATCGTCATAGGGATAGCCGTCGACGATTTCCGGTTCGACCTTGGAGAGGATGACCGGCGTGCCGCCGGAATCGTCACGGATGATGGAGCCGATGATGTTGATTTCAAGCTGGTCCGAAGGCTCGTAGCGCAGCGCACCGCGGAAACCGAAAACGTCCACATCGCCCAAGGTTCCGGCAACGCAATCGTCGAAGCCGGCAATCTGGGTGGGCAGATCGCCAGCGAGTTCCGGGAACGCGCAGGGGAAGTCGATCCGCTTGACGTAGCCTTCCCGGCGCTTGCCGAAGCCGGACACGCGCATGTAGAGATTGTCGGCCAGGGTCACGTCATACGCGCCCCTCAGCTCCATGCGGTCATAGCTGCCATAGGTGGCCTGCAAATAACCCGTGCCGCCGCCTTCCGGCTTCTGCGAGAACATCTTCACGGCGCCGCCGATGGAGTTCTTGCCCGCCAGGGTGCCTTGCGGACCACGCAGGATCTCGACCCGGTCGAGGTCCAGCAGATCGAAAATCGATCCGACCAGAACGCCGTGATAGACATCGTCCACATACATGCCGACGCCGGGCTCGTAAGCGAACTGGGTGTCGTATTGGCCGATGCCGCGAATATATACGGTCAGTCCCGTACCGTAGGCGGAAGAACCGCGCGACATATAGACGCTCGGCGCCGTGTCGGCGATGTCCACCACGCTTTCCATCGCCTTGTTGGTGATGGCTTCACCCGTCACCGCGGTGATCGCGATCGGAGTATCCTGGAGATTCTGTTCACGGAACTGCGCGGTAACGATGATATCGTCGTTGGAATAATCCTCCGCCGCATCGTCATCTTGCGCGAATGCGGGTGTCGCGAATGCCGCAGCAATCAGCGACGCACCGCAAAACAGCCCAGCCGTTGCCCGACCGCGCATATTGGAGATTCTAATAGCCATTTTGCCTTCCCTCATTGCCTCTCTGTGGAGTTCAAAAATATTGTCAGACAATTTTGTCAGACAATTTGGGAGGCCCTTAGCGATACTGATCCGGAATGCGGAAGAGGAAATTCGACAAAATCGTCTACCTATCCCACTTGGCGGGACATTCACGCATCTTCTGTGGCCGAAAAGTCACAAAAGAGAGGGGTTGGCAGATAGCTACGCATCCTCAGACTGAAGCTCGCCTGACGGTCAGCCCGCCTAACAGATGGCGATCGCGCGTATCGGCATGCCCGTGGCGCCCTTGATCGGCGCAGCCCCCGCAATCAGCAGCGCGCCCGTCGCCGGAACCTGATTCAGGTTTGCGATCCCTTCGATCCCCCAGCGCCCATCCCGCAGCCATTTGCGATGAAACGGATAGGATGGAATCTGCCTCTTGTTGTCGAGCGTCATGGAATCGACCGCTACGCCTTTGACCTTCCGCGCCTGGGCAAGCCAGTCCGCGGTTGCGGGCGCGAATCCCGGTGCGCGCAGGTCCGCGATGCCGCCGCTATCCTTGACCCTCTGGAATTCTTCGAGCGGATCGATCCCGGACCAGAGGGCCACGCAACATCCCAGCGGAATCGGGCCGTTCAGGCCTTCCCACTCCTGCAGATCTTTAAGCGAAAGGGCAAAATTGCCATCGGACCGGGCGCGTTCGCGCGCATCGACAACCACGAGAGGAACGGCCAGATCTTGCAGCGGAATGTCCGCGAGGTCCGCGCCGCCCTCGCCGAAATGGCTCGGGGCATCGATATGGGTACCTGTATGTTCGACGAGCGACAGGCGGTTGAGGTGCATTCCGGCGTCTTTGCCCGAACCATCGATGCCTTCCATGGCAAGCCTGGGCGGATCCATGCCCCAGCTGAACGCCTCGGTCAGCTTATGCGTGAGATCGACAATTCGGAAATCATGCGATCCAATCCGCACGCTTCCTTCGCCGGGCTGGACCGGCTTGGCCTGCGCGCCACTGGAAGAACCGGCAGCGGAAGCGAGCGCCGCGAGGCCCAAGCCCCCAAGCGCCAGCCGCCGATCAAGGCGAAAGCCGTCATTCGCCATCCATTGTTTCCAGTTCCACCAATACGATGCCCTGCCCTACGCCGGCATCGATGACATCCGCCGACCCGATCTGCATCGCGATCTGCGTACCGTCCGGGCTTACCACCGGATTGCCCCATTTCCACCGGCCATAATCCATGATCCGTGTCAGCCGGGTGTATCGCGGATTATCCTCTTTCAGCTCGAGCACGCAGATATCCATGCCGTCATGATTGTCGATCGAGCATTCCACCAGCGTGTGCTTGCCATCGGGGAACATACCTTCGACTTCGCCATAGAGCTCCGGCGGGGTGGGATAGGTGGTCAGGTCGCCGGTCGCGAAGTCCAGAGAGACGACCTTCGTCTGATAGGTCTGGCTCTCGGGCCGCATCGACATGGGCAGGCCATAGCAGGGCATGATCAGGCCGCTGTCATCGGGCAGAAAGTCCTGCCCTTCGAAATAGCATTCGCTGGCAGGGATATTGATAACTTCTTCGACGTCGGCCAGCCGGGCCGTGTTGCCATCCACTTCAACAGTCGCGACTTTCACAGGCGTACGCTCGACATCTGTGAACGTTGTGGCAATCGGAACCGATTCCGCCCAGGCGACCTTGTTGCCCTGATGAGAAACCGCAAGACCTTCCCACACCGTGACGCCTAGGGCGACGGGCGGAGACTTTGCCGCGCCATCCATCCAGAACATCTCGATTGCGGTAAAGCGCGTTTCGGCCCTCGTCGCGGCCGGCACCCTGGGGCCAAGCAACAGGAAGCTGCCGTCAGACAGGTAATGAATGCGCAGGAAACCCTTATGGGCGGCATGCGCCGTAAGGTTGCGGACTTCACCGGTTGCCAGATCGTATTCGAAGGCATCGCCGTAGGATTCACCGATAAAGGCAATCTTTGTCCCGTCTGGTGAGAAAACCGGCCGTTCCCCGAAGGGAGTGAGTAGTCTCGCATTGGAAGGCAATTCAAAGGTTGGATTGCCGGCTTTCGAACCCAAGGCCAAGTCGGCGACTTCGACCGGTTCCCCCGGAAAGACTATCGGAGGCTGCTCTGCTGCCGATCCTGCCGCTGGAAGAAGTGCCGAAGCAGCCAGCGCAAGCAGATATTTATGCATTCCAATCCCCATTTCATTGTTGGTTCGGCCGCAAAACGGGTCGATCATTCGTCCTTGCCAATTGTCTGATAACCAGACAATTGGCAAGGACGAATCTCGCAACCCAAGCTTGAAAGGGAAATACCGCTTCCGGAAGGCAAATTTGTCTCCAAGCGGCCCGCAAAGTTGATGCAACTCCCACATTTTCACCATCAGGACGGTCGCGATACGCCGTTGAGTAAACCGGGCCATTGTGACGGTCCTTCGGGTGGAGATACACGAAGTGGTTGCGATAGATCTGGCGTGAGCGGGCAAAAGCGGACAGCATTGGCGGGATAATCGAAGGGGATAGGGATGTCACAGAGCGTACAGGTTATATTGGCGCTGTTGCCGCTCATCATCATCTTCGGTCTGATGGTGGTGTTTCGGCAGCCGGCGAGGACGACCATGGCGGTTGCCTATGCGGCGACGGCCGCTGTCGCGCTGTTCCTGTGGGGCGTGGACGGGCCGGTGGTGGCTGCCCGGACCATAGACGGAATGGTGACCGGGCTTTCTCTCCTCTACATCGTGTTCGGGGCCATCCTGCTGTTCTACACGCTGCGCGAAGGCGGCCTCATCGCCACGATCGAGCACGGCTTCATCTCCATTTCGCCCGACAGACGGGTTCAGGCGATCATCATCGCCTGGCTCTTCGGCTCGATCATCGAAGGCGCATCGGGCTTCGGTACGCCTGCGGCAGTGGCCGCTCCGTTGCTGCTGGCCATCGGATTTCCCGCCATGGCCGCGGTCATGGTGGCACTCATCATCCAGTCCACACCGGTCAGCTTCGGCGCTGCCGGCACGCCCATTCTGGTGGGCGTCAATAACGGTCTGACCGGCCAGGAGCGGGTACTGAGCGCCATCGGCGACATGCCCTTCCACGAATATGTCCTCTATATTGGCACCAATGTGGCCCTGGTCCACGCCCTGGTCGGCTTCCTCGTCCCGCTGCTGATGTCGATGATGCTCACCCGCTTCTTCGGCGAGAAGCAGTCTTTCCGCGAAGGGCTCAGGATCTGGAAGTTCGCCCTCTTCGCCGGCCTTGCCATGGTCATACCCTATTACCTGGTGGCGATATTGCTGGGGCCGGAGTTCCCCTCGCTGGTCGGCGGGATGGTCGGCCTCCTGATCGTCATTCCCGCCGCGCGGGCGGGCCTGTTCCTGCCGAAGGAGAGTTTCGACTTCGCCCCGCAGCACGAGTGGCTGCCCGAATGGATGGGCAAGGTGAAGGCGGAGCGTTCCGTCAGCACCGGCAAGGACTACCCGATGCATCAGGCATGGATGCCGTATGTGGTGGTCGTCGCGATCCTGATCTTCACCCGCTCCATTCAGTGGGTGGACGATACGCTGAGGGCCGGCGAGGTTCCCTTCACGCTGCGCCTGCCCGAGCTCTTCGGCACCGGCGTCGTGCCCAGCTGGCAACCCTTCTGGTCTCCGGGCACAGTGCTGATCCTGGTGTCTTTGATCACCTATTTCTTCACCGGCATGCACCGGCGCGGCGGCTTCGGCCGGGCCTGGGCGCAAACCTTCAGCAATGTCCTGGGTGCCGCTCCGGCGCTGATGCTCGCCGTTCCCATGGTGCAGGTGTTCATCAATTCTGGAAGTGCCGATTACGATTCCATGCCCGATGTGCTGGCCCGCAGCATGTCGGAAGGGGTGGGCGGCATGTGGCCCCTCATTGCCCCCTGGATCGGCGCCTTCGGTGCATTCCTGGCTGGCAGCAACACGGTCAGCAACATGATGTTCGCAGGCTTCCAGTTCTCGACTGCCGATCTCATCGGGCTGGATCTGGCGCAATCGGCCAAGGTCGTCGCGCTGCAGGCCGTCGGCGGCGCCGGCGGGAACATGATCGCGGTCCATAATGTGGTGGCCGCCGCCGCGACGGTGGGGCTGATCGGGCGCGAAGGCGATCTGATCCGCAAGACGCTGATCCCGATGACCTATTATCTCGTGGCAGCCGGGCTGCTCGGCATGTTCCTGATCTACGGCAATATCATCACAGGCCTGTTCTATGCCGCCTGGATCGCAGGGTTCGTCTTCCTCCTCTCAAGGCTCGATGGAACCCCGCTCAATCAAACTCTGCCCAAAAAACAGCAGCCCAAAAAATAAAAGGGCAGTTCCGATTAGGTCCAATGTCCGTCGGCCTTGGGGGCAGTTCAGCGTTTCACTACTGAGCGGCAGTTAGATTTCGGATCGACGCAGACGGTATACCGTTTGTGCCGATGGCCGATAAGAATCCCCTGCCCGCGTCTCTGCACGGTAACGATACGCCGCCCATAACGGCCTGCGGCGCGATCAGGCTTCGCAATTATCAGCAAGGCTTGCTAATTGGCATGCCCGTGCCTCTCTCTGCGTTGGCTAAGCCTTCGACTCTGCCAGACGGACACGATCGGCGCGGGTTGTGGAGCGGAACCAATTGGAAATCCAGGGAGCCAAGAGATTGATCGGGATCCAGAGACAATATTGTTCGATGGTCTGGAACTAGGTTGACCGATTTGCCCGCTTCCCAAGACGAGACCCCCGATCAGTCAAAAGCAGACGCGCTGTTCCGGCGAGCGGCCATTCGTTATGTACCGCTGCTGATGGCCTGTTACGTGGTCGCCTATCTCGACCGCGTGAATATCGGCTATGCGCGCGAACAGCTGGCCCATGACATCGGTTTGGGCGATTTCGCCTATGGGCTGGGCGCAGGCCTGTTCTTCGTCGGCTACGTGATCTTCGAAGTACCCAGCAATGCGATCCTCTATCGTGTCGGCGCCCGCACCTGGATCGCCCGCATCATGATCAGCTGGTCGCTTGTCTCGGCCGCGTTCGCCCTCGTCCAGGATCCTTACACCTTCTACTTCCTCAGATTTCTATTGGGGGCAGCCGAAGCAGGTTTCTTCCCGGGCGTGTTGCTGTTCCTCAGCTGCTGGTTCCCGACAAGGTACAAGGCAAAGATCATCGCCATCTTCATGGCGGCCATCCCTCTAGCCGGCCTGGTGGGCGGCCCGCTTTCGGGATTTCTGCTTTCCTACACCGACGGTTTGGGAGGAATGCACGGCTGGCAATGGATGTTTTTGGCCGAAGCCGCCCCCGCAACCATATTGGCATTCGTGGTGCTCAAGGCGCTCGATTCCACTCTCGATGAAGCGAAGTGGCTTGATCCCGCCGAAAAGGCCCTGATCGCGAAAGAGCTGGAAGACGCGAATATCGGGAAGAGCCCGGACATTGGCTTCAAGGCTCTGGTAACTCGAAGCTTTTTCCTGTTCTCCGCGATCTATTTCGTCTGCGTCATGGCGCAATATGGGATCACCTTCTGGCTGCCGACATTGATCGCTTCGGCTGGCGCGACAACCGACTTCAGTATCGGCCTCTATTCCGCGTTGCCCTATCTGTTTGCCATTCTGTGCATGATCCTGGTCGGTTACAGCTCCGACAAATTGAACGAACGCCGATGGCATCTGACCTTGTCCATGGTGATCGGGGCCATTGCATTGGCACTGGTGCCGTTCGCCGGATCGAACTTCGTCCTGGCCATGGTCATGATGTGCCTCGCAACCGGAGCGATCATAGCCGCAACGCCGCTGTTCTCGACGCTGCCGACCCAGCATTTGAAAGGCCGGTCTGCGGCTGTGGGAATTGCCGGAATCAACTCGATCGGGAACCTCGCGGGTTTCGCCAGCCCCTTTGCCGTTGGCTGGATCGCGCAAAGCAGCGGCAGCACGACAGGCGGGATGCTGCTGCTGGCAATTTGCCTGATCCTGGGCGCCTTTATGGTGCTGGCACGCAAGGAGACGAAGCCGGGAAGGTAACCGCTTTGGACAAAACCGATTGCCAAATATGGCAGCAACTGCGAGATGCTGTCAGCTATAGATGGATAAATTAGGAGCGAGTTCAGGGGGCATGGTCGATCATGAAAGTCGATCGGAGTTCATAGCCCGAACCATCGCGGGGCATATCAAAGATGCCGAAATGAAGGTTGGCGACAAGCTCCCGACCGAAGCGGCGCTCTCTGAACATTTCGGTGTGAGCCGTGCCGCTGTTCGCGAGGCCGTAGCCCGACTGAAGGCAGCCGGACTTGTCGAGACACGGCAAGGCAGCGGCTCTTACGTGCGGCTCCCCGATGCAATCCAGGACGGGCTGGATCCGGCCACCCGATCTTCTCTCAATTCGCTGCTGGACCTGATCCGGGTGCGAAAGGTGATCGAGGCGGAAATGGCCGCACTGGCTGCGGAAATGCGCACGCCCCAGCAATTGGCCGCGATCGAGAAAGCCTATCAGCGTCTGACGGAAGCCGAACAGAACGGCCAGGACGGCGTGGACGAGGATTGCGCCTTTCACGCAGCGATCGCCGAAGCTTCGCACAACGTCTATTGGCAGCAGCTCACCAAGTCGCTCCGCCCGAGTATTGCGATCGGCGTCCAGGTCACCCGGCGAAACGAGATCCAGCGCAGAGAATATTACGTTGCGGTGGACAAGGAGCATGAGGATATCCTCAAGGCCATTCGTCGAGGCGATCCCTCTGCTGCTCGCATGGCTGCAATTCGCCATATGAACAAATCCGAAGAACGTATCCTGACCGCGGACCGGGAATTCTGGCAGGATCGCGGCGCGCCGGTCAAGAAACTGGGCAAAGCCTGAGCCCGGCCCGGCTCCATCGACGCCGGCGGCCCACTGCGAAATCTCCAAAGCCAAAACTGCATATCAGACCATGGTCGCGGCGGTTCGCCGGTGACGCAAGTCGCCTGCCGCAGCTGGCACCAGACAAGGCAAGATCCCCTGGCAAATCGGCCATCAAAAACTGGCAAAAAATTTGCCTTACAAATTCGTTTTTGGTATCCGCAGTTGTTATACAATTGCTGGCGTAGAGGATACCATGGGGACCAAACACTGTCATGAGGAGGATGCCCGGCTCGGGCGCGTTCAATCACTTGTGCGAGCGTTCGGAATCCTCGATCAACTTTGCCAAACCGACGGGCTGACATTGAACGAGGTTTCGCAGCTTGCTCGCCTGCCCCGTTCGACTTCTCACAGATTGCTGACCACGATGGAGGCGCTGCATTACGCACGCTACGATCGCGGCACGGGCCGGTGGTGCGTTGGGCACAAGGCTTCCGGCTTCGGCGGCGAGTGGGCCATGCCACTGCCAAACGGTCAGCCCGATCATAGAGCCAGCGAATAGCTGGAACGTCCGTGCACGCGACATAGCTGGCGGCGAGCACGGATACCGCATCGTGGAATTTGGGTATCAATTTCCGACGTTTGCTCGAAAGTCTGACACGGAAAAGACAACGCAATCCGCATAGGGCCCCGGCCATTGCGGAAAAAAGCCGGCATCAGCGGGAGAGATCAGAATGAACAATTCAGTGCTGAAGTTCGGCGCAACACGGCGCACGGTACTCGGCGGTATTACACTGGCCACATTGGGTGCTGTCAGCGCACCTGCCCTGGCCAGTTCGGCCAGCTCAAAGAGCTTCAACCCGCGGCGCTGGTATGAGCACGATTATCGGATCGTGCAGACCAATCTGCGCGAGATCGATGTGCTGCAAGATCCGCGTGACATCGCCAAGGCGGTGAAGGATTTCGGCGGGAACGTGATCGTTTCCAATATCGGGGGCATCGTCGCCTTCTACCCGACCGATCTCGAATATCATTACACCAACCCGTATCTGAAGGGCGACTTCGTTGGCGAGATGATCGAGGCCGCTCATTCCGAAGGCTTGGCCTATCTCGGCCGGTTCGACATGGCCAAGGGCCGTGAACCGGTATTCCAGGCGCATCCCGACTGGTTCTCGCTGACCCGCGACGGCAAGCCGCGCGAATATAACGGAACCTATCAGGCTTGCCCGGCGAGCGAATGGGCCCAGGATTACGCCCCGAAGATTTTGCAGGAAGCGCTGACCCGCTACAAACCGGACGGCGTCTTCTTCAACGGCTTCTATTTTCCGGGTACCAATTGGTACAATAAGGCGGATGAAGGCATCTGCACCTGCGACAATTGCCGAAGCGGCTTCCGCGAAATGTTCGGCCGTGAACTGCCGGTGGATGAGGATACCAGTAGCCCCGCCTGGGCGGACTACCAGCTATTCCAGCAGCGCGTTCTTGGCGGATTGCTGAAAAAGGTCGACGATGTGACCGCGCCGCTGCTGGATGGCGCACCCGTGATGGGACGCGCAGTCGTGGGCCGCGGCGAGATGCAGCGCGACGTCCATCGCGCTCCGCCCGAATGGCCTTACCAGGGCGGGGAGCAATCGCGGTCCTACATGGCGCGCAACCCACGCAAACCCTGGTCCGCGACGTCCGCAAGTTTCATCGACTTCCCCTGGCGCAAGGTGACCGAGACGGCCGCCTATCATAAGTTGCGCATGGCGCAGGTGATGGGCGTTGGCGGTCATCTGGACCTCTATCTGATGGGCACATTGGCGGATCAGGCGGATCCAACCTGGCTGCCGCCGCTTTCCGAACTGTTCCAATGGCGCAAGCGCAATACTGCCGCCTATGGCGGCATGAGCATGAATGCGCGGATCGGCCTTTACGATTCCGCCGCGACGCAGATGTTCACCGGTGCGCGGCAATTTGCCGCCTTCGAGGGCCCCTTTTTCGAATACCAGTTCGGAGCTCAGCGCGGATCCTACACAATGCTGGTGGACTCGCGCATGCCGTTCCGCATGGTCAGCGATGCACGCGTGGCCGACGGCACGACCAAGCTGTCTGAGGACGTGGACGTCCTCTATTTGCCCAATACCTTGGTGCTGACCGATGCGGAGGCGCAGGCGATCGATGCCTTCGTCGAGCAGGGCGGCTTGCTGATCGCCACCGGCAAGACCGGATCGATGAACAGCAAGGGCGAGGATCTGGCCAGCGTTCCGCTCAAGAGCCTTCCCACATCACGCTACGGCGAGAGCGAGGATGCGCAAGGCTGGTCGCTGGTGCCGGACAAGGGGGCGATGCCTCAGCTTGTCGGCCAGGTGCCGATCGACGGAAACTATTACCACGGCACGCTGCGGCCGGGCGCCGAAGACCTGATCCCCTTCGGCCCCGATCGCCGCTACGGCCCACCCGAGCTCAACTACGCAATCCCGGGGTCACCGGTGCGCGATATTCCCGGCGCGGCCGTGCAGGCCTATGGCCAGGGCCATGCGGTCCATATCCCCTGGCATATCGACTGGCAGTATTACCGCGACGGATTGCCGATCCATCAGCAGATCCTGGCCGAACTGATCCGCCGCTACAAAGGTCCGCAGAAGTTCGTTCTGGAAGGCACGGGCGCGGTCGAAATGATGCAGATGGGCCGTGCGAACGGCCAGTCGCTGCTGCATGTCATCAACTATGCCGGCCAGCGCAACGGCCGCTACAACGATCCGCCGCAACTGCACGGCCTGCGCCTGGGCGTGGCGGGCCCGTCAGGTCCGGCCCGCATGCTGGTGGCCGGGGCCACAGTCCAGGGCACGCGGGAAGGCGACCGGACCTGGTTCGATCTGCCGCCGCTCAAAGCCTTCGAGGCAATCCTGATCTGAGGCATTCAATGACCATTCGACAGGCCCCGTCTGCACCAGCGTTTATTGAAAGGTTCGTCCTATGGTTCAGTCACCCACACACCGGGGCCTTCGAAGGGCAAAATGCAGGACGTCGGTCGCATTCACCGGCGTCCTGGCCATTGCCGCCGCGTCATCAAGCCCGGCGCTCGCGCAACTGGCTCCCTCCCCAGAATATGTCGATGCGACCTCCAGCCATATGCCGCAGGACCCGACGGTCCATGCTCTGGACGCTGCATTTATCGATGTCGACAAGGACGGCGATCTCGATCTAGTCATCGCGTGCGAATGGGCGCCCAACCGCCTCTATCTAAACGACGGCACCGGCATACTGACCTGGCAGGAAGGGGCCCTGGGCACTGAAATCCATGACAGCGAGCATGTCCGCGCTGCCGATTTCGACGGCGACGGCAATCTGGACGCTGTCTTCGTTGCCGAACATGACGGCGTGCATCAGCTGTTTCTGGGCGATGGCAAAGGCGGGTTCACTGATGCGAGCGATCGGCTTCTGGCGCGCAGCCAGGGCAACGGCCTGGCAGTGGGTGACGTGAACGGCGACGGCCTTCCCGATATCGTGGTCGGCAATACCGGCGAAGCCGGCTTTCACGGGCCGATTGTTCCGGCCCACAATTTCCTCTGGCTGAACGATCCGGACCGACCCGGTCATTTCATCGATGCAACCGATACGCATCTCCCGCCAGGCAACGACCAGACCGAAGGTGTCGCGCTCGCCGATATGGATGGCGACGGCGACCTCGACATGCTGACCGCCAGCCCCACTTTGACGAACCGGCTGCTTCTGAATGACGGCGAAGGCCACTTCTCCGACGCTTCCGACCGGCTCGAACTGAAGGTCCCGATGGAAACCCGCGAAGTCCATGTGTTCGATGCGAATGGCGACGACCTGCCGGATATTCTCTATTTCAATCTGACCAGCAACAATGCGGATTGGGACAAGGATCCGCAGGCGCGTCTGCTCATCAATGACGGCAGCGGCCACTTCCGGGACGAGACCGCCCGTTTGCCCGAACACACCTTCTCCAGCTGGGCCGGCGGGATCGCGGATTTCAACCATGACGGCGCGCAGGACATTATCGTGAGCGCGATTCAAGTCCCCGGCTTCGTCCCGCTGCAAGTAAGGGCATGGCAGAATGACGGTGCCGGACAATTCACCGACGTCACGCTCTCGATGGTTCCCAGTCTCACGGTCGGACGAAGCTGGAGCGTCGTGCCCGGCGACCTGGATGGAGACGGAAAGGACGATCTCTTCATCGGTGGCTGGGGAACGCAGGCACGGCTGCTGCTCACCAACAAGCCCTTGTACGAATCCCTGCAAACCCCGCTGGTTGAGCTAGATGCCATCATCAAACCGCCAGAAGGCCAGTAGACAGGCACCAACGCTCGGTGAAACCGCGTCAGCGGATCAGCCGATCTGCACCAATTCGATCTCGTGCCCTTGCGGGCTGAAAAAGAAGCACAGCTTCACGCCCGGATGTTCCACCAGCCCGCGCCCCTCTTGGGCGCCCGCTGCCATAGCGTGGTCGCGAGCAGCTTCGATATCGCGTACCTGAATGCCGATCGGACCATGACCATTGCCGACAGTCACGTCGCGTCCATCTTTCCAATTGACCAACAGCAGGCTCGGCGCCCCATCTTGCCCAGGCAGAGCGAGAATCTTTTCAAGCAATCGTTCATCCTCGAACGTATCGCGCACTTCGAAGCCCATCGCATCGCACCAGAACGCAAGGGCAGGCGCCATCTCCGGCACGAACAGTTTGAAGAACACGAGGCTGGCGCCGGAATCGGTCATATTATTTCCCTTTGATTGAGCATGTCACTGCGCCTCGGCCCGCCTGGCATCATCGATCCAGTTCCTGTTCGCCAGGATAAGCATCAGGGCCGAAACCAGGATCGAAGCTGAAGCGATTGCCATGGCGATGCCAATGGACTGCACCCCGAAGTGAGGAGTCAACGCGTCCGTCAGCGCACCGACAACGAACGGTCCGAACATGAAACCCGTGAGCGCGACGATCAGGAAATAGAGCGCGGATGCAGTCGCGCGCAGGTTTGCCGGCACGATGTTCACGTAGAGCGGGAAGCTGATGGAAACCAGCAGGGCGGAAGCGAAGGCGGAGAATCCGAGACCGAACAGCCAGAGAAGCTGATTGCCCGAAAAGAGGAACAGGAGGTCGGAAAAGAACGGCAAAGGCGTGACCGCCATCGGCGCCCAGATCTGCCAGCGCAGATCACGCCGCACCAGAATGCCAATTCCCACTGCCGCGATGATCGCGCCGGCGACCCCGGTCAGACCGCGCAGAGTGCCGAAATAGAACCCGATCTCCGTTGGCGACAGGCCGTGCACGCGGTCCAGGAAAGTCGGTGCCCAAGTCAGATGGGCGCCCTGATTGATTGCGTTGAAACCCCCAGCGGCGATGACCAGCAGAAAGGTCGGCATCTTCAGCAGACGAACGATGCTGAGGAAGAAAGGCTGTTTGGCGGCGCCCTTCGCCACGGGCACGTCGCGCACCGGTTCCTTCATTGTCGCAAGGAAGAGAATGGCAAACAGCATGCCCAATCCGCCCATGACGTAATAGGCGGACCGCCAGCCATAGACGGCGATCAGCCAGCCGACGATCGGGAAACCGATCAGCGGCCCGAGATATGTGGTTGCCGAATAGGCGGAAAAGGCGACCGCGCGCCGTTGGACATTGAAGCTGTCCGCTATCAGCGATGTGATGGTGGGATGTCCCGCCGCTTCGCCTGCTCCAAGTGCCAGGCGGGCCATGGCAAGCTGCCAGCCGTTCTGGACCATACCTGTCAGCGCCGTCACCACGCTCCACCCCAAAAGCGCACCGCCAAGCAGGCTGCGCCGTTCGTAATTGTCCGCGACCCAGGCCAGCGGGATAGCGAAAGATACGTAGCAAATGACAAAAGGCAGCCCGACGACGAGCCCCATCATGGTGTTCGAAAGCTCCAGGTCGGCCATGACATGGGGCATGACCAGTCCTAGCATATTCCGATCGACATTGGAGAAGACGCCAACGCCGCAAAGAAGAAACAGAGCGTAGATCTGTCGTCCGGAAACGCGATCACCCGCGCGTTCTGCAGTGTTACTGAACGCCATGGAGCCGGCTCTTCATGATTGGTTTGCGAAGCTGTGGGCGCGAGAGCCGGAGCCCAATATTGACTCCGGTGTCCGTCGAAGCGCTCACTCGAAATACAGTGCCATGGCTCTAACTTCGACGCTGCATCGCGGCGGCGCGTCTGCCGGACAGGTGGGATCGTCGATCGCCGTATGCGGAACGAAATCGTTCCTGCCATCTCCCAGAGGCTCGATTCCGATAAACAGCACCGTCTCATCCGGGCGCATTGCCGAATAGTAGTACCAGCGATGCTGCGGATCGTAGACGAAGAACGGTAGATCCATGGTAAAGTCCGGCCGCTCCTTCGAACTGCCCGTACCGATTACCAGAGCCTCTGGCGACACGGTCCGTTTGTCGCAGAACACCAATGGCGTGTCGTAAGGCGGCTCCGAATAGGCCTGCCATGCATTGTAGCCGACCCAGCGCGTCAGTTTACGGCCACCGCTGACAGCGGCAATCTCGGCCTCGACGTCCTCGTGATCGATCTCCGCGCCGAAATTCGTCGGGCTGAAATCGCCATGTACCCGGCGCGAAGGATTGGCGATTGTCTTGTTCTTGCGTGGATCCTGACTGGGATCGGAATAGCGCATGCCGAAACCCCAGGCGATAACTTCGTCGGCGCCAGTGATTTGCTTGAGCTTTTCCCGCACGGCAGGGACCCAGTGCTGCTCGATCGCGTCGCTCGGCAAGTCCCGGGTCGGCGTGGCATCGAGCCGCACAAGCTGGAAGCCATAGTCGTCAAGCCGTGGCGGCTGTTCCAGACCGGCCGCGTCGACGACGGGCAGAACATGCGTCTCCAGCGGCAATCCGCCTTGCGCACCAAAAGTGAAGGCAAACTTTGGCCGTTCGACCTTGTCTCCGTCCACATAATTGAAAGGCGCCATCACGGCGGCCCGGTCCATGACAGACGATTCCAAACCGGCTCTCCCAAATATCTTCCCGGGCCGGTATTGCATTGCCAGCCTCAGTGCTTGAATGATAATTGGTCCTACCAATATGGTAATACCATGTAAAGGTGAATTGCAGTGGCGCAAAAGCCGGAAGGAAATGGATTGTCGGCAGGTAGGCGGGCCGCCCCCCGCGGCCGGTCGGACGAGATCGCTTCCGAATTGTTGAGCGAGATCTTGTCGCAGCGATTTCGCGAGGGCGAACGTATGCCTTCCGAACGGGATTTGAGCCAACGCTTCGAAACGAGCCGAGGCGCCATTCGCGAGGCGTTCACCCAGCTGCAGCAGCTCGGTGTCCTCTCCATACAGCCGGGCGGCGCGAGAGTTCTCTCGCTGGAATCGGCGACAATGGAAGTGATCGGCCCTCTACTGCGGCTATGGTCGAACGACGCCGAAGACAGGGCCTCCCAACTGCTCGACCAGGTTCTGGAAGTTCTCAGCCTGTTGATCGTGCCCACCGCTCAAAAAGCGGTCATCGCGGGCAGTGAAGAGCAGATTGCAGAGGTGTGCGCGCTCGTAGCCAAGACGGCCGCTGCGAAGAGTGCGGCGCAGCAGCGCATTGCCTTGCGCGAACTCGGAGACGGGCTGGTGAAGGCATCCGGGCATCTGGTCATGCAAATGATGTTCAACGGCCTTCAGCGGCAGCTGACCGTGCCCCGGCGCGTATCGGATACGAACCTGTTGTTCCCGAAGGACGTGCTTGGCCCGATCCTCCGGAAAATGGATGACGCTCTGCTTGCCCGGGACGCGCCATTGATGCGCGAGGCGATGGAAACCCTGATCGCCCTGCTTCGCAAAACGGCGTTCTTGCCTCCCCCCGCTACGTCGCATCTATCGGATGTCTGAGCCATGCGCTGCGCTTCCGCGACTGAACGCGCCATGTGCTGTCAGGAAAGAAGCTGCGGCCCTGCCCCCTCCTCGGCAAGCTTGTCCTCCGGATTTCGCAGCGGGCAGTCGCTCAATGACAGGCAGCCGCAACCGATGCAGCCTTCCAGTTGGTCGCGGAGCTGAGTCAGGCTGACGATCCTGCTATTGAGTTCGTCGCGCCATTCACTGCTGAGATCGTGCCACTGCGCTGCCGACACGTTCCTGTTTGGAAGCTTGGCGAGATGCTCCGCAATCGTCGCGAGAGGAATTCCCGCACGCTGCGCAATGCGAATAATGGCGATGCGCCGCAGGATCTTGCGCGGGTAGCGCCGCTGATTGCCGCCCGAACGCCATCCTTCGATCAGGCCCTTCCTTTCGTAGAAATGGATCGTGGAAACCGCGACGCCGCTGCGTTTCGCAACTTCGCCGACCGACAAGACCTGTTCACTGTCCATAATTTTTCAAAACGCCCTTGACCTCAACTATTGTTGAGGTTGTATTTGGGCAGTCGGCAACGAATCACAAGCCCTTTTCGATCCCCGATGGGCGCAGCAGGAGCCGACATGACTACCCATTCTTTTGCGATCCGGCAGAGAAAGCCGATTGTCGTGGCCACCGGCAGGGCTTCGGCATGAGGCGCGTTGCCTGGCACCGGCTGATTTCCATTGCATTGGCGATTCTGTTCCTGATCGCCGGTGTCATGAATTTGTTCCCTTCCCCCGAACTTTCAGCGGATTACGCGCGATGGGGCTATCCTGCGTGGTTTTCTCGCGTGACCGGTTTGCTAGAGCTGCTAGCTGCACTGATGCTGTTGCTGCCTGCCTTCCGGATGAAGGGGATCCTGCTTGGCGGAATGATTGCAGCAGCGGCGCTTTGCACTCTGCTTCTCAATGGTGAACTTGCACATGCACTTGCTCCGCTTCTCTTGTTGGCCGGTCTTGCGGCGGCAGCTTTACTTGTCCGAAGGCACCAGATCTTCTCTCCCCAGGGGACCCGTTAAATGAGCGACAACCCAGAATTCACTGAAGATTCCGGTGAAACGGTCTCGGAAGCGGAAACGTCTTCTCAAGGCGCCTCCCGCCGAACGATCGTGCTTACGATCGTCATTCTGGCAGTGGTGCTGGGCGGCCTGTTTACATGGCGCGCCATTCGTTCCGGAGGCGGTCAGGCCTGGCAAGCGCAAGAGACGGCAGTGGCGGCCATGGTCGTCGAGCCGCAGCTTGCCCCCATGGACCTGGAGGCCGTGGGCAGCCTGAGCGCGGTGAGAGAAGTCATGCTGGCCCCCGAAGTCGCTGGGCGTGTCAGCGCGCTTCGCTTCAGCGCCGGTGAATATGTGCGCTCCGGCGCATTGCTTGTACAGCTCTATGCCGGCCCCGAAGAGGCGGACAGGAAAGCCGCAAAGGCACGCGCCGACTTCGCACGGATACAATTCGAACGCTCGGAAGAGCTGGCCCCTACCGGAGCGGAACCCAGGGAATTGCTGGAAGAGCGGCGCTCTCAGCTCGATCAGGCACTGGCCGAAGTTGCCCGTTTCGATGCGCGCATCCGCGAAAAGCAAGTGCGCGCGCCTTTCTCCGGGCGCCTGGGCATCAGGCAGATCGATCCCGGGCAATATCTCAATGCCGGGGACCCGATCGCAACGCTCACTGCATTGGATACGCTGTTCGTCGATTTCTCCGTTCCGCAGCAGCAACTCGGCGCGCTCGAGCCCGGACAGACGGTTCGCGTCGTGTCCGATGCCTATCCGGATCGCAGCTTCAATGCGCGTCTGAGCAGCATCGAGCCCAAACTGGACGAAGAAACCCGCAATGTCCGCGTGCAGGCCCGTCTGGCCAATCCCGGCCATGTCCTGAGGCCAGGCATGTATGTGACTGCCTCCGTGGAGTTACCGCCGCAGGAGAACGCGATTGTCCTGCCCCTCACTGCCATTCAGACCTCAGCGCAGGGTGACAATGTCATCGTCATTCGCGGAGAGAACGCCAGAGAAGGCGGCCAGGCAGAGATTGTCTCGGTTCGCACGGGCCGCCGCATGGGCAACAATGTGATCGTGGAGTCCGGCATCGAGGCCGGTGACGTCGTCGTCTCGCAAGGGCAACTGCGCGTACAGCCGGGTGCAACCGTGAAGGTCACCGAACTGACCGGACCGGAGGCTGACTGAAATGCGGTTTACCGATCTCTTCATTCGGCGGCCGACTGCCGCCATCGTGGTGAGCTTGCTGATCTTTCTGGCCGGCGCTTCGGCAATGATGGGCCTGCCCGTTCGGCAATATCCGGGCATGGAAAGCGCCACAATCACCGTGAACACGGCATTCCCTGGCGCCACTCAGGACGTGATGCAGGGCTTCGTCACCACGCCGATCGCTCAAACGATCGCGACGGCAAGCGGCATCGAATATATCACTTCCACGTCGTCTCAAGGCAGCAGCCAGATCTCTGCCAAACTCGTCCTCAATGCCGATGCCGACCGGACGATGACGGAGATTCTGTCGAAGGTTCAGCAGGTGCAGTACCGCCTTCCCGAAGGCGTATTTGACCCTGTTGTCACCAAGATCACCGATGGCGCATCGGCCATTCAATATATCGCCTTCAGGAGCGAGACTGTCGACAGATCGCGGATGGTCGATTTCGCGACACGCGTCGCCCAGCCCTTGATGACCTCGATACCGGGCGTCGCCTCGGCCAGTCTCGGCGGCGCCGGCGCACCTGCGATGCGCATCTGGGTCGATCCGGAGAAACTCGCCGCACGCGGCATGACGGCAAGCGACCTTGCGGGCATGCTGCGGGCAAACAATGTCCAGGCGGCGCCGGGGCAACTGCGGGGCGACAACACCGTACTCAACATCACGGCCGGAACCGACGCGCAGAATACAGACGCATTTCGTAATATGGTTCTGAAGAAGTCCGACGCAGGCATCGTGCGCCTGGGCGACGTTGCCAGAGTGGAACTGGGCAGCCAGAGCTATGATTCCATCGCGATCTCGTCCGGCAAGCCATCGGTTACATTGGCCATCACGCCGACGCCTGACGGCAATCCGCTCGAAATCGTCGACGCCGTCAACAAGCTACTGCCGCAGATCAGGGATGCCGCGCCGGTCGGCGTCGAAGTCGTCAGCCCGTTCGACTCCGCCCGCTTCGTGGACGCTTCGATTGCAGAGGTGGAACACACGGTTCTGGAAGCGGTCATCATCGTGATCGTGGTGATCTTCCTGTTCCTGGGCAGCGTGCGCGCGGTCATCATTCCGATCGTCACGATCCCCCTGTCGCTGCTGGGGACGATGGCGCTGATGTATATGTTCGGCTTCTCCTTCAACCTGCTTACCCTGCTGGCGATGGTCCTTGCCATCGGCCTGGTGGTCGATGACGCGATTGTCGTTGTCGAGAATATCCACCGACACATCGAAGAGGGAAAACCGCCCTTCGACGCCGCAATCATCGGTGCACGGGAAATCGTCGGCCCGGTCATCGGGATGACCCTGACGCTGGCGGCCGTCTATGCGCCGATCGGAATGATGGGCGGGCTTACGGGCGCCCTGTTCAAGGAATTCGCCTTCACTCTGGCCGGTTCTGTGATCGTCTCCGGTGTCGTTGCGCTAACGCTATCACCCATGATGAGCGGATGGCTGCTCAATTCCGAAATGTCGGAAGGTAAATTTGCACAGAAGATCGAAGGCGTGATGCACCGCCTTACCTCCGGGTACGAGACCTTGCTGCGTAAGACGCTTGTTGCCCGCTCGGCCGTGCTGATCGTTTGCGTTGCGATCCTGGGTACGATTGTCGTGCTCTTCACCGGCGCAGAGCGCGAGCTCGCCCCGCAGGAGGACATGGGCTATATCTTCGTGCAGACCAAAGCCCCGCAATATGCCAGCGTCGACTATACCGCCAAGTTCAGTGCGGAAGTCGAAGCGATGTTCCGCGAGCTGCCCGAATATGCCCACACCTTCTTCGGGGCCGGTTTGGACCGGTCTTCGGTCGGATTTGGCGGTGTCGTTTTCACCGATTGGGCTGAGCGCGAACGGAGCGCTGACGAAATCCAGGCCGAGGTTTCAGCCAAGACGGCGGGGATTACCGGCGTCTTCGCCACTTCCTTCCAGGATAGCCCTCTGCCAGCCGGAACGGGCGGCTTGCCCGTGCAGATGGTGATCAAGTCGGCAGACGATTTCTCGCAGATTTACCAGACGCTTGAGGGACTGAAGGGAGCGGCCTGGGGCAGCGGCCTGTTTGCCTTTGTCGACAGCGATCTCGCCTTCGACAGCCCGGAGGCGCACATCACCATCGACCGCGACAAGGCGGGCGAATTGGGCGTTAGCATGGCCGAGATCGCGGACACGCTAGCCTTGCTGGTGGGCGAAAACCTGGTCAATCGCTTCAACTGGTTCGACCGGTCCTATGACGTGATCGTCCAGGTCCCCCAGGATGATCGCGTCGATCCAAGCGACCTCGGTCAGTATTACGTGCGGGCAGCTTCCGGCGAACTGGTGCAGCTATCCAACGTCGTGAACGTGGAAATGCGGGCGCAGCCCAATCTGCTGCCTCAATTCAACCAGATGAACTCGGCAACCCTGTCGGCGGTTCTCGCGCCGGGGGCGACCATGGGGCAGGCGGTGGACTTTCTGGAAAATCAGCCCGTGCCGCCTGGGACAAGTGTCGATTGGCTGTCCAACAGCCGCCAATATGTGACGGAAGGCGACCGCCTGACGACTGCCTTCGGCTTCGCCTTGATCGTGATCTTTCTGGTGCTGGCAGCACAGTTCAACAGCTTCCGCGATCCGCTGGTCATTCTGGTGACCGTGCCGCTTGCCGTATGCGGGGCACTGGCGCCGCTCTATCTCGGCTTCACGACCATCAATATCTACACCCAGATCGGGCTGGTGACGCTGATCGGCCTCATTTCCAAGCACGGCATCCTGATGGTGTCCTTCGCTAACCAGATGCAGAAGCATCAGGGATGGGACCGCCAGGAAGCGATCCAGCACGCCGCCGGTGTGCGTATGCGGCCGGTTCTCATGACGACGGCAGCAATGGTCGCAGGGCTAATCCCGCTGCTCTTCGCCGGCGGGGCCGGCGCGGAGAGCCGGTTTGCCATCGGGGTCGTGGTGATCATGGGCCTGCTGATCGGGACGCTGTTCACCCTTTTCGTCCTGCCGACGATCTATACGCTGATTGCGACGGACCATCGCGGCAAGGAAAAGCCGATCGCGGATGACGAGCCTTTCGGAGAAGCCCCCACTTATGCGTAATCGGCGTATCCTATCGGCAATTGCCCCGCTGCTGGCGGCAGCCTGCGCTACAGCCCCGTCCTATGAGCGGCCCTCACCGCCCGAAACGGCGCAGGGCCATTTCGTTACACGCTCCGGCGCGTTCGATCCGGCGATGCCGGTGCCGGATGATTGGTGGCGCCTGTATGACGATCCGGCCCTGAGCGCGCTGGTCGAACAGGCACTCGCCGCCAACACCGACCTGCGCGTTGCCGAAGCCAATCTCGCGAAAGCGCGCGCCGTTGTTCAGGAGAACCGCGCAGGGCGCCTGCCGGAGACCGATCTTAGCGGCGGCGTAACCTATGGCGATTCACTGCCCAGCGGGGCTACAACGGGCGACGCGCAGTTCTCCACGACTGCCGGTGCAGCCGTTTCCTGGGAAGTCGATCTCTTCGGCCGGATCAGCCAGGCGATACGTGCAGCCGAAGCGGACGCACAGGCCCGCCAGGCGGCCCGGGATGCCGTGCGCGTCATGGTCGCTGCGGAAACGACGCGGAGTTATCTCGATGCCTGCTCACTGGGCCTTGCACGGGACGTTGCCGCAGGCTCCGCGCAGACCAGCGAGGAAGCGCTGGATCTTACGATGACGCTGGAGCGCGCCGGAGCGGCAGCCCAATTGGATGTGGAGCGGGCAGCTGCGCTTTCCGCTCGCGCAAGATCCGAGCTGCCGTCCGTCGAAGCGCAGCGCCAGGCGGCCCTGTTCGAACTCGCGGCGCTGCTTGGCACCACGCCTGCCAATGTGCCGTCAGCAGCCCGCGAATGCGCGGTTCCGCCCGAGCTTGCCGTCAGCGCCTTGCCGGTGGGCGATGCCGCATCGCTCCTGCGCCGCAGGCCCGACCTGCGCGAAGCGGAACGGACGCTGGCCGCCGATACGGCACGGATCGGAGTGGCTACGGCAGATCTCTATCCCCGCATCACTCTGGGCGGTTCGGGCAATTTCCTGCGTAATGACAATGTGCAGGGGGACGATTCCTTTTCGTTCTCCCTTGGCCCGCTCATTTCCTGGAGCTTCCCCAACATGGCCGTCGCGCGGGCACGCTTGCGCCAGGCGGAGGCGCAGGGCGATGCCGCGCTCGCCACGTTCGACGGAGCCGTTCTCACGGCGCTCAAGGAAGTGGAGCAGGCGCTAGCCCGTGTCGCCAATGAAGAAGAACGGCAGCGCGCGCTGCAGGAAGCGGCAGAGCGATCGGAAAACGCCTACCGCATGGCCGATCAACGTTATCGCGCTGGGTCTTTGGCCTATCTCGATGTGCTGGTGGCACAGCGTGACCTGCTCGACGCACGGGCAGCCAATGCCGCCTCCATCCAGAGGCTCGGCTCTGCCCGCGTCGATCTGTTCAAGGCGCTGGGCGGCGGGTGGCAGACCCCGCCGGACCAGGCCGATCCGGCGGTGAATTGATAGGAAGCACTAGCCCAAACCGGCATTGAGCCGGCGCGGCGGCACGTTCGCCGATGGCAATTCAAACGGGATCGGGAACGCGCGCTTCCTGCCGCAGATTCCGAAGTCCGCGCTGTTCGAGCAAGGGCATGACATTCGCGGTGAAATTGGCGATTTCCGGTTCATAATCCACGAAAGTCAGCACGATACCGTCCAGCCCGATTGCAGACATCGCCTCCAGCTTGTCGGCGACTTGCTCGGGCGTTCCAACCAGATGGATGCTGCCAAAGCCCGCAAGCAGCTTCGCCCGCATCATGTCCGCTTCTTCCTTCGGCATATCGTCCAAAGGCGGAACAACGCCGGGCGGCATGCTGTCGATGATGCTGTAATCGCCTTCTTCCACCAGCACTCTGCGATATTCCGCTTGCGCTTCTTCCTCGGTCGGACGGCAAAGGACCCAGGCGCCGCTCCACACTTCGATGTCGCGTCCGAATTCATCGCGAGCGGTATTGCGCAGCCGGTCGACATTGGCGCGCTTCTGCTGTTCGCTCTCATGCTCCAGCACCCCAATAAAGGCCATATCGGCGTGTTCGGCGGCAAAACGGGCCCCGGTTTCCGATGCGCCGGCATTCATGATCCGGGGCCGGCGTACGGGCTTGGGCTTCATTTGCAGCTGCTTGAGCTGGAAGAACTTCCCATTGAAATCGAACGGCTCGTCGGAAGTCCAAAGACGATCGACTACCTCCAGCCATTCCGCGGCATAGGCATAGCGTTCATCATGCTCGGGCATGGGAATACCGAACATCTGATATTCGGGCGGGAACCAGCCGCAGACCAGGTTGAAGCCGTAACGTCCGCCGGAAATGTGATCGATGGTGGCCATGTGCTTGGCGGCCATCAAGGGATGCACGGCAAAGATATGCATCGTGCTGTAAACGCCGATATTGTCCGTGACCGATGAAACACCGGCGGCCCAGGTAAAGGGTTCGTAGGAAGTGCCGTGGAAGTCGGTCTCTCCGCCCATGGACTTCCAGCGCATCATGGGCAGTAGCGCTTCGAAGCCCGCTTCGTCGGCGGCCCTGGCGACACGTTCCACATTCGGCCAGGTCAGGCGGAAACGGTCCTTCACCTTGGTTGCCGTCATCCCGCCATCCATATTGGCGCCGAATATCCCGAGCTTAAGCTTGTTGGGCCGCTCTTTCCCTTGCTCTCCAGACATCTCTCAATCCTCGATCAGAATTCATTCCCAAAACTCGTCTCATTTTTGTTTTTTACTTCGATTTTCCGGATTTTTATTATGACAGAAAATCGATCATTGCTTCCCAATGCTTCTCCGAACCTTCTCGGCTGTATGAAGCATCGGCGATCGCAAATCCGTGATAGGTGCCGGGATAGACTTCCACTTCATGTGGCCGCCCGGCTTGTTCGAGCGATTCCTTCAGCGTCGCGATGTGGTCACCCGTCATGAAGGCGTCGGTCTCGGCACATCCGAAATAGAACCGCGCAGCACAGTCCTTGAACGCAAGGTGCGGGCTGTCATCCCCCTTCATGACCATGTGGCCCCCGTGGAAGACCGCCACCGCCCCGACCTTTCCGGGATGCGCTGCGGCAGTCCAGATGGCCATGGGGCCGCTCATGCAATAGCCGACGCAGGAAAGCGGATCCGCCTTCACTTCCGGCCGCGCGGCAAGCGCCGCCAGCCAGGCGCCGGAGTCCCTGACGATCGTATCTTTCGACAAGGTTCCGGCCATTCCCAGAAGCTCGCCAAACTCACCCGAATTCTTGACGGAAAGCGGCGGATCGAGCGGTGGCCCCAGCCGGTAGAAAAGGTTCGGCAGCAGAACTGCGAAGCCTGCATCGGCCAGGCGCTGAGCCATCGATTTGAATAGCGGGCGGACCCCCATGATGTCGGTATAGATCATCACGCCAGGCCAGGGTCCCTTCTCTTCCCTGGGCGTGAACAACCACGCCTCGGACTCGCCATCCAGCGTTTCGATTGTGAGCTTTTCGCCTTCTGCCTCAGGCAGATCGACGGGCTGAGCGAACAAGGGGGCAGGCTCCTGACCGAAGGACATGCCGATGCCCAAAGTCTGCCCGCCATCGATCACGATATTGGTGCCGGTGATGTAGCTCGATTCATCGGATGCGAGGAACACGGCCAGCCCGGCCACGTCTTCGGGCTGACCTATCCGGCCGAGCGGCGAAGTCCGGATCTGCTTGTAGAGATTGTCGTTCGGATCTTTCAGCAACTGTTCGAACATCTCGTTGCAGATCAGTCCGGGGCTGATGCAATTCGCCCTGATGCCCGAATTTCCGCCCTCCAGCGCCATGTGCTTGGTCAGGCCGATCACGCCGGCCTTGCCGGCGCCATGTGCGGCCATCGGCATGTCGCTGCCCCGCCCGGCAATGATGGAGCCGGTATTGATGATGGAGCCGCCGCCCCTTTTCACCAAATGCGGCCAGGCGGCGCGCGTGACGAAGAACAGTATGTCGAGCTCGTATTTCAGGGTGTAGTGCCAGGCATCAGTGGACATTCCAGCCAGTGTGCCGATCCGGGCAAGCGCTGCATTGTTGTACAGCACGTCGATACCGCCATAGACCGCGGCGGCATCTTCGACCCACCGCGTCGCCTCTTGCTCGTCAGACAGGTCCACGGGTGCAATGGAGGTCATCTCGCCTCCTTCGCCGCGAACCATTTCCGCGGTTTCCTGCGCAGCCTCGGCCTTGAGATCGCACCCCACGACCTTGGCCCCTTCCCGTGCGAATGCGAGCGCGGCCGCCCGTCCCTGCCCGCCGGAGATCCCCGTTATCAGTGCAATCTTGCCTTCAAGCCTTCCCATGTGTTCTTCTTGATCCTCAAAATTCCCGGCTCTTCGCCTGTTGATTGATATGCCATTCACGGCGCTGTTCCGGCCGGCACAGATTCTATGTCCGCAATCGATCCGTTCTGTATTGCGCCGCCTCTTTCCGCCTTCATGCTATCTTACTGCTAAACTAAATCAACGCGTGAATGCTCCCCTGCCCGTACCTCCCGGCGCAAACAGTCTTGTTTAGTTACTCAACGCGAAACCGGAGTTGAATGAGGTCAGAGCGATTTCGTTGACGGTGAAACCGCTGAACTCTCCGATTTCGTAATAGGGGTCCTTCGCGGCAATTTCGCGTGCGGAATCTATGTCATCCGCTTCGATAATCATGATGCTGGAAACGGATTCGCTATCGGCGGTCGTTTCGAATTTCGGACCCGCCAGCACAATCCGCCCCGCAAGGCTCTTGCGATACTCCTTGCGTGCATTTTGCGCCGCCTTGTATTCGTCGCCCCGCGACCGCAGGCCGCCACCGGTCGATTGATATTCGACGATAAAAGTCGGCATTCCCATACTCCCTTGGCTCGGCTTGCCGGCGACCGGAACTTCCAATGCTCACCCAGTCCGCTGAGACCTATTTCGCAAATCAGGCCAGCTCGACTTCCGGAAACTGCTCTCCGGCAGGAATTGCATCCCCGGTAGCGAGGTTCGGCACTTGCAATTCTTCACGCGCCTTTTCGCGAACGCGGTAGACGATATCATCCCCGATCCAGCGCGTCGCCAAGGCACGCCGCCGCGTGTCCAGCGTGGTGTTGCCGTTGGCGCCGTGAACCGTGAAGCCGCCATGCACCAGGCAATCGCCCGGCTGCATGTTCCAGGTCAGAATCTCATATTGATCGGAAGACGTATCGATTTCGGGAAAGTCACCGTCCGGCAGCTGCTCCCAGCGATGCGAACCGGCGACATATTGCAGCCCGCTCGATTCCTTCGTGATGTCATCCAACGCCAACCAGACAGAGCAGACCTGTTTGCCCTTGATTGGATAGAACGGCTGATCGTTGTGCCACGGGCTCGGCTCGTCCAGCCCAGGTTCCTTGTTGAAGATCTGATCGAAATAGAACCGCACGGAGTTTGAGCGCATCAGCTGCGCTGCGATGGACGCAGCCGGCGATTCAAACACGAAGTCGCGGAAATCCGGATCGTTTCGCGCCATGAACAATTCGGTGAATGAGAAGGCCTGCTGCCGGCGGGACAATGCCCCGGGCCCGGCCTCTATGCGTCGCTCGATCGCGGCGCGCATCCGCTCCACCCAATCCTGACTGAACAGTCCGCGCAGGCAGATCGCGCCGGCGCGTTCGAATTCGGCGATATCGGCTTCGGAAATCATGGCTGCGTGAGATGCCATTTGCCAATCAACCTTTCCCAATGTGTTTTTATTTGTTCTCGAAACAGCATGCGCATGTTTGTTAGTCAATATTAAATAAAATCATTCGCCGATTGTCTCACGCATTTCTCTGACGCTGCACAAACCTGCAGCAGGCAAGATTGGAGGCATCGTCAATCCCACCGCAGCGGAAGCCTGGCCAGGCCGTTGACCAACCCCGTTTCGACGACTGGCGGATCCTCAGGATCGACGCGGAAATCGGGGATTCTAGGCAGCCACTCCTCCAGAAAAATTCTCAGCTCGCTCAGGGCGAGCGGCGCGCCTGCGCAGTGATGCACGCCGCCACCGAAGCCGAGATGCTTGTGAGCGTCGCCGCGCGAGAAATCGACGGATGACGGATCATCGAATGTCTGGGGATCGAGCGCCTGCACGCAAGCAGATACAAGAATCGAATCCCCCTCCTTCATGGGGGCGCCTTCGAAAGTCATGTCACGCGTCACCACCCTGCCGAGATTGGGGATCGCATAGCGGCGCATCATCTCGTGAATGGCCTTGGGTATTCTGCCGGTGTCTTTGCGCAGCAGCTCCCGATCTTCCGGGCTGTTCGCAAGATGAAGGCCGAACCAGGCCAAGGTGGTAGCGACAGTTTCCAGACCGCCGCCGAGCAGAGTAATCGCCAGCCCCAGCAATTCCTCCCGGGTCATCGGCCTGCCGTCGATAGGTTCCTTCATCGCCTCGCTGACCGGATCGTCGCCGGGATTTGCGATCCGTTCATCCACCAGATCGGCCATGTAGCGATTGATGAAATTGTTGCCCCAATTGTAATGCTCGTCATCCCTCGGGCGGATGCCGGCGTCGATGGCGTCGAGCAGTTCCTCCCGGTCTTCAAGCGGCAGATTCATCATCCTGAGCCAAACGACGATCGGCAATTGCCGCGCGAAATCGGAAACGAACTCGCAGCCTCCCTTTGGCTTGAACCCCTCGATCAGCTCAATCGCCAGCTCGCGGGCCGCAGAAGACATCTTTCTTACCGGTCCGGGGAGGAAAGTGTTCCTGATGGCACGGCGATAGGCCGTATGCTCCGGCGGATCGTATTCCAGCGGAATAAGCCTCGGGCGATCGACTTTCGGGACAAAGACCGACCGGGAAGAAAACCGCGTATGGTCGTTCAGCACTTCCTTGCTCGCTTGGCCAGTGGTCGTCATCCAATGCCCGCCATTATGCGGGGACCACACGACCGGAGCGCGCCCATGCAGCCAAGTGAAGGCGCGAAAGGGATCTAGGCCGGGTTCCGGCGGGTGGTGGAAATCGAAATCCACCACGAGATCTTCGGGCACATGCGATGGAATGTTCAAGGCGCCTCTCCTACTTGGCCTATGCGCTGAGCGAAGTTCGCTCTCGCTCAGTCGAACACAGCAACCGCCCGTAATTCGACGCTGTTTCGCGGGATCGAATTCGGCGGGCATCCCGGCGCCAGGAACGCGCTGTGCGGCACGATTCTGTAGGGGCTGTCACAAGATGGATCGAAGCCGGAGAACACGAGGATGTCCTGCGGGCCCATGTCCGAACAATAGGCCCAGCGATGCTCTGCACGATGCTTGAAACCGACCAGTTGGACATCGAACTTCTCGCCCGGCCGCTCGGCAGTCGCCATGCCGACTACGAGATCGTCGGCCGACACCGTCCGTGTGTCGCACACCGTCAGCAATGAATCGTAAGGCGGCGGCGAGATTGGCTGCCAGACATTGAAACAGCGCCAGCGACGGGGCGTCTTGGAACCGGTGACCCGCTGCAATGCCGCCTCGGCATCGAGATGATGAACCCTCTGTTTGAACTGCGCGGGCCCGAAATCTCCGTGAACGGCGCTTGCAGGTGCGGAAAACGGGGTCTTGCGCGGATCGTCGCTTCGTTCCGAATAGCGAACGGTAAATTCGAAAGACGCAATTGCACTGGCACCCGTAATGTCCTGCAACAGGCGCTCGGCAGCAGGAACCCAGATCGCCGCCATCTCCTCGCGCGCCATGCTCTCCTTGATGTCCGTGGACAGAGAGGAAAACACGAAGCCTTGCCGGTCGATCGAGAGCTCGTCCCGGATCGATGAGACGTCATAGAGCGGCACCTTGACGTTGGAATTTTCCAGGCCGCTGCCGATCGGGCTGAACAGGTTTTCGAGGATGGCATTGCCATCCACTTCATTCGCCATTCCTGCTGGCAGATAGCGCAGCTCAGCCTCGCTTCTGGGCAACGAATCCCAGTCCGTTTCTTTCAGCAACACCTCGACCATTTATCCCTCCCTCGCCAATTGAGCGGACGCACTTTCGGCGCCGCTCATTTCGAGATCATCTTGCCGAACCATCAGGGGCGGCACAATTCGAACCGCGGTAAACCCCTGCAATGGGCTGCGCGCTTCAGCCAGTTCGAGCTGCGGAGCCAGATCGAGGAGCGCTGCCAGGCTCTCGTGCAATTCAGCCAATGCGAGCTGTTCGCCAAGGCAGCGATGCACCCCGCCGCCAAAGACCATGTGGTATTTGAGATGATCCTTGCGGTGCAAATCGAATTCCTCCGGGCGATCGAAGAGCTCGGGATCGCGCATCGCCGATATGGCAAGCAGATCGACGGGAACGCCTTCCGGAATCGTAATGCCGTCAATCTCGATCGGCGCCCGCGTCATGCGCGGCGATCCGCCGACCGGTGGTTCCAGCCGCATCGCTTCGGCAATCGCTGGATCGATGAGAGAGCGGTCCGCCTTCACCGCGTCCCAGCGCGCGCGTTGTTCCAGCAACTGCCCGGCGGTTACGGCAATGCCCGCACGGGTGGTGTCGCTACCGGCAATGACAATTCCAGCAAGCTGGACCAGCAGCTCTTCCGGGCTCATCTCCCCAGCCTCGTCCGCTGCATCGATATAAGCGGTCAGGAAATCGTCTTGCGGATCGCTTCGCCGATCCTCCACCGCCTTCGCGATGTAACTCAGGAACTGGCCGGCAGAGTCCTCTATCTCCGGCCAGCGATCCGCTGGAAATGGCGGGGTCAGGCCGGTCGTGATCGTATAGACGAATTCGGCAAACTGGCGCCAATTGTCCGGATCCAGGCCCACAATATGGGCAATGATTCGGCCGGTGAGCGGGCTCGCAAATTCCTCGACCAGATCGAATGCTCGGCCGCGCGGCAACCCGGCGGCCAGCTTGCGTGCCTCCTTGCCGATATGCGTCGTGAGCTTTGCTACCACGCGGCGCGAGAAAGCATCGACTGCAGGCGCCCTGCGCCGTGCGTGGAGCTTTCCATTGGACATGAGAACTGTCTGGCTGAAGATCGTCCACATATTGCCTTCGGCCGGATAGCCCCGATGGCACATCATATCGCTTTCGAACTGCATCAACCGCTTGTCGCGGTGCAGATCGAGCACGTCCTTGCCGCGCAGCACATAGTGGTTCTGCCCCACCCGGATGACGGGGGTTAACGGCCTGTATTTGCGGTAGACGCCATGCGGATCTTCCAGCAGCTCGTCAAAGCTGACTTCCGGAATCTTCAGCTCCGCCCTGGCGTCATCCGCGTTCATGTCAATTCGTCCATATGCCGGTGCATATCAGGCAGGTTCCGGCTCCCATCGGCGGCTGCGAGTGCCTGCCGCATTTGTCGGCTGCTCTGCGGCCGTCAGGGTCATACGTTCGAGATAGCGCGGTTCGTCATAGTCCGGCACGGCGCGGTGCTGAACCAGCGCATTGTCCCAGATCACGATCGAATTGGGCTTCCAGCCGATCCGGCATTGATATTCGGGCCGCTTGAATTCCTGCGCGAGCTTCTCCCGCAAGGCGTCCCACCTGTCGCCCTCGTGCCCGACAAAAGGGCCGCTCGCGGTTTCATTCACGAATAGAAGCCGCTGCCCCGTCTCGGGATGTATCTGCACGGCCGGATGCGCGACAGGCGGCTGCGTGAAGAGCGATGGCACATAGTTCTTCGAATCCTTGCGGTCTTCGGACAAGTGCCGGGCATAGACGATCTCGAGATCCTCGATCTCTGCCTTGGTCTCTTCATCCAGCCCTTCATAGGCGGCGACCGCGCTGGAAAATACGGTGTCGCCGCCGATCGACGGCACGTAGTACGACCGCAAAATAGTGATGGCGGTCGGTTTCGTGCTCATCACATCGTCAGTGTGCCACACATCCGCAGCGGCATAGACCTTGCCGTCCTTGAACTCGCTGATCACAGTCAGAAGTTCGGGATAGCCTTCGATCGGCTCCGGCTGATCCTTCCACTGGACGAACGGGTTTTCCTTCGTCTTGGCGAAGATCATGGCGAAGTCGATATATTGGTCCCGCGAAATGTCCTGATCGCGGAAGACCAGCACACCATGATCCAGCAGGGCCTGCCTCAACGCGGCCTTCTGCTCTTCCGAAACTGGCTGCGTGAAATCCACGTCGGTCACTTCCGCGCCCAATGCAGGCTGAAGCCGCCGGACATTGAGCCCAGCCGATTTGTATTCAACTTCCTTAGCCATGGTCAGATCTCCATCCACCAAGAACCTAATCCCAAATAACGATATTGCGGGTTTCCACGCTCTCGCGCGGCAGTGCATCGGCCGGCAGGTCCGGCAATGCGAATGCAGCATGCTCGACGAGGCCGAAGATCGGGCCGTCCTCCATGTCGAGACCGTTGAAGATGATCGCCTGCCCCGGCTGCAAGTTGCGGAAATAGGCCCAGCGCTGATGAGCACCGTATTTCGCCCAGGTCAGTTCATGTTTGACCGTAAGGCCGTTCTCATAAGTCGAGCTGCCCTGTGCGATGCATACATCTTCTGGGTGCAAGCTCGACATGTCGCACAAGGCCACGGGCCGGTCATGCGGCGGCGGCGTGGTCGGCTGCCAAACATTCATGGCCTTCCACCGGCGAGGCCTCTCGTCGCCCACGATACCGGCAATCACCTGGTCCACCGTCTTGTTATCGATCGTGAGACCAATCGGGCCAGGCGAGAAATCCGTGTGGACCATCACCGCGGCGGTCGAGACCTGCGTCTCGCGCGATTGCGGCAGCTTGGGCGAAAACCGCCGCCCAAAGGCCCAGGAGAAAACGTGGTCCGCACCGGTTTCGCGCTTCAGCAGCTCCGCGACATGCGGAAGCCAGATCGTCTCGAGCTGCGAACGATCATTATAGTCCGGCTGACCGTCATCGAAGTCCGCCACAATGAACCCTTCGCGCTCAAGGCTGAGTTCGGAAGCGGCAGGACTGACATCGTGCAATGCCACCTTGTGCGTTTCGTGAGGCAGATGATCCGGCGGGCTTTCAGGTGCCCTGAAAAACTCCGAGATCCCCGAAACGTCGCTTCCGATAAAACTCAGTTCGGCCTCAACCGAGGAAAGCTTGCCCCAGTCAAGCATCAACAACCTCCTTCAATCTCGCTTCTTCCTGTTCGGCTAGTAGTTTGCGATAGGCCCGCCTCGCCCTGTAGGTCGCGCCATCGATGCTCAGCAGCAACGCGCCGGAATCGAGCAGATCGACGTCCCCCATATTGCGCTGTATCTGTTCGAGCGTGGCGACGTCCTCTTCCAGGAACGCCTTCTGAGTAAGCTCTGCGATCATCTCGCCATAACCAGGCGGATCCTGTTCAGGATCGAACGCCTCCACCGCGAAATAATGCGCTGATTTTTCCGTTTCGGGCGTGAACAGGTGCAGGCCGATCATGCGCCTGGGCTTCGGCGGGATCGAGTGATCCTGCCCCTTCTCGATCACGCAGATTGCAGGAGCCTGCCAATAGGTCTTCACATAGTCCGAAGGCGTTTCGGAAAATTGCCAGCAGGAATAGACGCGGCCGCCTTCCTCATAGGAATTGTAATCCCCGTTGATGAAAAGCTGCGCCAGTTCGTCCGTTCCCTGGCTGAAACTGTCCCGGTGCAGGAAGCCGACATGGCTCCCTTCCAGCAGATTATCGAGACCAAGCATGAAATCCGCATTCATGTGATTATGAATTCGGATCAGCTCGGTCGTCGGGGTCTGCCGGACTTCGCTCAAATCCGGCACGGGCGTGCCTGCGGCAAGCTCTGGATCGCCATACCAGAACCAGATGAACCCATCCGTTTCGACGACCGGATAGCTGCGGACGCGCTGAGCCCGGGGCGGTTTGTCCGAGAATGGACTGTGCACACATGCACCGTCAGCGCCGAAACGCAGCCCGTGATAGGGACATTCAATGGCGTCGCCCAGGATCCTGCCAGGGTGCAACGCGGCAAAGCGATGGGGACAGACATCGTCCAGCACCGCCACCTCGCCGGCTTCGGTCCGGAAAATGACAACCGGCTGATCGAAGAATGTTCTTCCAACAGGCTCGCCCGCGACTTCGTGCGACCACGCCGCAAGGTACCAGTAGTTACGCAAGTAACCCGTCATCGCCCTTCTCGCTCTCCATGACAGCTGTTGTCTGTCCCCGCCCGTCTTGTTAAACGAACGTTTGATTGCATCACTATCCGAGCGTCCCTAGGGGAGTCAACATGCATGATTTGAAGGGAAGCCAATGAGCGAAAAGGCACCGGGCAAGGCCGTGACTTCCGCCCAGGACAAGGCCGATGGCGCCACCAGCAAGGAGAAGCTTCTCGCGGCATGTGAGCGCATCATTATCGGCGAGGGATTCGCGGCGGTTACTTCGCGCCGTCTTTCGCGGGAGGCGCAGACCAATCTCGCCCTGATCAGCTACAATTTCGGTGGGATCTCCGGCCTTCTGCAGCAAGTCGCGGAAGACAATCTTGAACGCTCCGCGGGCGAAACCCTCAACGCCATGCGCGACCTGACCGGCGACAAGAGTGAGCGCCTGCGCGCACTGACGCAAGCCATCATCGGTTCGCTTTGGACGCCTGCGGTTCACAGCGGCGTCGGCAGATCTTCCTCCGTGATCGAAGAGATCTACGCGCAAGGCCCAGAAGCCCTCCGCCGGTCCCTGGGGACGCGGATCAGCGACCTGTTCCTCGAGTTGGTCGAGCTCTACGTGCCGTTCACACCGCATCTCTCACGCGATGAACTGACCTTGCGGCTCACCTGCATCGGCGGCGCCATCCGATCGCTGTCGGAGCGGAGTACGGCATGGGATATCTATTTCGACATTGTCGGGGGCTCGCCGGATTCGACCGACGAACTTGTCGGGTCGGTGACATCCTTCGCGCTCGCCGCGCTCGAAGCGAATTGAACGTCCAAGCCGTGAGCGCTTGAGCAGCCCAAAGGGCCATCGACAGGCTAACCGATTGCGTCGATCAAATAGCGGGCGGCCTTCTCCAGAGTTTCACTCTCCCCGAAGTAATGGCAGCCACGGCTGATCGTAACGGAACCGGGCACCGCCTGAACAAGACGGCCCGCAGCCACGTCTTCCTGAGAATCCTCTTCGAACAGCAGCGCTTGCCCGCGCCCGGCGACGCACATCGATTTGATCGAATAGTAATTCGGCACGGTCATCGCATTCGCGGCATCCTTGATGCCGCTCTCCCCCAGGGCCTGAATAAACTCCTGTGTCTCCTGCGGTTCCAGTATCGGAAGGATCCAGCGGCGCGCTTCCGCATTGTCCTTCGCGGCGCTGCGATAGACTCTCATCTTCGCTTGTGCCGCAATGCGCGGCTCTTGCGATGTGCGGCCAAAAGTGGAGATGAGCAGAATGTCGATCAAACCCAGGCGCAGATCCCGAAATGCCTCTGCCCTCGACGAAATCATTTCCAGCCGGATCGTCAGTTCCGGATTTTCAAGCGAGAAACTCGAAACCGCATCCTTGCAGCGATTGTAGAGATATTCCCCCACTGCGACCCGGATGCGCGGCTGGCCGGATGTGCGCAACTCGATCTTGCGCTCGATCTCGCGCAGAAGCTGGATCACATTGACCGCTTCTTCCTTCATCACTTCACCGACAGGGCTAAGGCTTGCAGCCCTCCCGGGAGACCTTTCGAAAAGCGGCCCTACCTTACGCTCGAGGCTCTTCACGGCCTTGCTTATGGTCGGCTGAGAAACGTTCAATTCCCGCGCGGCGAAACCAAAGCCCCCATACTCCGCAACTGCAAGGAAAGCACGCAATTGCGCGCCCGTCATATCCAGCAGGCTGTCTTTGACGGTTTCCGGTTGAAGCGTCGGTTCGGAGCGGTGTGAGTTCATGGCAATGCCGTTATATAGCCAAATGGCTATGAAGCCATAGCCGCCCGGTATATTGCTATCGAGCGGTGGGTGTGGTGCGCGTTCGTTATACCAAATCGTTATAAAACGAACGGGAGAGAGTTGTGGCCATCCTGCATCGCCGGGCAAAGTGGAAAATTGCCGCTGCCTGTCTGCTCGGCACCTCCCTTGTTCAGCCGGCATTGGCTGAACAGGCTCAGGAGCCGCAGGCTTGGGAGAACTATCCCCTGCGCGCCGAAGCACCTGCCGATGCGCCCAATGTCCTGCTTATCATGACCGACGATGTTGGCTTTGGGGCGGCCAGCAGCTTCGGCGGTCTGATCGCTACGCCAACCTTCGATGCGATCGGTGAGCGCGGGCTGTTCTTCAACAGCTTCCATACCACTGCCATGTGCTCCCCTTCGCGTGCGGCATTGCTGACTGGGCGCAACCACCACGCTGTGGGCTACGGGGCGATCGCCAATCTTTCGCGCGACGAGCCGGGCTATACTTCCGTCATTCCCGACAGCGCATCGACAGTCGCCGATGTCCTGCGGTCCAACGGATATGTGACGGCCTTCCTCGGCAAGAACCACAACACCCCCGAATGGGAAAGCGGTTCTATGGGCCCCTTCGACCATTGGCCGACGGGACTGGGCTTCGACTATTTCTATGGCTTCAATCAGGCATGGGCCGATCAGTGGGCTCCCGAACTGGTCGAGAACACCACACAGATAGAGCCGCCTGACGATCCCGAGTACATCCTCGACAAGGACTTGAGCGATCGGGCGATCGAATGGCTCAGAAGGCGCGAGAACAGCGCACCCGGCGCGCCCTTCTTCATCTATCTGGCCCCTGGATCCCCCCATACGCCGCATCACGCGCCTGCCGACTGGATAGCCCGGTACAAGGGCCAATTCGATATGGGCTGGGATAAAGCGCGCGAGGCGATCTTCGCGCGCCAGAAAGAACTGGGCGTCATTCCCCAAGACGCCGTGCTGACGGTGCGGCCCGAAGAGCTTCCGGCTTGGGACTCGCTCGATGAAGACGCACAGCGCGTCGCTGCCCGGATGATGGAAGTCTATGCCGCGCAGCTTTCTTACAGCGACCATCAGATCGGCCGAATTATCGATGAGCTGAAAAGTAGCGGCGAACTCGACAATACGCTGGTGATCTTTGTGCAGGGGGACAATGGCGGCGATCTTTCCAGCTTCAATGGCGAGACCAATGAATGGGCAGGCTTCTTGGGGGAAGAACCGAGCTATCGCGACATGCTGCCCGATATCGACAAGCTGGGCAGCCGTTATGCCTGGGGCGGATACCCCTCTGCCTGGGCCTGGGCAACGAACACGCCATTCCAATGGGGCAAGGCCGTTGCCGGCTATCTCGGTGGAATACGATCCGGCGCCGTCATGTCCTGGCCCAAGGGGATCGAACGCCGCGGCGCAGTGGTGCAGCGCTTCGCACACCTCATCGACGTTGCCCCGACCATCTATGATGCAGCGGGCATAGAGGCTCCCGAGAGATTCGAAGGCGTCGAACAACTTCCGATCGACGGAAAGAGCCTGGCAGGCGAATTCGGCGAAACGGCAGCAGCGCCTGCGCCGCGCAGCCAATATTTCGAGATGCTCGGCAATCTTGGATATTACGAAAATGGCTGGTTCGCCGGCACGAAAATGAGCCGCGCGCCCTGGGACCGCACTTCCGAACGCACGCCGATCCCCGACAATGTCGAGGACTACGATTGGGAGCTTTACAATTTGAGGTCCGACTATTCCCAGTCGACCGATCTGGCCCAACAGAACGCAGACAAGCTGCAGGAATTGGTGGCGGGCTTTGCCTCGGCCGCTGAGCGGAACAACGTCTTCCCGGTCGAAAACGACGTCATGATCCTGCTCCGCCCGGATCAGCGCCCGCATGCGATCGGCGAAAGGGACGAATACGTCTATTCCCGCGAAAGTACGCGCTATGTCGCGGCGGATATCCCGCCTTTGGGCAGCCATTGGAAATTGACTGCCCATATCCGCGTCGACGGCCCAGACGCTTCCGGTCCGGTCTTCACCCAGGGCGGACGGTTCACGGGATGGGGCTTGCTGCTGCGCGAGGGTCAACCGTATTTTGTCTCCCGCCCCAGCTTCGACGAGAGCAAATTCTCGGACGTCACTGCCAATCGCAGCCTCGAGGCCGGCCGGCACGTCGTTTCTGTCGAGATAGTGCCCGATGAAGCGTTGGGCCATTTCGGTGCCCGTGCACGCTTCCAGATCGATGGAGAGGACGCCGGCGGCGGCCCCGTTGCCGATTACCGCACAATCGCAAATTCCGCTTATTTGGGCCGCTATGGCCTCACTCCGCTAATCGAGGACATGACCATCCCGACCGCATGCGAATGCACGGTGGAGGAAGTGCGCCTCGCTTTGCCAGATCCCGATGGAGCTACCGAAGATGATTAGGAACGCCGCGACCAAGAGACTGGTATCGCCATTCGCCATTGCAGGCATGTTCATGGCAAGCGGCGCAGCGGCTGCAGACACGGCTGAATTCGACAGATCTTCGCTACCCATCGATCCGGCGCCATTTGCCGGCACTGTCGGCCCCACGGTTGCTGAATCCACGCCCGACTTTCCCGTGCATGTGAAAGCTCCCACAGATGCCCCGAATGTCGTTCTGGTAATGACCGACGATGTCGGCTTTGCCGCCGCCTCGCCTTTCGGGGGGCCTGTGCCGACTCCCAATCTGCAGCGACTGATGGAGCGGGGCGTCGTCTACAACCGCTTCCACACGGCGGCGATGTGCTCGCCGACGCGCGCCGCGCTGCTCACCGGGCGCAATCCGCACAAGGTCGGCACGGGCAGCATCGGTGAATTGACGATGGGCTATCCCGGCTATTGGGGAGAGATTCCGCGCAGCGCCGCCCCTATCGCCAAGGTCTTGAAATATAACGGCTACAACACTGCGATGTTTGGCAAGGAACACAATGTTCCCCACTCTCAGTCTTCGCCGGCTGGGCCATTCGAAATGTGGCCCAACGGCAAGGGCTTCGAATATTTCTACGGCTTTATCGGCGGGGCGATGAACCAGTTCGCACCCAAGCTGATCCGCAACGGCGCACCGGTGAACCTGATGGACAGGCCGGACGACTACATCCTCGATCGCGACCTAGTGGACGAGGCAATCGGCTGGATTCATACTCAGCAGGCTGCGGACGAGGACAAGCCTTTCTTCGTCTATATTGCCCCCGGTACGGCGCACTCTCCGCATCAGGCGCCGGCCGAGTGGATCGCTCGCTTCGAAGGCGCATTCGATCAAGGGTGGGACAAGCTGCGCGAAGAGAGCTTTGAGCGGCAGAAGGCCTTGGGAATCATTCCCGGGAATGCCGAGCTGACGCCTCGCCCCGACGTCGTGCCCGCCTGGGATTCGCTGTCGGAGGACGAGCAGAAGGTTCAGGCGCGCTATATGGAAGTGTTCTGCGCCATGCTCGCCTATCAGGACTATCAGTTCGGGCGTCTGCTGGACGAGCTCGACCGGATGGGCGTTTCCGACGACACGCTGATCATGTTCATCCAGGGCGACAATGGCGGCACGCCCGAAGGCGGCCTGCATGGCGAAATCAACGAAGGCGGTGTGATGGCCAATGGCCTGCCGGAACCGCTGGAAGAGAAGCTGGCGCGGCTCGACGAATATGGCGGCCCCAACTCGATGGGCAAATATTCGGTGGGCTGGGGTTGGGCGACCAACACACCCTTCCAATGGACCAAGCAGGTCGCATCGCATCTGGGCGGCACCCGCAATCCGTTGGTGGTCTCATGGCCCGGCCATGTGCCCGAAGGCGGGCAGGTTCGATCGCAATATGCTTTCGTGGCGGACATCTATCCGACCATACTGGAGGCCGCGAACATTCCGGCGCCCGCCAAAGTGGAAGGCGCCGATCAGCAGACCGTAGACGGGATCAGCCTGGTCTACAGCTTTGCCAATGCGGATGCCCCTTCGCAGAGGCGCGAGCAGGCCTTTGAGCTGTTCGGCAACCGGTCGGTCTACAAGGACGGCTGGCTGGCCAACACCACCCCTGGCCGTACGCCGTGGTATTATGGCCCCACCGAAGGCTCCCCCTTCGACTATAATTGGGAGCTCTATTACCTACCTGACGACTTTTCGCAGGCCCGGGATCTGGCAGACAGCAATCCGGATAAGCTGGAGCAAATGCGGCAGGAATGGGATCGCCTCGCGCGCACAGGCAATCTCTATCCGGTCAGCGACGATTTTTCCGACCGCAACTTCGCCGATCCATCGAACGTTTCCACTGCCGCTCAAACGCGGACCTATTGGGGAGCTGGCATCAGCATACCCTTCAATGACGCGCCGCCAATGCACTCCCGGTCCTTCTCCATCGAAGCCGAGTTGCAGGATGGGGGCGAAGGCATTGAAGGCGTCGTTCTGGCGCTCGGCAGCAAGTTCGGCGGCTGGAGCTTCTATGTCGACGATGGCCGCCCGGTGGCGTTCCAGTCCTTCTCGGAAATTCCGGAGAACCAGTTCCGCGTGACGGGTGATCCCTTGCCCGCAGGCGACGTCACCTTGCGCTATGAATTCACCTATGACGGTGGTGGACGCAACAAGGGCGGCACCATGCGGATCTTCGTGAATGGCGAACCTGCCGGGGAAGGCCGGATCGAAAAGACCATACGCCTGCCCGCAGGCTTTTCGGAAACGTTCGATACGGGCCGCGATACCGGCGAACAGGTCAGCCCCGACTACGTGGATGGCGGCGTGCTGCAGGGCGATCTGAGCAAGCTCACCGTGCACCTGGAACCGCTGGACTAGGCCGCACCTGCCTGCCGTATCTTTCGCAAACTCCCGAAGAGAAACGAGACGAATGCCGAGACCGACTATATTGTCCATTTCCCTGCGCGCCGGCGCATTGGCCTGTTCCATGATGGTAACCGCAATCCCCACGGCGGCCTTTGCGCAAACGGGACAAGACGGCGAAATCGTCTCGCTCCCGTATGAGCGACCCGCCTTCGACGGCGTTATTGGCAAGTCGCTGGCCACGTCGACGCCCGCAGAAGGTTTTGAGGTAAAGGCACCGGACGACGCGACGAATGTCCTGCTGATATTGACCGACGATGTCGGTTTCGGCGCGATGGCAGCTTTCGGGGGAATAGTGCCCACGCCGAATTTCGATCGGCTGGCGCAAGGCGGACTTCAATATAACCGCTTCAATGTAACAGCCATGTGCTCCCCCACTCGCGCCGCATTGCTGACCGGGCGCAATCCGCACGTAGTCGGCCACGGCATTGTCACCGAAGGGGGAATGCAGTTCCCCGGTTATAACATCAGGCCGTTCGACAACGTGGCGACGATCGGCCGCGTTTTGCATGACAATGGCTATGACACCGCCTTCATCGGCAAGCATCACAACATCCATGTCGGCGAGATGTCGCCAACCGGGCCGTTCGACAATTGGCCAACGAATTTCGGCTTCGATTATTTTTACGGCTTCATATTGGGCGAGACCGACCAATTTTCTCCGGCGCTCTATAACGGAACTCAAAGGGTCGATCTCAGCGACAAGCCCAGCGACTACCTGGTCGAGAAGGATCTGGCCGACAAGGCGATCGATTGGATCGACCTGCAGCTTGCGGCTGCACCGGATAAGCCCTTCTTCATGTATTACGCAACGGGAAGCACGCATGCCCCGCACCACGCGCCCAAGGAACTGATCGAGAAGTTTCGCGGCCAATTCGACGAAGGCTGGGACGAAGCGCGGAGCCGTATCTTCGAGCAGCAAAAAGCGCTGGGGGTGATCCCGCAAGATACCGAGATGACACCCCGCCCCGACCAGATCCCGGCCTGGGATTCTCTGACGGAGCAGGAAAAGCGTGTCTATTCCCGTTACATGGAAGTCTATGCCGCGCATCTGACCTACCAGGACCAGCAGATCGGCCGCGTGATCGACGAATTGCATCGAACCGGAGAATTCGAAGATACGCTGATCGTCTTCGTTGCCGGCGATAACGGCGCTTCGATGGAAGGCGGCGTAGTCGGCAAGGTTCTCGATTACGGCGAAGCGCTCAACGGATTGGCCGATTCAGTTGACTGGTCCGACAGCGTGCTGGACGAGCTTGGCGGCCCCACGACCGCGCCGCTTTATCCGGCAGGCTGGGCATGGGCAATGAACACGCCCTACCCATGGGCGAAACGCATGGCTTCCTATCTGGGCGGAACCCGTGCCGGCATGGTCGTGTCCTGGCCGGAGGAAATTCAGGGCAACGGTCTGAGAACTCAGTACACGCATGTGACCGACGTGATGCCCACGGTTCTGGAAGCTGCGGGAATTCCGGCGCCCGATTTCGTGGACGGCGTGCAGCAAAAGCCGATCAACGGAGTGAGCTTCGCCTATTCGTTCAATGCCCCGGAAGCCCCTTCGCGCCACAACACCCAATCTTCCGAGTTGCTGGGAAATCGCAGCATCTATCACGATGGCTGGTTCGCCAATACCACGCCTCCGGGCCCGCCATGGCAAACGCCCGGTCCACCGCCCGACGTACTGAGTTACGAATGGGAGCTCTACAATCTTGAGGAGGATTTCGCGCAGGCAAACAATGTTGCTGACGAGCATCCCGAGAAGCTGCGGGAAATGCAGGCGCTTTTCGACCGGGAAGCGACCTCGAACGACGTGTATCCCCTGCGCAATGGGCTGGCGCCGCGTGTGATTTCCGGTCTGCCGAGCGAAGAGGTCGTCCTTTGGGGTGACAGGATGAGCCTGCCGCGGGCATCCTGGCCGAAAATCTTCGGCCGGTCCTTCACGCTGACGGCGCATATTGAAACCGACAAGCCGGAAACCGGCGTACTCGCTTCAATCGGTTCGCTTCTTGGTGGATGGAGCTTCTATCTCAAGGACGGGAAACCGGCTGCCTATCAGACCTATTCCAGCCGCGAAGGCTCGCAATATCGCGTCATCGCCGACGATCCGGTCAAGCCAGGCGCATCGACTGTCAGCTATCGCTTCGATTATGATGGAGGTGGCCGCTTCAAGGGTGGAACGCTGCATATCCTGGTCGATGGTGTCGAAGTCGCACAGGGACGCATGGAACGCACCATTGCCGCCCCGATGCCCGACGGGGAGACATTCGATGTGGGCCGCGATCGTGGCGCAAAGGTTTCGCCCGACTATCAGGGGCATGCGCCCTTTGAAGGAACAATCGAAAAGATCGTGGTACAAATGGACGAACAGTGAGTGCCGACCTGCTGGGCTGGCGATAATGAATTGAACTTGCGGAGCTGTTATGGCCACTGAAGCCTCCCTGACGGAGGGCATGATTCTGATCCGGGGCGGTACGTTTCCGATGGGCTCGGAGAAGTTCTATCCCGAGGAAGCCCCGGTCCGCAAAGTCATGGTGGACAGCTTCCGGATCGACGAAACGCCTGTAACCAACCGCCAGTTCGCGCGCTTCGTTGAAGCGACCGGCTACCGCACTGTTGCGGAGATCCCGCCCGATCCCAAGGACTATCCGGGGATGGATCCTGCACTGGCCAAGCCTGGTGCGCTCGTCTTTCATCGGACAGCGACGCCGGTCAACCTTGTGGACTGGAGCCAGTGGTGGGAATTCAAGTTCGGCGCCGACTGGCGCCATCCCACCGGGCCCGACAGCTCGATCGAGGGGCTTGAAGACCATCCGGTCGTGCAGGTCTGCCACCAGGACGCGCTGGCCTATGCCGAATGGGCAGGCAAGCGGCTGCCAACCGAAGCGGAGTGGGAATTCGCTGCACAGGGCGGCCATCAGGACGGCAGGGAATATGCCTGGGGCAACGAACTGGCGCCCGGCGGAGAAATGCTGGCCAATTACTGGCAAGGCATGTTCCCCTTCTCCAACACGCTGGAGGACGGTTGGGAACGCACATCTCCCGTGCGGACTTATCCGCCCAACGATTACGGCCTGTACGACATGATCGGCAATGTCTGGGAATGGACCAGCGACTGGTACGCCATGCCCAAAGCCGCGCAAAAGAAGAAGCCCAGCGCCTGCTGCACCATCGACAATCCGCGCGGCGGGCGCAGGGGGGAAAGCTTCGATCCCTGCACGCCGCTGGTGAAAATCGGACGCAAGGTCCTCAAAGGCGGATCCCATCTTTGCGCGGAAAGCTATTGTCAGCGCTATCGTCCGGCGGCACGCCACCCCCAATCCGTCGACACCGCGACCAGCCATATCGGTTTCCGCTGCGTGAGCTCTGCCTGACCCAGCGCAGGAGCGCATCGAAAACGCTGCCGCAAACCGGAAAATCTCCGTGATTGAGCGAATGCTCGACGGCGGGCTGATGTTCGCACGTGCAAAAAACGCGCCCTGATGCATTTCGCAGGCTAGTGAATTGCCGCAGAAAACTGCCAATGTCCGCAACAAAAGAATCGGCAACTCGGGCGTAACAAACTGAAACATTGCCAGTCTGGTCATCTTGCGATGATTGACTTTAAATTGTGCACCGCACAACAAGCCGCCACTATCAATGCGAAGGAGTCCACTGAATGCGCATCGTAATGATCGGCACAGGTTATGTTGGCCTGGTTTCCGGAGCTTGCTTCTCCGATTTCGGCCATGACGTAACTTGCGTCGACAAGGATCCTGCAAAGATCGATGCTCTTCTAGCTGGCGAAATTCCGATCTTCGAACCCGGCCTTGACGAACTGGTCGCCCGCAATGTCCGCGAGGGCCGCCTGCACTTCACACTCGACCTGGCAGATGCAGTACCTTCAGCCGATGCGGTGTTCATCGCGGTCGGCACCCCTTCGCGGCGCGGCGACGGCCATGCCGACCTGAGATACGTCTACGCGGCTGCTCGCGAATTCGCCGAATATCTCTCCCCTGGCACTGTCGTGGTGACCAAATCGACCGTCCCTGTCGGAACGGGCGACGAAGTCGAGAGGATCATCCGCGAGGCACGGCCCGATCATGAATGGAGCGTAGCGTCCAATCCCGAATTCCTGCGCGAAGGCGCGGCAATCGAAGACTTCAAGCATCCCGACCGGATCATCATCGGCTGTAACGACCAGCATGCCGAAGATGTGCTGGAGGAGATATATCGTCCGCTCTTCATCAACCGTTCGCCTCTACTGAAAATGGCGCGCCGCGGAGCCGAGCTGACCAAATATGCGGCAAACGCATTTCTCGCGACCAAGATCAGCTTCATCAACGAAGTGGCCGACCTGTGCGAGAAGGTGGGCGCGAATGTGCAGGATGTTGCGCGCGGCATCGGGCTGGACAATCGTATCGGTGCGAAATTCCTTCACGCCGGCCCTGGCTATGGCGGATCGTGCTTTCCCAAGGATACGCTCGCGCTGCTCAAGACCGGGCAGGATTACGATGCGAATCTGCGCATTGTCGAAGCCGTGGTTACGGCCAATGACAACCGCAAACGCGGCATGGGCCGGAAGGTGATTCATGCAATGGGCGGAGACACCTATGGCAAGAACGTCGCGCTGCTGGGCCTTACCTTCAAGCCCAATACGGACGACATGCGCGATTCACCTGCACTGGCAATCGTTCAGACGTTGCAGGACGCGGGCGCGAATGTGCGGGCATACGATCCGGAAGGCATGGAACATGCGGCAAAGATGATGGAAGGCGTGACCTTCTGCAAAGACGCCTATGAGGCGATGGACGGGGCCGATGCGGTCGTGATCGTTACCGAATGGGACGCGTTCCGGGCCTTGGACCTGGCGCGCACCAAAGACCTGCTCAACGATCTGATCCTGGTGGACTTGCGCAATGTCTATGACCGCGCGGAAGTGGAACGCCACGGGTTCAAATATGTGGCGGTTGGCTGCTGAACAGGACCGGATCGTCCCCCGCTTGCCAGAACGGCACGCGGATCATGATCGAACTGAACAGCGCAGACGTCAGGTGCCCTTCCAGCCATCTTTGAAGATGCGGTAGCGGCTGCGCATCGAACCATGCGCGGTCGGTTGCGGCGAACTGCCGCACAAAAGGCATGATCGCCATATCGGCCAGGCCCCGCCCGGCCCCGCAAAGCTGTCCATTGCCAGCCAGCCGATCCTCCAGAGCCTGCAGAAAGGCGCAGCCGCTGGTACGGTGGGCGATCGGATCGCTGCCGTGCCGGTCGGAGTATTTATAGCGGTCCAGATCGTGTTTGAACGGCCCGTCATTGGCCGCGATCAGTTCGGCATCGGCGCGCTCCAACCAGCTCTCCGGGTCGTTGCGCGCCAGAGCCCAATGCATGATGTCCAGGCTCTCTTCCACAACCGTGCCATCCGGCAGAACCAGCACCGGCACTGTCGCCTTGGGAGAGGCCGCGATCAGTTCATCCGGCTTTGCCGAAAGCTTCACTTCGCGAAGCTCGCAGATTGTGTCGCTGATAATGAGCGCGAGCCTGGCCCGCATGGCATAGGGGCAGCGCCGGAAGCTGTAGAGGATCGGATAGGCCATCGCGCTGGCTCAGTTCCCCGATCCGGTGCGGCTCCCGGCAGACGGATAGATCGCACCGATATGAGATTGTCCCTGTTCGGCCGCCAAAGCCTCTTGCCGCTGCCGCTCCCGATACCGGGCACGTTGCGCTTCGCTTCTCTCATCATGGCAGGCGGGGCAGCTCGCCCCTTCCTCATATAGCGGTGAAGCCATGTCCTCTTCGCTCACCGGCCGGCGGCAGGCATGGCACAGAGCATAGCTGCCCTCTGCCAGTCCGTGGCCGACCGTAACCCGCTGATCGAACACGAAGCATTCGCCTTCCCAAAGGCTCTGCTCTTCCGGAACGGTTTCGAGATATTTCAGGATTCCGCCCTTCAGGTGGTAGACCTCGTCCACGCCTTCCTGCTTGAGAAAAGCCGTCGATTTTTCGCAGCGAATGCCCCCTGTGCAATACATCGCGACCTTGGGGGCCCTGCCCTCGCTCAGCAGCCTGTCCCGCTGGGTGCGGAACCACTGCGGAAATTCGCGAAACGAGCTTGTCTCCGGATCGATCGCGCCGGAAAAGCTGCCGACTGCAACTTCATAATCGTTACGCGTATCGATCACGATGGTTTCGGGATCCGATATGAGCGCATTCCAGTCTTCGGGCGCGACATAGGTGCCCACGCTGGCCCGCGGATCGATGCCTTCCTCGCCCATCGTCACAATCTCCCGCTTGATCCGGACCTTCATGCGGTGAAACGGCATCGTGGCCGCACTGGAGAGCTTGACGTCGAGATCGGCGCAGCCGGGTACCGCGCGAATGTGATCGAGCACCTTGGCAATCGCCTGCTCCGTACCGGCGATAGTTCCGTTGATGCCTTCGTGCGCCAGCAGCAGCGTCCCCTTGATCCCCTGCGCCTGGCACAATGCGAGCAGCGGGCCGCGAATGGCCGCGCAATCCTGGATTGGAGTAAAGCGATAAAGCGCCGCGACACAGAACGCCCCTTCGTCCGGCCCGGCGGCGTTTTCTTCGTCAGCTGGCGTGTCAAATTGCATGGCGCGCGCTATAGCGTGAAATCGATGGGAATGGGAAAGACAATTGGCAAGCGGCACATCCGGCCCGCCCGGTCCTGCGAGATTTCCCGCCATTTTCCCGCAATGAGCACCACCGGCACCATGGAGCGCCAGCACTTATGAAGACGATCAGCTTTCCCGACGGCACCGCAATCCCCGCTCTGGGCCAGGGCACCTGGTTCATGGGACAAAATGCAGGCCTTCGCGCAAGTGAGATTGCGTCTCTGCGCGAAGGGCTGGATCTGGGCATGACCCTGATCGACACGGCCGAAATGTATGGCGACGGGAAGGCAGAAGAACTGGTTGGCGAAGCCGTGGAGGGCATCAGGGATCAGGCCTTTCTGGTCAGCAAGGTCTATCCCCACAATGCCTCCCGCACGCGGCTGCCGCAGGCATGCGAAGCCAGCCTGGCCCGTCTCGGGACCGACCGCCTGGATCTCTACCTGCTGCATTGGCGCGGAGGCGTTCCTCTGGGCGAAACGGTGGAGGCGATGGAAAGGCTTGTCGACGAGGGCAAGATCCTGCGCTGGGGCGTCAGCAATCTGGACAATGACGATATGGAGGAATTGACAGCGGCCGGCGGAACCAACTGCGCGACCGATCAGATCCTGTTCAACCTACTGCGCCGGGGGCCGGAGCTGGACCTGCTGCCCTGGCTGGCGGACCGGTCTATCCCGGTTATGGCCTATAGCCCCATCGAACAGGGCCGCCTGCTTGACGATAGCGATCTCCAAAGCTTCGCGCAGGAAAAGGGCGCAACGCCGGCGCAGATCGCACTGGCATGGCTTCTTTCCCAAGACGGCATCATCCCGATCCCCAAGGCGGGCAACACCGATCACATGCGCGAAAACCGCGAGGCGGCGGAGCTGAAGCTGGAAGCCGAAGACCTCGACCGTCTTGACCAGCTGTTCCCGCGCCCGCGGCATCCCGTATCCCTGCAAATGCTCTGATTTCCGCCAGTCCGTGCCAAATCGGGCAGTCCCGGCGGTTCGATTGACCGATGCCCACGATAGTTTAATGTGTTAAGCAGAGGGGCGGGCCGGAAAGCGCGGGAGAGGATAGCCAATGCCGGAACTCATGCGGATGCCAATGCGCCGGGAAAACCGGGGTGGCACGATCTACAAATCCGACATGCATGGCGAAAGAACGCTGATCGAAGTGTTCACGCGCGTGCCCGACTATTCCTATCGCAAGATCGAGCTGGGGCAGGCCGAGCTGATCCATATGCGCTGCGGCAAGATCTCGATGCGCCGCGAAGCCTGCGATATCCGCACCCGGCCGAACAAGATGCTGACCTTCATCATGCAGCTGTTCGGGCGCAGCAGCTTCCGTCATTACGGCAACGAAATCGAGCTCAATGAAGGCGATTTTACGCTCTGCAACAACAGTACGCTCTACGATTTGAACCTCGATGGCCCGAACGAGATGATCCTGTTCCGTGTGCCGACTGCCATGCTGAGCGAAGCCATTCCCACGCCAGACATATTGTGCGGCAGACAGTTGGCCCGCCCCGAAAGCCTGGCTTCCACCGCCCTGGTCATGGCCCGGGATATTGCCGGGAAGGAACCGGGCCAACTTTGCCCGGAGACGGCCGAGCGTGCCGGAAGGCACCTGCTGGACGTGGTGGCAAGTTCCTGCATGGCAGTGCTGGACGAGCGCAAATCCACGTCAGCCATCATGTCCGGACGCTATTGGAAGGTGAAGCTGTTCATCGAAGAGCATTTGCGCGATCCCAAGCTCAGCCCGTCCTTCATCGCCAGCCAGTTACGCCTGTCCGATCGCTACCTTAGAATGATCTTCGAAGTGAGCAACGAATCGCCTTCGGCCTATATTCTGCGCCGGAGGCTGGAAGAATGTGCCGCCCAGCTGCGCGATCCGCGCTGGCGCCAGTTTTCGATCACCAACATCGCCTTCAGCTGGGGCTTCAACAGTGCCCCGCATTTCGCCCGAAGCTTCAGAGCGCGATATTGCTGTTCGCCGCGCGAATACCGCCACCAGGAGCTGGCTTAGCCTAACTCTGCCCGAAACGCCTGCTCAGCCAATACATGCGTCCCACCATCAGTTCCGGCATGTGCATGTCCAACTTCCCAAATGAGCAAGCGGGGGGTGGGCAGGCATGCGAATTTGCCCACATTCCGCCCCAGTTCCCTGGTTGGCCGGACCTCGCCTTGCGCAAAACAAATGCAGGGCGATTTGTTGTGGAGAGCATAGATGACTGATGGTGCGACCGGCTCCACCGCTGCCCCCGATGGGCAGGAGCCCGCAGCGACTGCAAAGCCAGCCGAAGAGACGCCCTTTCCGCCCCGCAAGGATGCCTATTATTCGCTCTTCGTAATCACCGTGGTCGTACTCTTCACCGTGCTCGATCGCGGTGTGTTCGGCCTGTTGATCGAACCGATAAAACAGGATTTCGGTGTAACCGATACCGACGTGGCGATCCTGATGGGCGCGGCATTCTCTCTGCCATACGGCATTGCCAGCCTGTTCCTGGGGCGCATCGCGGACCAGGCCAACCGGCGTAACGTGATTGCAGGTGCATGCGCTTTCTGGAGCGCCGCGACAGTCGCCTGCGGCTTCGTGCAGAATTATACTTCGCTTCTGATCGGACGCATGGCCATCGGTGCGGGCGAATCCGGCTATGGGCCGGCAGCCTGGTCGATCGCGACGGACAATTGGCCGCGCGAGAAGGTTGCCTTCGCCACGGGCGTGATGGGCATCGGCGCGCAGGTCGGTGTCGGCCTCTCGATGTTTCTGGGCGGCACGATCCTCCTCTTCGTCAGCGGGCTGGAGCCCCTGCAGGTTCCGATGCTGGGCATCATCCGCCCCTGGCAGTGGACTTTCGTTCTGGTCGGCGCGCCCGGCCTGCTCTGGGCATTGATCGTTCTGACTTCGAAGGAACCGCCCCGCCGCGGCCTGGGCATGGACAAGAAGGTCCAGAAGGTGCCGGTCAAGGACGTCGCCAAGTGGATAGCCGATGACCGGCGGACCTATATCGCGACGGTCGGCGGAATGGCGATCAAGGCCTTCATCCTGGTCAGCTCGACCACATGGAACGCCACGCTGCTGCACCGGCGCTTCGAATGGGAACTGGCCGATGTGGGGATCATCCTGGGCACCGTGATGGTGATCATCGCGCCGATCGGGATGCTCGCAGGGGCCAAGCTTTCCGAATATTGGACGAAACTGGGCCGCAAGGACGCGAATTTACGCATCGTCTTCTACGGCACGCTTCTTTCCGTGCCGCTGCAGGTCGCCGGGCCGATCATGCCCACACCGTTCTGGGTGATCGCCTTCAGCGCGGCGGCTGGTTTCATCGGCGCCTTGGGCTTCGGCCCCTCGGTCGCCGCCTTCCAGACGATCACGCCAAACAGGATGCGCGGGCAGATGGGCGCCCTGGTCCAGTTCTGCAACAATGTGATCGCGGCATCTGTCAGCCCGATCGTCGTCGCCCTGTTTACAGACTACCTTTTCCGCGACCCGATGGATCTCGGCTACTCGATGGCGCTTAACGCCGCGATCTTTGGAACGCTGGGAATCATCGCAATCGCGCAGGGATTGAAGCCCTATGTCCGATCCTATGAAAGGGCATTGCGCGATTTTGGAAACTGACTTGCCGGGCAAGCAAGCCCGGCCGCTATTGGAGAGGAAACGATGAGCAAGAGTTTTGAATCGATCGAGATCATCGATGCGCAGATTCACGAGCCGACGGTCGGCCGCGAACCGGATGAGGGCATCAAGGCGCAGATGACGCTATGGCAGGTAGAACTGGCGCGCGAAGCGATGGACGCTTCGGGTGTCGACATTGCCCTGTCGGTAACCAGCGATCCATTCATCGAGTTGGGCAATGAACGCTATCCCGGCCGCTTTCCGGGCGTGCATACTTTCTTCCACACGCACACCGATCTTGAAGGCGAAGTGCGCCGTATCGCCGCGCATAAGGATATGGTGGCGGGCCGCTGCCTGGTCGGCGACTTCATGACTGCCGTCATGCGCCCCGAATTCGAACAGGGCGTGTTTGACATCATCTACAAGACGGCAGAGGAAGTCGGCCTGCCGCTGTTCAATTCAACCCATGGCGGCTGCAAGAATATCGGACCGGTCGCGGAGCGGCATCCGGACCTGACGCTGATTGTCGATCATATCGGCGTGGCCCAGCATCCCGTCTCGCCGCCCGAGACCATGAGCTGGGGCCCGTTCGAAGATCTGCTGGAACTTGCGAAACACCCCAATGTCTACGTAAAGCTTTGCGGTGCACCGCTTCTTTCCGAAGAAAACTACCCATACGAGGATGTTTGGCCTAACCTTAACCGTATGTTCGATGCATTCGGATATGAACGAATCATGTGGGGGAGCGACTACACGCGCCTGCGTTCCGCGGACCTGCCGAAAGGCGAGCGCCCGCGTAAGCGCGGAATCAGCTATAGTGAGAACCTGAACTACCTGCTCTATTCCGATCACCTGACCTATGACCAGAAGGCGCTGGTCCTTGGCGGAAATGCACGCCGCCTGTTCGACCTGCCTCCCATTTCGGAGGACTGGGGACCGCCGCCGATGAACTGGGCTATGCCCCGATGAGAAAATGACGGACGCCGAGACACTGCTTGCCCAGATAGACGATGCCTGCCG
>JAUIFP010000093.1 GCA_030430365.1 Alphaproteobacteria bacterium | reverse complement strand
GGAGACCTTCGGGGCGGAATGGAGGACAGCAGCCATTGTTAGAGCGAGCCCCTCACCTTTCGATCGTCCCGACCCGCCGGATCTTGCGCTGCAGCTGCATCACTCCATAGAGCAACGCCTCCGCAGTGGGCGGGCATCCCGGAACGTAAATGTCGACCGGAATAATACGGTCGCATCCCCGCACGACCGAATAGCTGTAATGGTAATAGCCGCCGCCATTGGCGCAGCTGCCCATCGAAATCACATATTTCGGGTCCGACATCTGGTCGTAGACCTTGCGCAGCGCCGGAGCCATCTTGTTGCACAGCGTGCCGGCCACGATCATCACGTCGCTCTGGCGCGGCGAAGCGCGCGGCGCAGCGCCGAAGCGCTCCATATCGTAACGCGGCATGTTCACATGGATCATTTCGACCGCGCAGCAGGCGAGGCCGAACGTCATCCACCACAAGGAACCGGTGCGCGCCCACTGGAAGATGTCTTCCGTCGTGGTGACGACAAAGCCCTTATCATTCACCTCGCTTTGCAGCGCGTTGAAATATTCCTGATCGGGCTGTCTCACTTCGCCGGGGCGAGCGGCGGGGATCGATTGATCTACTCCCATTCGAGCGCTCCTTTCTTCCACGCATAGGCGAAGCCGACGATCAGCTCGCCCAGGAAGATCATCATTGTAATCCATCCGGGCCAGCCCGTCATGTCCAGGCTAACCGCCCAGGGAAACAGGAAGGCTGCTTCCAGATCGAAAATGATGAACAGGATCGCCACGAGATAGAACCGCACGTCGAACTGGCTGCGGGGATCCTCGAAAGCGGGAAAGCCGCATTCATACTCGCTCAGCTTTTCGGCATCCGGGTTATGTGCACCGGTCAGCAGAGCAACGCCCATTGGCAGGAAGACGAAGGCGGCGGAAAGGCCCAGCGCGATGGCGAGAAAGATCAATATTGGTAGGTATTCGGACAGATCGACCACAAACGATTCCCGGAAAATTCGGTAGGAGTCGATGCGCCTCTAGGCCTTGGCCAAGCGGACTGCAAGGCCGGAGCCGCCCGGTTTGCAGGCTTTTTTGGCTGCAGGGGCAGATCGTTAGACAATCCAGCGCAAGGAACGCAGTTTTATGCCCCCAACCCTTGGCGATGCCGCGCGAACCGGGCTATCGGCATATCCGAATATCACAAGGAACCGAACCTGTATGATCAACCGCTGCCTGGCCGCCGTCGCGGCAATTTGCCTGTTCGCCGTACCTGCCCATGCCAAGAACGTCACTGCCGATCTGGAGCAGATCGCCGGCATCATGCAGAAAGAAGGGTACCGCGCCCTGCTGCAGGGAGACGAAGGTTCCATAAGCTATATTCAAAGCGGAACGAGCGGCGTGAACTTTTCCATCTTCGCCTATGGCTGCGACGATGCCGGCGATAATTGCAAGACCGTGCAATTCTATCTCGGCATCGCCACCGACAATCCGCCGTCGCTCGAGAAGATGAACGAATTCGCGATGAAGAACCGCTGGGGCCGCGTCTATCTCGACGCCGAACAGGATCCGTGCATCGAAATGGATATCGACCTGGAAGATGGCGGCATCTCGGAAGAGCTGTTTTTCGACAACCTGGAATATTGGGACATGGTCGTCGGGAATTTTTCCGACTTCGTACGGACTCACGAGGTCGATTGATGTATCCATAGAGCTCCCGCTTGCCTTCGCTGCACTGCAGCATTAGGACCGGGCCCATACACCATCAGCTCCACAAAGGTTCAATTCCATGTCTGTGTTTTCCTCCAGCGATCCGGTTGTCATCCTTTCCTTTGCGCGCACGCCCATGGGCGGCATGCAGGGCGCGCTGTCCGAAGTCGCGGCAACCGAACTGGGCGCGACTGCCGTAAAGGCCGCCGTCGAGCGGGCCGGCGTTTCGGGCGAGGATATCGAACGCATTTACATGGGCTGCGTACTCCCGGCCGGTCTCGGCCAAGCACCTGCGCGCCAGGCGGCGTTGAAGGCCGGCCTGCCCGAATCCGTGCAAGCGACAACGGTCAACAAGGTCTGCGGCTCCGGCATGCAGACGGTGATCATGGGCTCCGAAGCATTGGCGGCAGGCAGCGTCGACCTGGTCGTGGCAGGCGGCATGGAAAGCATGACCAACGCCCCCTATTTGCTCAAGAAGCACCGCTCCGGCGCGCGTTTCGGCCATGACACGGCCTATGACCACATGGCGCTGGACGGGCTGGAAGATGCCTATCAGGTGGGCGCGTCCATGGGTGCCTTCGCGCAGGAAACTGCCAATGATTATCAGCTCACGCGTGAATCGATGGACGATTATTCGATCGAATCCCTGCGCCGGGCCAATGCCGCGATCGAAAGCGGCGCCTTTGCGGACGAAGTCGTTCCGGTCACCTATTCGACCCGCCGCGGCGATGTGACGGTGGATGTGGACGAACAGCCCGGCAAGGGCCGCCCGGACAAGATCCCCGAACTGCGCCCCGCCTTCGCCAAGGACGGTACGATCACGGCGGCAACATCCAGCTCGATCTCCGACGGTGCGGCCGCGCTTGTGATCACGCGCGAAAGCGTGGCCAAGGAAAAGGGCCTGAAGCCGATCGCCAAGATCGTTTCCATGGCGGCCCACGCCCACGATCCCAAGCAGTTCACCACGGCCCCGGTCGGCGCCGTCAAGAAGGTGCTCGACAAGGCCGGATGGTCGATCGACGAAGTGGACCTGTTCGAAGTCAACGAAGCCTTTGCCTGCGTCGCGATGTTCGCGATGAAGGATCTCGGCATTCCGCATGACAAGATCAACGTGAATGGCGGCGCAACCGCGCTGGGCCATCCAATCGGCGCCAGCGGCACGCGGATCATCGTGACCCTTCTCAATGCGCTCAAGAATCACGGCAAGACCAAGGGCGTCGCGAGCCTGTGCATCGGCGGCGGAGAAGGCACCGCGATCGCAGTGGAGCTGATCTGACGGCTCCCCTCCCCCGGCGCTGAATTTCGCAGCATGGGTAAATTGTGATAACCCGCTGCACCAATTCAGCAAATTGGGGGGAGAGAACATGAAAAAATATCTGGCAATCGCGGCTGCCGGCACGCTGGCAGCCTGCGGCCCATCCGATGAAAACCTGCCTCAAGCGGTTGAGGAAGATGTGCCTGCCGCGGCCGACATTCCCGATGGCGGGCCTCTGATCGGCAGCTACACGGTTACCGAGGCCGATGGCGCCACCTACACCTGGGTCAACAATGCCGATGGCACCTTCACCCAGATGGTCGAAGGCGAAGATCCTGTCAGCGGCACCTATACGATGGCCGGCCGCGAATATTGCTATGACCCCGATGGCGAAGAAATGGGCGAAACCTGCCTGAACTTCGATGACGCCGCGGAAGATGGCAGCTGGGTATCGAATCGGCCTGACGGCTCGACCGCCACGGTCATTCGGATTGCCGAAGAAGCCAGCGCCGACGAAGGCGGCGAAGGCGAAGCGGAAACCGCCGAATAGAATTTAGCCCGGGGCGCGGCTTGAGCCTGCCCGCCCTGGGCCCTTACGGGCTCATTCGATATCAGGGAGGCGCTGCGGCCTAGGGCGCTCCGGCGCCCCACAGGCGGGCCTCGCTCACCCATCCAGCATGTCCATGTACATTCAGCCGGCACCAGCCCGCTTCGCATTCGCCCAGCTTACCCACCACGCCCGGCTCCACCTTCCACAGCAGTTCCGCATCGTCTGAGGGCGCATCGCGCATCGTCGCCAGTTCATCGCCGACCACCAGCGCCGTCTGTTCCGGGTTCAGCAGGCGCGCGATGATCCAGCCTTCGGCCCCGTCGGGATCCTGCACCAGGCGCCAGCCTTCGCGCACGCGGATCACCTTCACCGGCAATTGCTCGCGGTGATAGACCCAGTCGATCGCATAGTCCTCGCTCGGGCCCACGCGCATATTCACCTCGTTCGCCCGTAAGGATGCCCAATAGGGGACTTCGCGGTCTTGCGCGGAGGCCGTTTGAGACAGGCCCGCAAGGGCGGCAAACAGGATAGTGATCGAGGCGATACGCATGGCCATGCTCATAACGTCAACGCCTGCAATGCATCAAGCTGCAACCTCTGCTTGACCGGTAGTCAGCTACGCAATAGCGGAGCGCTCCATGGCAACTGACAACAGCTCAAGCAGCGCACGCCGGATCGACGGCAAACCCCGCGTCATCGTGACTCGCCGGATCCCGACAGTGGAACCGCGAATGGAAGAACTCTTCGACGCGGTGATCAACACCGATGACGAACCTTTCTCCCGCGAAGGGCTGATCGCCGCGATGCAGGATTGCGATGTGCTGGTCCCCTGCGTGACCGACAAGATCGATGCCGACATGATCAAGGCCGCGGGCGACCGGCTGGGCCTGATCGCCAATTTCGGCGCGGGCGTGGATCACCTGGACCTCGCCGCCTGCCAGGCGCGCAAGATCATGGTCACCAACACGCCCGGCGTATTCACCGAAGACACGGCCGACATCACCATGGCGCTGATCCTGGCGGCGAGCCGCCGCATGTCCGAAGGCATTCGCATGGTGGCGGACGGCAAATGGACCGGATGGACGCCCACCGCCCTGCTCGGCCACACTCTACGCGGCAAGATCCTGGGCATTGCCGGCATGGGCCGGATCGGCCAGGCGCTGGCCCACCGTGCGCGCGCCTTCGGCATGCAGATCGTCTATAATAACCGCCGCCGTCTGCCCGATTCCCTGGAGACGATCCTGGGCGCCCATTTCGAGCCGGATCTGGACGCGCTGATCGCCAGCAGCGACTATTTCTCGATCAACTGCCCCGCGACCAAGGAAACGCGCGGCCTGCTTTCGGCAGAGCGCATCGCCTCGATGAAACCCGATGCCTATGTCATCAATAGCGGCCGCGGCGATCTGATCGACGAGAATGCCTTGCTGGAGGCGCTGAAGGAAAACCGCATTGCCGGCGCCGGGCTGGACGTTTTTCTAAACGAACCGAATATCGATCCGCGCTTTGCACAGCTCCCCAATGTCGTCGCCCTGCCCCATCTCGGCAGCGCCACGATCGAAGGGCGGACGGCCGCAGGCGAAAAGATCATCACCAATATCCAGACCTGGGCGGACGGCCATTCCCCGCCGGACCGCGTGGTGGTCGGCCTCGGCGCCTGAATCTGTCACCTGAATTTGGTATCTGAATCTGGCATCGCCCTACCGCGGCATATGGGCATTTGCGCCCGGCTGCGGTAGTTTCGGCAACCGCCCAACACAGGAGATCAGACATGAAGGGTTTCGTCGACGATATCGAAAAGCTGACGCTGGAAAACGAGGATTTCCGGCGCGTCCTTTACACCGGGCACAATTTGCAGCTTGTCGTGATGACGATCCGTCCGGGCGAGGAAATCGGCCTGGAAGTCCATGACGACCGCGACCAGTTCTTCCGCATCGAATCCGGCAAGGGCGTGATCTCGATCGACGGCGTGGACAATCCCGTGAAGGACGATGACGGCATCATTGTGCCGCAGGGCGCCAGCCACAACGTCACCTGCACCGGAGACGAACCGCTGCGGCTCTACACGATTTACGGCCCGCCCGAGCATATCGACGGAACCGTGCACAAGACCTGTAAGGAAGCCGGCGCCGCGCACGAGCATTTCGACGGCAAGACCACCGAATAGTCGGCAGCCGCCCGGCGCGCGGCAACGATACAGGCGCTGAACGATGAGCAGGCGGGAAACCGCAACCGCCTGCCGCATCCTCCATCAATCGCCGGTCAGGATCCTGTCGACCAACTGCTTCACCGTGGGGGTGAAGTTGTTTGAATAGAACGGGTCCTGCTTGAAACGGTAGGCCGCGTGCCCGGCAAACATCAGGTTCTTGTCCACATCGCCGCCATGGGCGATTTCCTGCAGCGTTTTCTGGATGCAGAAACTGCGCGGATCGGCCAGTCGGCCCGTGGTGTAATCGTCATGGTCCTTCCATGACGAGAAACCGCAATGGGACAGGCAGCCCATGCAATCGGCCTGATCCTGGCGAATTTCGCCCCGCTCTTCAGGCGTCACGAAGACGACGGTATCGTCGGGCGTCTTGAGCGCTTCGGTGAAGCCTTGCGCCGCCCATGCCCGGGCACGCTCGCGGTCCTTGGGCACGACCCAGAAGTTCTTGCCCTTCACCCCGACATCCAGCTGAACCGTATGTTCGCCCGCTTCGACGCGGGAATAGGGAATCTGCCGTTCGGAGCGTGCTTCCAGACTACGCAGGAAGGGATTGCGAACGGCGGAGCTGTAAAAACCGGTGGGCGAGAAACGGTGCAACAGCACATCGCCCTTTTCCAGATCGCGCAGGCGGTCTTTCCATTCCTGCGGGATCGGGCTTTCATGCGTCAGCAGCGGCCGCGTGCCGAACTGAAACGCGATCGTGCCCAGTTCCGGGTTGTCGATCCAGTCGTTCCATTCGCGCAGGAACCAGACGCCGCCTGCCATCACGATCGGCACATCGTCCGGGATGCCTTCGGCCCGCATCGTATCGCGCAGCGCCTTGACGCGCGGATAGGGATCTTCGGGCTTTTGCGGGTCTTCCGCATTGGAAAGGCCGTTATGGCCGCCGGCCAGCCAGGGATCTTCATAGACCACTGCCGCCATCAATTCGGCCACCTTGTTGTATGACCGTTTCCACAGTGCCCGGAAAGCGCGTGCGGAACTGATGATCGGCAGGTAGTTCACATTGAAGCGCGCCGCGATTTCGGCCAGCTTATAGGGCATGCCCGCGCCGCAGGTCACGCCGGTGACCAGCCCGCGGGTCTTTTCCAGCACGCCTTCCAGCACGGCCTGAGCGCCGCCCATTTCCCACAGCACGTTGATATTGATCGCGCCCTGCCCGCCGGAAATATCGTGGGCACGCCTGACCTGCTCCACGCCGCCGTCGATGGCGTACTGGATCAGCTGTTCGTGGCGGTCGCGGCGAGTCAGCTGGTCATAGACCTGCGGAATGATCTTGCCTTCCGCATCGTATGAATCCGCATTCACCGCGCTCACCGTGCCGATGCCGCCGGCAGCAGCCCATGCTCCGGAGCTGGCGTGGTTGGTCGCGGAGACGCCTTTGCCTCCTTCGATCAGCGGCCAAACTTCGCGGCCGCCGTAACGGATTGGCCGTATTCCTTTGAAATCCATGTGAGTCCTTAAATGGCGTTGTGGTCGCTCAAGCCTCGGAATTCCCATCCGTCTCACCCGGTTGGCGACACGGTTCTATCTCAAACGGCTCGGGTCTTTCGCCTACTGCCTCAAACTGTGCATAATAGCCCGCTAACTCTGGTTTACGGACAAATTCCACCAGACGAAAGCCCACTTGTCCAAATTCGCAGAAAAGCAGGCGCGGATCGATCCCGTGCTGGTCAACCGGGCGGTCCACATCCACCACGATCACCTGCCCGCCTTCGCGCAGCGCAGGGCGCAGCCGCCAAAGGAAGGCATAGGGCTCCGCCACTTCGTGATACATATGGACCAGGAAGATCCGGTCGAAACTGTTTTCGGGCAAACGCGGATCGTCTTCGGCGCCCAGCTTGATCGAGACATTGTCCAACCGTTCACGCTCGACACGGCTGCCGAGCCGCTTGATCGCCGCTTCATCGATATCCTGGGCCAGCACCCGCCCGCGATCGCCCACGCGCGCGGCCAGCCGCACCGTGTAATAGCCTTCGCCCGCGCCGATATCGGCCACGGTCATGCCGGGGCGGATATTCGCCAGATCCATCACCGTTTCGGCCTCGCGCCGGTCGTCGCGGGCCTGCTCGCTCGAAATGCTGTTGCCGCCAAGCGAGGACACCGGGCGATAGGCACGCGGGAAGTCCAGCGCCGATACCGGCCGTTCGTCCTCGGCGCCTTTGAAATAGTCGCAGCCCGTCACCATCAGCAGCGCCGCACAGCACAGGGCGAGGCGCCCTATCACTCGACATCCTCCACTTCGACCTTTTCGCCCGTCACGCGCTGCGCCAGCGCGGCGGAGATGAATTCGTCGATCGCGCCGTCGAGCACGTCGCCCGGCGCGGTGGAGGATGCGCCCGTGCGCAGATCCTTCACCAGCTGATAGGGCTGCAGCACGTAAGAGCGGATCTGGTGGCCCCAGCCAATCTCCGTCTTCGCTTCATATTCGCCGCTGGCTTCGGATTCGCGCCGTGCGAGCTCCGTTTCATAGAGCCGCGCCTTCAGCATGTTCATGGCCGTGGCGCGGTTCTTGTGCTGCGACCGGTCATTCTGGCTGGCGACCACGATACCGGTCGGCACGTGGGTGATGCGCACGGCGGAATCGGTGGTGTTCACGTGCTGGCCGCCCGCGCCCGAAGCGCGGTAGGTATCGATCTTCAGATCGCCTTCATTGATCTCGATCTCGATATCGTCGTCGATGACGGGATAGACCCAGACGCTTGAAAAGCTGGTATGGCGCCGCGCGGAGCTGTCATAGGGGCTGATGCGGACCAGGCGATGCACACCGCTTTCGGTCTTGGCATAGCCATAGGCGTTCTCGCCCTTGATCAGCAGCGTGGCGGACTTGATCCCGGCCTGTTCGCCCGCGTGATAATCGACCACTTCGACCTTGTAGCCGTGCCGCTCCGCCCAGCGCGAATACATCCGCTGGAGCATTTCCGCCCAGTCCTGGCTTTCGGTTCCGCCGGCCCCGGCATGGATTTCCAGATAGGTGTCGTTCGCGTCGGCTTCCCCGGCCAGCAACGCATCGACCTTGTCGGAATCCGCCCGGTCGGCCAGCTTCTCCAGCGCGTCCAGACCTTCCTTGATCGTGTCTTCGTCTTCCTCGGCCTCGCCCAGCTCGACGAACTCCACGGCATTGGCCATGTCCTCGGTGATTTCGTTCACCGTTCCGATGGACGCTTCCAGCCTGCGCCTTTCGCGCATGACATTCTCGGCTTCTTTCGGATCGTCCCACAGCGTCGGGTCCTCGACCCGCGCATTGAGCTCGTCGAGGCGGCGCACCGCACGATCCCAGTCCAGCGACCGGCGTACCAGTGCCAGCGCTGCTTCGATCCGTTCGATATGGGCCTGCCCTTCGGCACGCATTATACTTGATCTCCGCTGTTTATTGCGGC
>JAUIFP010000007.1 GCA_030430365.1 Alphaproteobacteria bacterium | reverse complement strand
ACCGTGCAGACCAAGGGAGAGATCGTTCCAATCCCAGCGCACGGTACCGTCAACCGTCCAGTCCGGCACGCCGGTTGAAGTGCCGGGGCGGTAACCGGTCTGGCCCACGCGGTCGACACCGCCGACTGTCAGCTCGAGATAGCGCGTGGCCAGCAGCCTGACGTCGAGCGAGCCCATCGGTCCGGAGAAGGACGTATAGCCAAGCTCGAAATCGATGCCGCGCGTATCCTGCTGCGCGATATTGAGCAGCACGTCCTGCACGCTGACGAGCATGTTGGTATCGGCATCGCGCTCAACCTGGGCGCACAGTTCGGTCTGGCCCATATTGCACAGATCGATGATCGTCTGCCCGCCAAGCGAACCGATCGCATCGTCGATGCTGATGTCGAAATAATCGACCGAGAAGTTCAGCCGCTGGCCGAAGCTCGGCCGCGCCGTCAGCACACCGCCCACGGTCCAGGTGTCCGCCTTTTCCGGGGCCAGCATCGGGTTCGCACCCTGGAACCCGTCGATCTGGATCTGGCTGCCGTCGATAGGATCGACAACGGTCGTGCGGCCAAGCGTAACCGGGCCGAACAGCTCGGTCAGGTTGGGCGCGCGAATGTCCCGCGAACGCGTGACACGCAGACGCATCCAGTCGGTCGGTTCATAGACCGCGCCGAGCTTCCAGGTGGTGACGTCGACATCGGAATCGCCGGTTGCCGCGCTCGAACGGCTGTAATGCGTGGTACGCACGGCACCGTTGAGTTCCAGCAGATTGACGCCCGGCATATCGGACAGGATCGGTGCGACGGCTTCGAGATAGCCTTCCACCACATCGATCTTGCCTTCGATGGCCTTGCCGTTGAATGACCAGAAGGCGTTGCTTGCCGACAGCGGATCGGCGTCACCTTCCATGGAATCGCTGCGGAATTCCCCGCCAGCTGCGACCCGCAGGGCTCCGCCCGGCAGTTCAAGCACATCGCCCTGCAAGTTTGCAGCGACCACGTGCTGTTCGGTAATGGCTGTCTGGAAGCCATCGGCAAATACCCATGCGGCGGCATCGCTCGACACGTTTCCGCGCCCAAACGGGTTGAGCGGCGCGCAACCTGCCACGTCATTCGTCGGATCGGCATCCGCATTCACGCGGCATTGCACGCCCGACGGGGTGTTGACTGCATCAACCGCCAGAACGCCGCGCGAGTGCACGTAGTTGTTGCGGTAATCCTGCCGGAAATCGTTGCGGCCATACTGATAGTAGGCGTCCCAGTTCCAGCCCGCCCCGAATTCACCTTCCAGTGCGGCAACGATACGGATGGTTTCATTCTTCGATTCATCGACCGCGTTGCCATGGCCGTCCGGGAACGGGCCTTCCTGCTGATAGGCGCGCCACAGGCTGACGGAATCGACCGCGGCCCCATCCATCAGATCGGCAAGGCCCGCCGGCAGGAACGCATTGTCCCGCTGGATCGTGTAGGCGGCGCGCGGCGGCGAGCCCTTAACCAGGCCGTCGACCCGCCCATAGGAGGCATCGAGGCTGGCCGTGACCGTGTCGCTCAGCTCATAGGAAGCGTGGGCGTAAAGCGTATAGCGCTCCACCTGGGGGATCAGGAGCGTATCGGTGAGAAGGCCGTTATAGTCGGAGTCTTCTCCGCCGAGATTCAGAATGTGGGTCACCCCGCCCGTAAGCGCTTCGCCATATTGGAACTGGCGCAGCGATCCGTCGGGATTGAAGGTTGTGCCCTGGAAGGGGCCGCCTCCAGGGCCGCCCGAAACGAGGCCGTCCGGGCCCCACCAGCCAAGCTGGGCCGGTCCGCCGCGCACAGTGGTGGCATAGCCCGGGCCGCCGCCTGGCAGCTGCATTTCATTGGGGCACCAATCGCGCGTGTAGCAATCGCCCATGCCTTCATTGTCGGAATATTCGCCGGCGATCATGAAATGGCCGCGCCCGTCGGCAAACTCCGTGCCGTAAGCGAGAGTGGCGTAATACTCTTCATTGTCGCCCTCTTCGGCGATGCCGTATTGGGCAGTGCCGCGCAGGCCCGTGAAGTCACGGTCGAGAATGAAGTTGACCACGCCGGCGACGGCATCCGAACCATAAGCGGCGGAGGCGCCGCCGGTCACGATTTCGGTCCGTTCGATCAGGGACGTGGGGATAAGGTTGATATCGACGGTGCCCTTCTGGGTGGAAGGCACGAAGCGTTTGCCGTCCAGCAGCACCAGCGTACGCTCGCCGCCAAGGCCGCGCAGGTCGAGAATGCTGGCGCCGATATTGCCGCCGACAGCCTGCTGCGTGGCAGGCGTCACCAGGGGACGAAACAGAGGCAGTTCGTTAAGCGTATCGGCGACGTTGGTGGATGCACGCTGATCGAGCAGGTCGCTGCCCACAACGGTTACCGGCGTAGGCGCGTTCGTTCCGTCACGGGAAATGCGTGAACCGGTTACAACGATTGGCACGTCAGCCTGTTCGGCCTGCGCCTCACCTTCCGAAGTTTGCGCCAGGGCCGGATGGGCCAGCGCCAACATTGAAACAGATGTGATCGCACTCACAATCTGACGATTCGCCCAAAAGCGTTGGTTTTCCTTGCTCATTACCGCCTCCCAAAGACACTCAATTGCTATAAATGTGACCGTTATCATAAAAGTTTTGCCTGTCAATTGCACCGCCTCGAGCGCGGGCAGAGCAAGCCGAAAGCGTGGCAAATAGGTCACGGATGGGCCCTCGGCTGCGCTCCGCGGCAGCGCGCAGACAGGGTCGATGGGGATTGGTATTGAGCTTTGGCGCAGCTTCGCCGGGCCCGGAAAGGCTGCGGTCCGATCCGGCGGACTAAGGCATATCTTCAGGCGAAGTTGGATTCAGCCCCGCATGCAAAGCGTGCGCACAGGTAAGCCGCGCATTGGCGCGGGTGCCGCCAAAATCGGCGTGCAGGCTTCAACGCTGGCTAGCCGCGCTCGGCACCCGAACCGGGTTCGAGGCGAAACTCAGGCCACAGCCGGCAGTCGGTCGAGATATTTGTCCAGCGTGATCGGGTAATCGCGCACACGTGCACCGGTGGCGTTGTAGAGCGCATTGGCGATTGCCGCGCTCACGCCGCACAGGCCCAGTTCGCCTACCCCCTTGGCCTTCATCGGGGAAGATACCGGATCGGTCTCTTCCAGGAAGATCACCTCCTGGTGCGGAATGTCGGCATGCACAGGCACTTCGTAACCGGCAAGATCGTGATTGACGAAGAAGCCGAAGCGCTTGTCGACTACGAGATGCTCCATCAGCGCGGCCCCCGCGCCCATCGTCATCGCGCCGATCACCTGGCTGCGGGCCGAGATCGGATTGAGGATCCGGCCGGCTTCGCACACGGCCAGCATCCTTCGCAGATGTGCCTCGCCAGTATAGGCATCGACGGCCAGCTCCACGAAATGCCCGGCGAAGGTGGACTGCTGGAACTGCTTGTCGAGATTGCCATATTCGATGGAATCTTCAGCCGTTAGATCATTCTCCGCCGCGGCATGGCCGAGCGGAAAGCTGCGCTCTCCGGCGCGGACCTGGCCGTCCGCGAACTCGACCTCGTCACTATTGAAGCCGAGGCTCTGCGCCACCTGCTCGCGCAGTTTGACGCAGGCGGCGTAAACGCCCGAAGTGGAATTGTTGGCGCCCCACTGGCCGCCCGAACCGGCGGAGATCGGGTAATCGGAATCGCCGAGCTCAACGCGAATCCGCTCGATTGGCAGGCCCATCATCTCGGCTGCCGTCTGGGCCAGGATCGTATAGGTCCCGGTGCCGATATCGGTCATGTCTGTTTCAACCGTAACAATGCCATCGCCCGACAGCCGCACGCGCGCGCCGGACTTCATCAGCAAGTTGTTACGAAAGCCTACCGCCATGCCGTGGCCGACCAGCCACCGGCCCTCACGATTGCGGCCGGGCTGGGGATTGCGCCGCTCCCAGCCGAATTCGCGTGCCCCGCGATCGAGGCATTCGATCATCTTGCGCTTGGAGAACGGCCGCTCCGGGTTCATCGGATCGACCTGGGTATCGTTGGCTTTGCGGAAGGCGACCGGGTCCATGCCCAGTTTTTCCGCCATTTCGTCCATTGCGATTTCCAGCGCCATCAGTCCCGAGGCTTCGCCAGGCGCACGCATGGCATTGCCTTCCGGCAGATTGAGTATGGCCAGCCGCATCGCTGTCAGGCGGTTCTCCCCGGCATAGAGCAATTCGGTCTGATTGATCGCGCTTTCGGGCCCGCCTCCGGGCAGATTGCCCGAAGTGCTTTCATGGGCGATCGCGGTCAGCTTGCCATCCTCTCCGGCCCCGAAGCGGATGCGCTGGATCGTGGCAGCCCGATGGGTGGAATTGTTGAAAGTCAGCGGCCGCTGCATGGAGAGCTTGACCGGCCGCCCAACCTGCTTTGCACCAAGCGCGGCAACCACGGCATCGGCTCTCAGGAACAGCTTCGCGCCGAAGCCGCCACCGATATAGGGGGAATCGACGCGAACTTTCTCGATCGGCATGTCGAGCGCCTTGGCCAGATCGCGCTTGTTCCACTGGATCATCTGGTTGGAAGTCCAGACGGTCAGCTTATCGCCTTCCCACGCCGCGATGGTGGCAAACGGTTCCATCATTGCGTGGCTTTCATCGGGCGTGGTGTAGGTCGCATCCAGCGTCACCGGGGCATTGCCGAAGGCGGCTTCGAAGTCGCCCTGGCGCTTCTCGCTGTCCTCAACCGGTTCGGCCGAAGGCGCGGCCCGCTTCAGATCGAAGCTCCCTTCCCCGCGCGCATAATCCACGCGGATGAGATGGGCGGCGGCCCGTGCCTGCTCAAAGCTTTCGGCCACCACCATGGCGATGGCCTGGTGGTAATGCTGGACCTCGCCGCCGCCGAAGAGATTGGCGGTGTTCATTGGCCCCAGCGGAACCGGTTTGTGATCGAGCGTGGAAACGATCCCGATCACGCCATTCGCTGCCTCGGCTTCGGCAGTGTCGATGGAGGTGATGGTACCTTTCGCAATCGAGGCGCCGAGAATGTAGCCATAGGCCTGGTTCGGCGCGACATCGTGCCGCTCATAGGCATAGGGTGCCGTGCCCGTCGTCTTGAACTTGCCGTCGATACGCGGAGTCGGCCGCCCCACGACTTTGCCCTGATCTATCGGGTTCGTGCCTGCGGGAGTGTCGAATTTCATGATGTGGCTCCTTCGCCGCGGGCTTCGGCCAGCACACCGGCAAGGGTGCGTTCGACCAGCGCGATCTTGAAGCGATTGTCTTCGGTAGGCGTTGCGCCCGCGGTCAACGCGCGGGCGGCGGCGGCGGCATCCGGCAAGGCGGCGTCGGCTGCCGGCACGCGCCAAGGCTTAGGGGCAATCCCGCCAACGGCGACGCGACCCGAACCGTCCTGCTGGATCACCGCCGCAATGGAAACCAGCGCGAAGGCGTATGAACGCCGGTCACGCACCTTGTGATAGAAATGCCTGCCGCCCAGTGGCGGCGGCAAGATGACAGCGGTGATCAATTCGCCTGTCTCAAGAGCGGTTTCGATATGCGGCGTGTCGCCCCACAGGCGGTGGAACTCGCCGATCGGGATCGTGCGGGTTGTGCCATCGGGCTTTACCGTTTCGACCTTGGCATCCAGCACGCGCAAGGCCACCGCCATATCGCCGGGATAGGTCGCGATGCATTTGTCGCTCACCCCCACGATGCCCAACTGGCGGCTGAAACCGCCGATCGCGCCGCAGCCGCTGCCGGGCTTGCGCTTGTTGCAGGGCTGATTGGTGTCGTAGAAATAGGGGCAGCGGGTGCGTTGCAGTAGGTTGCCGCCGGTCGTCGCCTTGTTGCGCAATTGGCCGGAAGCTCCCGCGACGATCGCACGGGTCAAAACCCCGTAATCGCGCCGCACGCGTTTGTCGGCGGAAAGATCGGCATTGCTCACCAGGGCGCCGATACGCAGCCCGCCATCCTGGGTCCCTTCAATCGAATCCAGGCCCAGCCCGTTGACGTCGATCAGATGGGCCGGGGTTTCGACCTCGATCTTCATCAGGTCGATCAGATTGGTGCCGCCGGCAATAAATCTGGCGCCCTGCATGCGTATTGCCGCAGCCGCCGCTTCGGCCGGGGAGCCTGCCCGTTCGTAGGTAAACGGCCTCATGCAGTTTCTCCCGCGAATTCCGCCAGGGCTTCGGCAATGTTCGAATAGGCGCCGCAGCGGCAAATATTGCCGCTCATCCGCTCGCGCATCTCCAACTCCGTCACGCTGGGATCTTCGGTAATGTCATCCTGCACATGGCTTGGAATGCCGCTGCGAATTTCCTGCAGCATCGCCACTGCGGAGCATATCTGCCCGGGCGTGCAATATCCGCATTGATAACCGTCATGCTCGATGAAGGCGTCCTGCAGCGGGTGGAGATCATCGGGCGTGCCCAGGCCTTCGATAGTGGTTACCTCGTCGCCTTCATGCATCACGGCAAAGCTCAGGCACGAATTGATCCGCTCGCCATTGACCATCACCGTGCAGGCGCCGCACTGGCCGTGATCGCATCCCTTTTTGGTGCCCGCCAGCTTCAGGTGCTCACGAAGCAGATCCAGCAGGGTTGTCCGCGTATCGACGTCGAGCGCATGATCCGTGCCGTTGACCTTCAGGCTGACCTTGGCCGTCGGATCGGCATCCGCTTTTTGCGATGACGACGCCGCGAAAGCAGGGGACGCCGAATGGACGGCAACACCGGCCGCGCTGCCCGCGAGCACACCGCGCCGCGACGCCAGGAGGGTTCGGTGATCGATGGTCATATTCGTGCTTCTCCGGTCCGCGATGTCTCGATGGTCTCTAAAACCAATACGCGGCAAGGCATCGAAAGGTCCGAAGAAGTGCTGGATTGCCCTATAGCTTTACCGGTACGGCTGACGCAGCAGGTGGCGCCGATTATCTGCCAGCTGGCTGGTCTACGCCAAACCGCTTCAGCAATTCGCTGGCACGCTGCGCACATTCGCCATAGCGCCGCCATTTCCCGACCGAGCTCGAATAGATCGGCTGGCGCACCTGCACCGAACTGGCCGTCGCCACGGGGGCGGCGTTCTCGTGGAAGTTCAGGCAGGCATCGTCCCATTCAAGGCCAATGAAGTCGATCAGGCCGCGCGCTTCGCGCTCCAGATCCTCGACCACATCCTCATAATGCTGGTCGCGGTAGCGCGCCGGCGGCAGCGCCTCTGCATAAAGATCGGCCAGCCGCTCGAACCCGGCCACGAAATGGGCAGTGTCCGCAAAATCATAGGCATAGGAGTAATAGGTAAAGCCGGTCGCGAAGAGCTGGCGGAAATTGCTGAACAGCGTGTCGTAGGGGGAGCGGCGCAGGCAGATGACCCTGGCACCGGGAAGCGCCTTCAGGATCAGCGGGACGAAGAAGAAGTTGAACGGCATCTTGTCGATGAACCGATCGCAATCCCCCACGATCGACCGCACCCGCGCGATATAGTCGTGCTCCAGCCCGCCGAGATCCGCGCCCATCCCCGCCTCCAGCGTGGCGGGATCGAGCACGAAGGGGCCGCTGGTGCCGGTCTTGCGCTTCAAGAGCACCGCAAAGTCCGACAATTCGCCCGCCGACTTCACTGCCGGATGCGCGGAGATGATCCGTTCCACCAATGTCGTGCCGCTGCGCGGAAGGCCGGTGATGAAGATCGGCGCAGGGTCCCCGCCCTCCTGCGGCAGATCGGCCGCCGCCGTGGCCGCCGCCGCGGCGAACAGCGCATCGGTATCCGCTTGCGAATGGTCGATTTCCGCCGCCTTGCCAGCCTTCGCCTTCTCCAGCCAGGCGAGCGATTCGTCCCACCGGCCAAGATCCTCCAGCGTCTTGGCAATCGCATGGCCGAAGACCAGGCGCGTTTCCGCATCGCGCGCCGCCTCGAAATGGCGCTGCAGCGCCGGCAGACGGCTGTCGTCCGCCTGCTTGTCCAGCTGGACGAGGGCCAGCCAGGCCTGCGCATGATCGCCCTGCAGCTTTACCAGCGCTTCGAAAGAAGAACGCGCCCGGTCCAGATCCCCTGCGAATTGCAGCGCAATCGCCAGATTATAAGCGATCTGCGGATCGCCCGGACGGGCCCGCGCGGCCTCTTCGAAGAAGGGCACCGCCTCGGCATGCAAGCCGGTGCGCGAAAAGAGCACGCCGAGCTGCCCGGCCACTTCCGGATAGTCCACGCCCGCTTCCGCCGCCTGGCGAGCCGCCTGCCGCGCCAGCGCCGTATCGCTGGCCAGCAAGGCCAGGCGCCCTTCCAGCACATGCCGCCAGCCTTCGCTGCCGCCGATCTGCCCTGCCAGATCGACCAGTTCGCGCCCTTTCGCCGCATTTCCGTGCTCCACGGCAATGGCTGCAAGTACCAGAACCATGCGGACATCCGGCTCTTCCGCGGTGCGCAAGCTTGCCTGAGCCGCGGCGAAGGCTTCCGCATGGCGCCCATCGAAAAGTTGCACAATTGCTACATTCGATCTCAATCTGACCAACTTTGCCACCTAATGGGTTCTCAACAGCAACCTATCTGCCATGCTGCACCGCATCAAAAAAGGGGAGGGGGTACGATAAACGATCAACCCAAGAGGTGAACCCCATGCGTTCCTCAAGATTACTGCGTATTTCCCTGATTGCCGGCACCGTCATGACCCCACTGCCGGCCTTTGCACAAGACACAAGCGAATCCATCGAAGACGTGATCGTCGTGACCGCCACAAGGCGGGCAGAAACCGTTCAGGACGTTCCGATCAACATCGCCGCCGTGAGCGGGCAACAGCTTGACGATCTGCGCACACAGGATCTTTCCGAAATCGCCCGCACCGTCCCGGGCGTCTATATTGTCGATGCTGGCGCTCGCCAGGCGAACTCGATCGTCTTTCGCGGCCTGAATGCCGACCCCGTGGCCGCCTATGACGGCGACAATACCGGCGGCGGTACCGTGGCCGTCTATCTCGGCGAAATCCCGCTTTACGTCGATCTGCGCGCCAATGACATGGAACGCGTGGAGTTCCTGATCGGGCCGCAGGGCACGCTCTATGGTGCAGGCACTCTTGGCGGCGCGATCCGCTACATCCCCAATCGCCCGCAATTCGACGAGCTCAGCAGCGAAGTCCGGGCCGATCTGTACACGTATAAGGATGGTGACGGGATCAGCACCGATACGGGCGCGACCATCAACATCCCGCTTGCCCCAACCCTCGCCTTCCGCGGATCGTTCGACTACCTCAACGATCAGGGCTTCATTGACTCGCCTTACGTCGTCAGCAGTATCGGCCAGGTCAATCCCAACGATTTCAGCGACCCCAGCAACTTCACCCCGACTGAAGACGTGAACTGGGTGGAAACCTATTCGGCCCGCGCCGCCTTGCGCTGGCAGCCGGTCCCCGAAGCCGACATCAACCTGACCTATTACTTCCAGGATCAGACCACGGGCGGCCGATCGCTATCACATAAGCGCCTTTCGGAAATGCCCCTGCTCGACAGCAATGGCGATTTCGTGGAACTGCCGATCGAGGTTGGGAAATACGAAAACCTTCAGCGCGTGACGGAGCCCAACAGCCGCAAGAACCAGCTTGTCGCGCTCGAGGCCGTGCTGGATCTCGGCTTTGCGGAACTGACTTCGGCCACCGGCTATTCCAAGTTCGAAGACAACGGCAATCGCGACCAGACCGACCTGCTGATCACTCTGGAATATAGCTACGAACTGTTCCCGACCTTTACCTCGCGCACGCAGGAAGTGGGCAGCGAGGAAACCTGGACCCAGGAACTGCGCCTGGTCAGCACGGGCAGCGGACCTTTCAGCTGGATCGTCGGCGCGTTCTACAACCACAATGACTCAGAAAGTGAATCGCGTGAATTCACGCCGTTCCTGGATGTCTATTACGGCACGGATTATCCGGAGAACCTGGAATATATCGAATCCAGCTTCGAAACTCTGGAAGAAATGGCCGCCTATGGCGAGCTCAGTTACGAGATAACGCCCGAATGGCAGGTCACCGTTGGCGGGCGTTATTACGATTACGATTTCGTCACCCGCTCCGCCTTCGACGTTCCGCTGTTCGAAGTCGCCTTTGGCGGCCGGACGCCGGGCGAGATCGTGCTGGACTATGAAGAAGGCGGGCAGACCGACAATGGCTTCCTGTGGAAGGTGAACACCTCATACGAAGTGACGCCCGACGCCCTGCTCTACGCCACGGTCAGCAAGGGTTTCCGGATCGGCAACAGCAACGGCATTGCCGCCTGTCCGCCCGATTTCGATCCTAACGATCCGGACACTCAGACGCTCTGCGCCCTGCCCAACGAATTCCAGTATGGGCCGGACGAAACGACCAATTACGAAATCGGCTTCAAGACGCAGTGGCTCAATCGCAAGCTGACGCTGAACGGCGCGGCCTATTTTATCGACTGGACCGATCCGCAGCTGACTTCGGCCACGCAGGCGGGCAACCTGCCGATCACGATCAATGGTGGCGGCGCGGAAACCAAGGGCTTCGAACTTTCGATGGCCTGGAAGATCACGCCGGAGCTGAGCATCGGGGGCAATTACGCATATACCGATGCGACGCTGACTGCCCTGACACCCAATCTGATCCGTTACACGCAGGGCCCCGGATTCCCGAGCCTTTATCAGGACGGCATGGCCGGTGACAGATTGCCGGGCAGCCCGGAGCATATGGGCAATCTGTTTGCCGACTATAAGCATTATATCGGCCCGGATTCCGCGATCGGCTTTTCCTACAAGATGTCCGCGCAAAGCGACGTTTTGACACGGACAGGCGGAAGAGCGGGCATAGAGCTGGACGGTTTCAGCGTGCATGGCGCGGCGATCACCTTCGAACACAAGACGTTCAGGACGCAGCTCTATGTCGACAACATCTTCAACAAATATGCCGAAGTCGCCTCGGACTCGTCGCCGGGCTTCGCTCAGGTCGTATATAATGAAGATGGCGGCCCGGTTTATGTGCGCAGCTTCGGCACCTATCCGATCGCGCCCAGGGTGATCGGCCTGCGTTCCTCCATGCGGTTCTGACCGATCAGGAGGCAGGCGGCTGCGGATTATCGCAGTCGCCTGCCCTCATGAATCGTCCGGTCCGCCCGGAACGGTTCGTCATTCGGCCCCGTCTGTTCTATCCTGACGATGGCCGGGCTCGCATGGCTTTTGCGATCCGGCTTGTTCGAGGAATGCCGCAATGCAGAGCTTGAAATCGCATTGTCCGGCAACGGGTCAGCTACTCTGGGAAGGCCCGGAAGCCGGTGAGAATGAAATCGCCGCTGCCGCTGGCGCGGCCAGGGGCGCCTTTGCGCAATGGCGCAAGGTGCCTCTCGACCGGCGGATTGAAACGGCCAGGGCCTTCGCGGAAAGGCTGAAAGAGAACTCTGCGGAGCTTTTCCGTGCGATTGCACAGGAAACCGGCAAGCCCGGCTGGGAAGCGCGCCAGGAAGTGCAATCGATGATTGCCAAGGTCGAGATTTCGATCACGGCGCAGGCGGAACGCGCCGGGCAGCGTAGCCAGGATATGCCCTTCGGCAATGCGCAGCTGCGCCACCGCCCGCATGGCGTGATGGCCGTGCTGGGCCCTTACAATTTTCCGGGTCACCTGCCCAATGGCCACATCGTCCCTGCCCTGCTGGCCGGCAATACGGTGATCTTCAAACCTTCCGAGCAGACACCGCTAACCGGCGAAGTCATGGGCCGGCTGTGGCAGGAAGCGGGCCTGCCCGAAGGCGTGCTCTCCGTGGTTCAGGGCGGCCGCGATACAGGCGCGCTGCTGGCAGCGCAGGATCTGGACGGGGTGCTGTTCACAGGTTCCGTCGCGGCGGGAACCTGGCTGCGCCGGACTTTCCTGGAGCGGCCGGGCGTGATCCTGGCGCTGGAACTCGGCGGCAACAATCCGATCGTCGCCTGGGACGGCGACGCGCAGCGCATGGCCGCGATTATCGCCCAATCGGCCTTCATCACCACCGGGCAGAGATGCAGCTGCGCGCGGCGGCTGATCGTGCCCGAAGGACCGGAGGGCGAACGCATCGTGGAAGCGCTGGTCGCGGCGGCGGACAAGGTCACGATCGGCCAATGGGACGACCAGCCAGGGCCTGCCATCGGCCCGCTCGTCTCTTCTCAGGCGGCGGAGGCCGCGCGCCACGCAGCCGCGCGGTTGGCCGATGCAGGCGCGAAGGAGATCCGCCCGCTTGCCAAATTGCCCGATCGCTCCGACGCTTTCCTGAGCCCGGCGATCTATGACGTAACCGGCAAGGATGTGCCGGATGAAGAGATATTCGCGCCGATCCTGCAGATCACGCGCGTGCCCGATTTCGGCAGTGCGATCGCTGCGGCCAATGCGACCGCCTATGGCCTGTCGGCAAGCCTGCTGTCCGATAGCGAGGACCGGTGGGAGCAGTTCGTGGGGGACATTCGCGCAGGCGTCATCAACCGCAACCGCCCGACCACCGGCGCCAGCGGGGCGATGCCTTTCGGCGGGCTCGGCATTTCGGGCAATCACCGGCCCAGCGCCTATTACGCCGCCGATTATTGCGCCTATCCGGTCGCCAGCCTGGAAGCGGAAGACCTGGCCCATTGGCCGCTGGAGAATGACGGCTTCCTGCCCGCCACGCAGAAGGACGCACAGTGAGCGACGCCCCCGCCCCGTTCCTTGAAGTGAATTTCGACGGCCTGATCGGGCCGACCCACAATTATGCAGGGCTCTCGCCCGGCAATATCGCCTCCACCGGAAACAAGGACGCCACTTCCCACCCGCGCAAGGCCGCCTTGCAGGGGCTATCCAAGATGCGCCACATGCTCTCGCTCGGCCTCAAGCAGGGGCTGTTCCTGCCGCATGTACGCCCCAATGTCGGCTGGCTGCGCTCGCTCGGCTTTACGGGAAGCGACGAGGACGTTTGCCGCGCCGCAAGCGAAACCGTGCCCGAACTCCTGCGCTGCGCGCTTTCCGCCTCGCCCATGTGGACCGCCAATGCCGGCACTGTCTCCCCTGCCCCGGACACGGCGGACGGGCGCTGCCACATCACCGTGGCCAACCTTTCCACCATGCTCCACCGCAGCATGGAGCCGCCGCAGACCATGCGCCAGCTCTCGCTGGCCTTCGCCGATCCGCGCTATTTCCAGCTGCATGCCCCGCTGCCCGCCGGACTGGGAGATGAAGGCGCGGCCAATGCCATGCGCCTATGCGCCAGTCATGCGGCCAAGGGTATGGAGCTGTTCGTCTATGGCGCGCAGCCCGCCGGCGGCTTTCCCGCGCGCCAGCACCGCGCGGCCAGCCTGCTGGTCGCCCACCGGCACGGGATCGCCCCGGAAGACTATCTGCTAATCCGGCAGGACAATGCCGCCATCGCCTCGGGCGCCTTTCACAACGATGTCGTCGCCGTCGCCAACGAGAACGTCCTGTTCACGCATGAGCAGGCCTTTCAAAACAGCGCGGAAGTCTATGACAGGATCCGCCGGCACGTGCCGGAGGCGCAGATCATCGAAGTGCCCGCCAGCCGGGTTAGCCTGGCCGAGGCGATCCAGTCCTACATGTTCAATTCGCAGCTTGTGACATTGCCCGAAGGCGGGATGGCGCTGGTGCTTCCTGCCGAAGCGCGCGAGGTGCCCAATGTGCTCGCCTGGCTGAAGGAACTGGCCGCGGATAATGGCCCGATTACCCGCCTGGATTTCGTGGAAGTCCGCGAATCCATGCAGAATGGCGGTGGCCCCGGCTGCCTGCGGCTGCGCGTGCCGGTGGACGAGGCGGCCTTTGCCGCGATCGACCCGCGTTTCCTGCTCGACGAGCGGAAATGCGACGGGATCGGGGAGATCGTCTCGCGCTATTGGCCCGAACGGATCGAACCGGCCGACCTCTATCAGGCAGAGCTGTGGAACTCGGCGGTCGAAGCGCGGGTTAAGCTGTTGGAATATATTGGCTTTTATCCTGAGGAGCTGCTGTGAGGAAATGCCGCCAGCCGCTTTCCCCATTGGCCGATTTGCGCGATGATAGCGATAATGGCGGAGACGGATCGTGAATGAGCAGCAACAATCTCCAGCGCCCCCGATCGGAGAGCAGCCATTCGTTCGTCCGGCCTGCATGGACGATCTGGAAGCCCTTCACGCGCTTGCCGGCATGGCCGATGGTGTGATGACCAACCTGCCCGCCGATCGCGGCGCACTGGAAGACCGGATCGCCTGGAGCGATCGGTCTTTCGAAGCCGATATCTTGCAGCCGGTCGACGAATTCTACCTGCTGGTGCTCGAAGATGTGGACGGTCAGGTTATCGGCGCGGCGAGCATCTTTTCGCGGCTTGGCGCCAAGTGGCCGTTCTACAGCTACAAGGTCAGCCGCGTCACGCATGTCTCGCGGGACCTCGACCGGATCTTTTCCACCCACGTGCTGCACCTGGTGAACGATTTCGATGGCGCCACCGAAGTCGGCGGACTCATCCTCAACCCCCAGCGGCGCAAGGGCGGCTTGGGCAAGCTGCTGGCCCGTAGCCGTTATCTCTTCATCGCCCTGCACCGGGAACGCTTTGCCGACACCGTCATTGCCGATCTTCGGGGTTGGATCGAAAACGGCGCCAGCCCCTTCTGGGATGCCGTGCCGGGCCCGTTTTTCGGCAGCGGCTTTCAGGAGGCCGACGTTCACAATGCGCTCTATGGCAATCAGTTCATTGCCGACCTCATGCCCCGTTATCCGATCTATTGCTCCATGCTTCCCAAGGCCGCGCGCGAAGCCATCGGCCGCCCCCATCGCGGATCGGAGCCGGCATTGCACATGCTGGAAGCGGAAGGTTTCATTCAGGACGGGTATTGCGACATCTTCGACGGCGGGCCGACCGTGCATGCCCGGACCGATGCGATCCGCACGATCCAAAATTGCCAGCCACTGGAGGGAGAAGCCGGAGCGGTCATTTCCGATGGCGACCAACCCATCGCCGCGGCAGGCCAGCAGAAGGCGTTCCGTGCATGGCTTGCATAGATTGCCCTGCCCGCTTCCGATGCCAATACCGATGGTAGTCTGATCGTGGCTTCCCAGCTCCCCCTGCCCGAAGCGCGCATGCTTGAGGCTATCGATGCTTCAGAGATGCTTTCGAACACGCTCGCCTGGTCCTCCATCAATAGCGGCACAGGCAATCTTGCCGGTCTTGCTTCCATGGCCACTGCGCTTTCCGACGCCTTTTCGGTGCTGCCCGGCGAAATCGCTTTGGAGCAACCGGAAACCGTCACCAGCATCGCCGCCGATGGGGAGCAGGTAAAAGTGGAGAATGGCAATCACTTGGTCCTGCGCGTCCGGCCGGATGCGGAGCGCCGTTTCCTGCTGACCGGGCATATGGATACCGTCTTCCCGCCCGAGCACAGTTTCCAGGAAACACGCTGGCTGGACGACGATACGCTCAACGGGCCCGGAACTGCGGACATGAAAGGGGGCCTCGCGGTCATCCTTGCTGCTCTGAAAGCGTTGGAGACATTCGAAGGTGCAGGCAGCATTGGCTATGATGTCCTGATCAACTCCGATGAAGAGACCGGCTCTCTCTCATCAGCCCCACTCATCACCAGGCTGGCTGGCGGCAAATATGCAGCGCTGACTTATGAGCCTTCGGCTCTGCCCGACGGCACTCTTGTTCACGCACGCGGAGGCACCGGCAATTTCAGCGTGACGGTGACGGGGCGATCGGCACATGCAGGGCGCAATCCGCAGGATGGGAGGAACGCGATTGTCGCGGTTTCTCTCCTGGCCGTGGAACTCAAGGCGCTCGAACATGCCAATCTCAGCGTCAATCCCGCCCGCATTGACGGCGGGAACGCCAACAATGTCGTACCGGACCATGCCGTTCTGCGCTTCAATATTCGCCCACGGCGGAGGGAAGACGCAGAGAAGTTCGAGCGCGACTTCTCCCGGCTGCGGAAGGAGATCGCAGAGGAGCTGGAAGTCAGCCTTTCAGTGCATGGCGGTGTCACTCGTCCGCCCAAGCCGGTTGACGCCAATGCGCAGCGCCTATTCGATCTGGTCAAGGCCTGCGGCGCAGATCTGGGGCAGAGCATCGCATGGCAGGACAGCGGCGGCGTTTGTGACGGCAACAATATTGCGAGCTGCGGTATTCCGGTGGTCGACACGCTGGGCGTTCGCGGCGGCGCGATCCATTCGCCCGACGAGTTCCTGATTGTGCACTCCTTGCAGGAGCGCGCCGAACTCTCCGCATTGATCCTTTCCCGACTGGCAACAGACGGATGGTAGAGCGCGATCTCAAGGCCATGATTGCGCAAATGCAGCCGGAACTGACCGACGGCGAATATGTCTTCTGCACCACCAAGGATGCCGATCTTGCGGCGCAGGTTCAATCAGCGGCCATCGGCCTTTTTCGGGAGCGTGAAGGAACCACGCTGATCCTGCCGGTAGGCCTTGCGGAGCAGCATGGTTTCGATGCGGCAATGCCAATGCGGCTGATCACGCTGAACGTCTATTCGGCCCTGGACGGTGTCGGCCTGACGGCGGCCGTGAGCTCTGCGCTCGCCGATGCGGGTATTCCCTGCAATATCGTGGCTGCATTTCACCACGACCATATCTTCGTTCCGTCCAGGCAAGCTGCCAGAGCTCTCGAGCTGCTGACTGGCCTTTCCACTAGCAGGATGTAACGGGCCCCAGGTCGCGCCAAATTTAGCCCGCAAAAACAATCAAAACCTTCACATCCAAAGTCAGCTGCGTTTGCTGCGTGGGTCCTGGTCGGACAGGGCCACCGGCAGGTTGCCCCGATAATTGCGCGGTGGCACGCCGTAGCGCCGCGAAAAGGACCGGCTGAAATGGCTGACGTCGCTGAATCCAACCGAAAATGCCACATCCAGAATTGAGCGCGGTGCCGAATTGCTCCGCCTGCTCAATTCCCGGGCGGCACGGTCGAGGCGCTGCGTTTGAATGAATTGCCGGGGCGTCTGACCTGTTTCGAAGAATGCGCGCTGCAAGGTGCGCATTCGAACCCCAAGAGCCGACGCAACGTCGGCCACTGCCAATTCGGGATCTTCGAGATTGTTGAGAATGAACGACACCGCTTCCCGCCTGAGCGACGCGCGATTGCTGGCCTCGAACTGGACTTCGTCGCGCTCGCCACGCTCGGCTGTGAGCAGCAGCAGGCTGTGAAACACCAGATCGGACATTTCGTCCCGCCAGCATCCGTCCGGCTCAACCGACAGAGTGTGCCGCGCTGAGCGGACGACACTCATCGTCATGGCGACGGCAGGGTCCGTTGCACAGAAACCCGTATCGATAAGACGCTGCACATCTCTGACCCGGCCGGCCAGCAATGAGAACGGCAACTTGACCATGATAAGTTCCATCGGGCCGCTGCACCGATGGATCCACGGGCGGCTGAGGTCGCGCAAGGCCATATCGCCCGGCGCCAGTTCGACAACGCGGCGATCCTGCTCGAATATGCTGCTACCGCGGACCGGCATCACAAGCATGAGCGCATCGCGTTCGTCGGCCGCCCAGCATCCCGCTGCACCGCCATCGCTTCGCGCCGACGCAGCCGTAGATCCCAAGCTGATCATGCCCATCTGGCCGAGGCTGATACGCGCTATTGACGCAGAAAAGTCGCTATCCGCTTGCGGATCGACCGTCATGTTCGAAAGCGTTTCGCTGCCGTACTCATTCCAGCGCTGGACTCGCATGGGGGGCGGAATCGCGCTGGTGCTGAGGTGCTCCCAATGCCCGTGCACCATACTCTCCATCATAGCGGCCTCTTCGTGCCACCTTGGCTTTGTCACCTAGCAGCTGCGGCTGATCCACGCAAACCGGGCGCATCACTTACGGGGCCGCTATTTCGCCATTCGGCATGCATTTCGGCGACATTGTGCCTGTTCGGGCAAAAACATGTCGCACCTCTCAAACTTGTTGTCGCTTCACTCCAAGACGCGCCCCTTTGCCGGGCCTAATCTCTCATCGGGAAATGAGGATCGCATGTCCATAAATGGCTTTCAGACAACTCGGCGCGCAGCCATCCTCGGTGCAGCCGCTGCGGCCGCAAGTCCTGCGCTGGCGATCGGCCCGGGCGAACGCCCGAACATCCTGTTCATCATGGCCGACGATCTCGGTTATGCCGACTTGTCCTGTTACGGCAGAACCGATTATTCCACGCCTGTCCTCGACAGGCTGGCTGCGCATGGCATGCGCTTCACAAGCGCCTATGCCAACAGCGCGGTTTGCACGGCAACGCGCGTTGCGCTGATCACGGGACGTTATCAATACCGGCTGCCGATTGGGCTGGAAGAACCGCTTGCGGACCGCGACGTTGGCGTACCGCCCGACCATCCCACGATCGCGTCTCTGCTGCGTGACCGGGGCTATGCGACATCCCTTATCGGAAAATGGCACCTTGGAAATCTGCCGAATTATGGCCCGCTCAAGAGCGGCTATGACGAGTTCTGGGGAATCCGCTCGGGCGGTGTCGACTACTTCACACACAAGGTCTTCGGAAAAGAAGACTTGTGGGACGGCACCACGCAAATTGAAGAGACCGGCTATCTCACCGATCTGCTTGGCGATCGTGCCATCACGGCATTGCAAAGCAGGCAGGCAGAAGCACGCCCCTGGTTCATGAGCCTGCATTTCACCGCGCCGCATTGGCCCTGGGAAGGCCCAGACGACATCGCGGAATCGCAGCGCCTGGAAGAAAAAGGCGGCAGGCTCCCCATCATCCACTTCGATGGCGGTTCCATGGCAACATATGCCGAACTGGTTACCCGAATGGATTTTCAGATCGGCCGCGTGCTCGATACGCTGGAGCGGCTGGGCATGGCGAAAAACACGATCGTTGTCTTCACAAGCGACAATGGCGGGGAGCGTTTTTCAAAAAACTGGCCGTTTTCAGGACGCAAGACGGAGCTTCTTGAAGGAGGTCTAAGGGTTCCCGCCATTGTGCGCTGGCCCGGCATCGTGGCTCCAGGCTCTGTCAGCGATGCACAAATCATGTCGATGGACTGGCTGCCAACACTCGCGGGCGCCGGCGGCGGTACGCCTGCCCCATCCCATCCTTCGGACGGGATAGACATTCGCCCTGCCCTGCTGGGAAACTCTCTAGCCGAGCGCCCGTTGTTCTGGCGCTTCAAGCACATGAACCAACGCGCCGTGCGCAAGGGGCAATGGAAATACCTCAAGATTAAGGACAACGAATTTTTGTTCGATGTCATTGCCGACCCCATGGAAATGGCAAATCTGAAGGCACGCAATCCAGAGAAGTTCGCGCAGCTCAAAGACCTTTACGAGGCATGGAGCGCAGACATGCTGCCCCTGGACCCAGCCTCCTACACCCATGGTTTTACCGCCGAGCAACTCGCCGATCATTTCGGCGTCGATGACTGAAAAAGAAAATGGAGAGGATGAACAATGTGGCCGCTTCCCGAAGGATACGATTATCCCAGGAACCACTGGTATGTCGCGGCATGGTCCGACGAGCTCAATAACGAAACACCGCTTGAGCGCTGGATACTCGGAGAGCCTGTCGCCCTCTACAGGGACGAGACTGGCAATGCGGTCGCCCTCGAAGGACGCTGCCCTCATCGCAACTATCCATTGGCCAAGAGCCCGATCCGCGGGAGCGCTCTGGAATGCGGATATCACGGCTTTACTTTCGACAGCGATGGCCAGTGCATTCGTATTCCCAGCCAAACCTCAATCCCAAGCGTTTGCAGGGTGAAATCCTACCCCTTGGTCGAAAAATGGAAGTGGGTCTGGATCTGGACCGGCAACCCGGACGAGGCCGACGAAAGCCTGATTCCAGACCATGACGAGATTGCCATCACTGCGGATGGCTGGCTTGCCGAACAATCGCTGACCCACTTGCTCGGCGCACGCCCGCAATTGCTGCACGAGAACCTGACCGACATCAGCCACCTCGCCTTCCTCCATGCCGGTACCGTCGGGACGGAAGCTGTCGCGGCGGCCGAAGTCGAGATCAGCGAGAATGGTCGCTTCATGCGGGGTGCGCGTTTCATCCCCGATGAAACACTGACCGATTTCTTCAGCGAAGTGCTGGATTATGACGGGCCGGTCGACCGGTTCGTGGCAATCGACTTCTACGCACCAAGCATTCATGTCGCGCTCGAAAGTTTCCGCAAGCCCGGCACGGACGAGCCAATTGGCGAGTTTCGCGTCCATCACGTGGTCACCCCTGCGACCAAGGATTCGACGAACTACTTCGTTGCCTGGTCGCGCACATTCGCGCGGGAGAACCAAGCTGTCACGGACACGATGAACAAGGTCTTTGCCATGGCGATCGACCAGGACATCGATGCAGCGGAATCGATTGAGAAAATTATCCGGTCGATGGAAACGCCCAAGGAATTGCTCGTCAAGGCGGACGAACATTCAATCCGCTGCCGCCGCTGGATGGCAAAACTGATCGGCGCCGAAGCGCAATAGGCACCCGGGCCCGCTCAGCCGCCGACGAATGACCGAACAGCGTCGTTGAAAGCTTGCGGGCGCTCCAGATTGCACAAGTGACTGGATCCTGGAATCTCGCGTAGCTCCGCAACGGGGAGACGCGACGCCAGTTGTTCGGCTGCAGCCTTCCGGGCGGCAGTTTCCTTGGCACCGTTGACTATAAGCACAGGGCACAGGAGTGTCGGGAGAAGCGCGGCGTCGATTGGCAGGCCGGGATCGGCATTCAGCAAATCCGCCCCGTCATAGACCGCGACGATTTCGCGCAGCCGGGAATCCAGAGCTCCGTCGACGCTGCGCATCAGCGGATGGGCGAGCCATTGCTGTTTGACCTTCGCGATGTCGCCGGCCGCTGCAAGTTCGCGAAACCGCGAATAGGGCACCTCTTCTTCAGGCAAATCGGGCAGAGGTTCGACAAGCGGAGGCCCCTGCAGGATCAGGCCGGCCACACGCCCCGGGAAAGCAAGCGCGAAGGCGAGCGCCACACGGGCGCCTTGTGACTGCCCGACAAGCCAGACACTGGACAGTTCCAGTGCATCGAGGATCTCGACAAGATCGGAGGGTTCGCGTGAAATCCCTGCGGGAGGGCTCGCCTGCCCGAAACCTCGCCGGTCGAAAGAGAGCACGCGCGCGCAATCAGACAGCCCGGCATGCTGCGGCTCCCACACCCGGCGATCCAGCGTCCATCCGTGCACCAGCAAGATAGTGTTGTATCCTGCACCGCTCGATCGAACAGAGATATCTCCGCCATCGACCTTTATCGGGATGTCTCGCTCGGCCCCGGTCAGCGAAAGGGAAATTTCGTTCACCGGAAGCTATTGGTTGAACGGCGATTGCCCGCCAACCCCTCCTTCAGCATCTCGTGGGCAGCGGCACGAATGGCAAGGCCATCTTGCATGTCGAGATCTCCCTCACCCGCGTGATTGCGCAGCGCAGAAGAGAGCCTAGCACCCCGCAAAGGAAATGCAATATTCGAAGTTTTTTTCGATATTCGAATTTATTGGGAAAGCGACTTGGCAAGCGCGGGGAAGCGCTGCAGCGCGCGCTCGATTTGCCCGGCAGTCTCCCGCAGCAAAGGAAGCCTCTCGTCGACAAAGTCAGAACCGCTCGCCCTGCTCGTAGCAGTGGAGCAGTTGATCGCCGCGACCACGCGCTTCTCATTGTCGAAGATCGGCAAGGCCAGCGAGCAGATGCCGTAGTCAAGCTCGTCCATCGCGCTTGCAAACCCGTCCTTGCGAACCTGGGACAGCGCCTTCTTCAACGCCGATGCCGATGTGATCGTGTTGGAGGTAAAACTCTCCCGCACGGAAGCCTGGAGATATTCGACCTGCTCGTCAGCTCCGGAAAAGGCGAGAATGGCCTTTCCCAGCGACGTTGCGTGCAAGGCAAATCGTGTCCCGACATGGGCGCTGAGGCGGATCGGACGCGTCGTGGAGACATGGGCGATATACATCACCTGATCGCCCGCGCGCACGGCCATGGAGGCGCTGTCGCCCGTCTCGTCGCGAAGATTTTGCAGGAATGGCGTTACCGCCTGCTCAATATTGGTGGAGGACAGGAATGCGTCGCTGAACTCCAGGACCTTGGGCCTCAGCAGGAACCGCCTGCCATGCTTGGCCACATAGCCCAGCGAGACGAGCGTGTTGAGGCAGCGCCGAGCAACGGCCGGGCTCAGGTTCGTTGCAGAGGCGACGTCATTGAGCGCCATCTCCGGCCGCTCCGCGGAAAATGACCGGAGCACCCGAAGCCCGCGCTCCAGCGTGCTGAGATACTCCGAATCCTTATTCTGCAAGTCGTCTGCACTGTCCATCGCTTAACTGCCGCCTCCCTTCTCCTCAGGCATTGCGGCAAAACAAGCCGGAACGCCATAGTCAGCTGTCTGCCGCCTGCCCCCGCATCAGCAATTTTGCATTGTCCTGCCCCAGCTTCGGCGGCGCGACAACGCCGTCCATGCGCTTCCCGTCGAAGCTCAAAGGATTCCGCACAGTCCTGAATTCACCGCCGAAGGGGCTTTCGCCCGTTACCTCGATCCCGAGATGCTTGGCCTGATCGGACCCGAGCACATCGGCGGGCTTCGCCACTTCATAGTGGGGCACCTCGAATTCGGAAAACCGCCCAAGCCAATATGACAGAGGCTGCGCGATGAATATCGGCTGGAGCCGCTCAACGATCCGCTCGTAATTGTCGATCCGCGCATTGCGGTCGGCAAAGATCTCTTCCCCCTGCAGTTCGGGCCGGTCGAGCGCGGATAGCAGATTGTCCCAGAATTTCTGCGGCGACGACATGTGCAAGGCGATGCTTCGGCCATTGGCGCATTCGAATACATAGGATTGGGAGACATGCGGCCGGCTGAAGGGATCCATAACCTGGTTTTCGGACAGGAAATGAGTGAAGTCATCCAGATTGAAGTAGCACATCGATTCCAGCATCGACGTTTCGACCAGCGCGCCCTTGCCCGAACGTTCACGGGCATGGAGAGCTGCGAGGATTCCCATGGCGGAATAGATGCCGGTAATCGCATCGGCGATAGCGGGGCCGACTACGCGCGGCTTCGCGGGGTTGAGCAGCAGGCGCAAAAAGCCGCTGGCCGCCTGGGCCACGGTATCGAATGCCGGACGGTCCCGATCGGGCCCCGAGTTACCGAAGCCCGAAATCGAACAATAGACCAGACGGGGATTGATTTCCCTCAACCGCTCGGAGCCGACATTGATCTTCTCCGCCATTCCCGGCCTGAAGTTCTGAATAAATACGTCGGCATTGGCGATGAGTTCATCAAACTTCGCCAGATCGTCAGGCTCGCGCGTATCCAACGTGACGCTGCGCTTGTTGCGGTTGTAGGTCTGGAAATGGGGGCTGTAGAGCCCGCCCTTGAATGCCCTGAAGGGATCGCCCGTCTCCGGCCGCTCAACCTTCACGACATCGGCGCCCAGATCAGCGAGTTGCATGGCCGCAGCCGGCCCGGTGATGAACGTCCCCATTTCGACGACACGGATGTCTTCAAGCTGCTGCAGCATGCATCTTCTCCTGGCTATTTCACGCACTCTTTTGACACACATACTATTTCGATATACGAAATCAATTTCGATCTGAGAATTTTTTAAGTTGGGAGAGACAGGATGCGCATAGGCAAGCAGGACAACGCCTACTCATCGATTTGCACGTCGGATGCGGAGACAATCACCGTCCGCGGCGAGGACCTCTGCGCAGACCTGATCGGGAAAATCGACTTCACCAGCTATTTCTGGCTGCTTGTGACCGGGCAGCGCCCTACCGAGGATCAACGCTTCTTCGCCAATGCCATGCTGGTCGCGCTGGCAGAGCACGGCCTCGTCCCAAGCGTTGTTGCCGCTAGGATGACCTATGCCGCCGCGCCCGAGGCACTGCAGGGCGCAGTCGCCGCCGGTCTGCTGGGTTGTGGTTCGGTGGTTCTGGGCAGTGCCGAGACGGCTGGGCACTTCCTGGCCGATATCGTCACGCGCGCGCAAACGGACGGTGACATGAAGCGTGCAGCCATTGAAGTGATCAAGGAGCTGCGCGCCCACCGCAAGCCCGTCCCGGGCTTTGGCCATCCCCAACATTCGGGCGGCGATCCGCGGGCCAACCTGTTGCTGAAGCTGGCAAAAGAACATGGTGCCGCGCAGCGCCACATTGCTGCCCTTGAAACGGTTGCCGAAGTCTTGCCCGAAGCAATTGGGCGGGAACTTCCAGTCAATATCAATGGCGCGATACCGGCAATCCTGCTGGATATCGATTTCCCGCTGGCTTCTCTCAAGGCAATTTCGATCCTTGCCCGTACGGCAGGGCTGATCGGCCATCTGACCGAAGAGGCCGAGCGCCCGATCGGCTTTATCCTCTCTGGCAAGGCCGCTGAAGCGATCGAATATCAGCCCGCATCCTGATCCCAAGCCCGATGAGGCGAAGGGTCCGTCAACTGCCAAGCAGTTCACTAGGCCAGTCGCGCCAATACCAGGCAAAGTGAAGGCCACTCCCTGGCCGCTGCTTGGCGGCCGGGGAGTGGCACCTTCCTCAAACGGGCAGATTGCCTGGCAAGCTCAGTCGAACCTTCTCTTGATTGAGAACATGAAGGTGCGCGGCGCGCCAACAATGCCCACGGCCGCAAAATACGGTGCCGGGTCACGCAGGAATGTGGAGTTGTAATAGAACTTGTCGGTGAGGTTGGTGACCGAAGCCTGGGCCTCCCAATCTTCATCGACACTCCGCCAGGTGAGCTTGGCGCTCAACAAGGCCCGGCCGGGCAATGAACTGAGCGGGGTGTTTACGGCATCGCCTTCCACCCGAGAGCGATAGGACAGGTCGACACGCGGCGTCAGGGTTCCCGAGCCGCCAAGGTCGGCTGCATATTGCAGGCCCGCCGCCGCCGTCCATTCAGGCGTGTAGACATTCGTCATGTCGAGCGTGATGCCCGTATCGGGATTCACCGAGGTGTACTCGAAATCGAGATATCCAACCGAGCCGTCGAATGTGAGCCCGTCGACCGGTTCCATGAATAGCTCCGCCTCTACGCCCTTGATCTCGGCGTCGCCCACATTGGTCGACTGGGTACAAGGTGCGCCGGGAAACGGCGAAATGGAGTCGCACAGCAGCAAGGTCGCCTGGAAATCGTTATATTTGTTGAAGAATGCAGCCATGTTGAGCGTAACACGGCCATCGGCAAGCTTGCTCTTAAAACCCGCTTCATAGGCGGTGAGCGTTTCGGGTTCGTATGGAATCGCTTGCGTGGTGAAGAATGGCCGCGGGTTCACACCCCCGCCTTTGTAGCCTGTCGACACCTGCGCATAGGTCATGAAATCCGGCGACCATTCGACGTCAGCACCCAAACGGTAATCTACCCGGTCGCCTTCATACGCGACCGCGTAGTCCAACAACGGACCAAGCACCGGGTGCTCTGATCCGTCCAGATCGTAGCGATTGAATGTGAAGTCCTTCGAATCTTCCGTGTAACGGATCGCCGCCGTGAAATTGACGCGGTCTACAGGGTGCCAGACAGTGTGGGCGAAGACAGACTTGGACTCGGTCTCAACCGGATCGCGGAAGAGAATATCGAGCTCCAGCCCCCCTCCGCCGACTACCAACCCGCCGGGAATATTGACGCGGCCGCCAGAGGTGCCGTTCGCCTTGTAATAATATCCGCCGAGCGTCCAATCGAGGATGTCGCCCATCGCGCCGTTCAGCCGCAGCTCCTGAGTAAACTGCTCATGATCGAGCGTCCATGCCTGGTCGAGGATCGAGGCGGGAGTGCCGTCCACCAGGGATGAGAAGGTCACCTTCGAGCTTCGGAATGCTGTAATGGACGTGAAATTCAGGCTGTCGCCCAATTCCGCCTCGAAAGTGTTGGAAATGCCCCACGCATCAAGAGGCGTCGTATCCGGCATGGTGAACGTTACGCCGGCAGAACTGCCGCCCGTTGGGACGCTGAGGTAATCCTCGTAATTCGTGTAGTCTTCCGGGCCCGTGATGTAATTGTTCGCCCCGGCCCACAGCGGCGACTGCATAAGTGTCTTTATCGCCGGATTCTGAGATCTATCCCGGGTGCCGTCAACGACCAGCAGGTTTTCGATCCTGTCGTTGGGAGTCCACAACAGGCTGCCGCGGGCGGAGAAGACCTGCTGCCCCCCCTGTTCGCCGATCTTGCAATCCTCACCCAGGCGCTGCGTTCCGCCCGAAAAATCGCCCGTAGCGCAGGCATAATCGAGCCGATCGACATATCCTTCGCTGTATTTGGCGCCCATCGCAATGCGGGCATAGAGGCTGCCTTCGGCAAGCGTGACATTGGTAGCCCCGCGGCCCAGGATTGAATTTCTCGAGCCATAACCGACCTCGATGAAACCATCCGGCGTCGGCCCCGGCCGCTTGGAGAACAGCTTTACCGACCCGCCAATCGAATTCTTGCCTGCCAGAGTGCCCTGCGGGCCGCGCAGAACCTCGACCCGGTCGACGTCCATCAATTCGAAGACCGAGCCGGTCAGGACGCCGAAATAGACGTCATCCACATACATGCCCACGCCGGGCTCAACCGCGAAATGCGGATCTGCCTGCCCGACGCCGCGAATGAAAATCGCCGCCATTCCGCCGAAGTTGCCGGCGTTGCTGGAAAGCTGGACGTTCGGCGCCAGATTGGCCGCGCCCACAATGTCTCCGACGCCTTTTTGTTCGAGCATCTCGGAACTGAGCGCCGATATGGCGATCGGCGTGTCCTGAACGCTTTGTTCGCGGAATTGCGCAGTTACCACGATCTCGTTGCTCGAAAATCGGTCCGCTTCGCCGCCGGCACCACCTTCGTCATCCTGCGCTTGCGCGGTACCGCAAAGAACAAACGACAAAACCAAGGCCGAAGCCGCCGAATGAATGGCTGCCTTCATTGCTGCATTCTCCCAATTGCAAACGGGCTTTTGCCCTTGCTTCTGGAACTAGCGGAGGCTGGACAGGATTTCTTGGACTAAGGCGTCGCCCTCTTGAACCAATGCGACAAGTCGGCGTCACTTGTCCTTGGACAAGCGGAATTCATTACTTGCATGAATCAAGTTCAAATAATCGTGCGGCAATGTCGCACGGAGACAAGGCGCTGTCGCCTGCTGTCAAGATCGCTTCTCACTCGCCCCCTATACACACAGGCAATGGACAGACGAGCGCAGCTTGCAGAATGCGCGGCAAGGATACCGGCCCAAAGATTGAAGGCTGCGTAGAGAATAAATGACATAAATAATGGAGCAGGAGAGAGACGATGGGAGACGCAAACCGCATTCTCACAACCCATGTTGGCAGCCTTGTCCGGCCTGACAATTTTACCGAAGTCCTCCACCACAAAGTGAAGAACGAAATCGCAGATGACGAGTTTGAATCCGAGTTGAGCCAGGCCGTGGCCTGGGTGGTTCAGAAGCAGGCCGAAGTCGGCATCGATGTCGTAAGCGACGGCGAATACGGCAAAATCGGCGGTTGGGAGCAATATGTGCTCGATCGGTTGAGCGGGTTCGGCGAAGCGCTGGGCGAAGCGAGCATGGCCGAAGTTTCGACCGGAGACATGACGCGGTTTGCCGATTTCTATCGGGAGTTCTGGCCAACTCAGGATCATCCAGAGGCAATTTATCCCTGTGTCGGCGATATTGAATATGTCGGCTTTGATGAGCTGCACCGCGACATCGACAACCTCAAATCCGCGATGGCAGCCAGCAATGTCGAATGCGGCTTCCTGCCTGTAGCCGCGCCCGCGAGTGCCTTCTCGCTTTCACCAAATCAGCACTACTCCACGGAAGAGGAATATATCGAAGCGGGCGCCAAGGCCCTGCGCGAGGAATACAAGGCGATTACCGAAGCCGGCCTGGACGTGCAGGTGGACGATGCGCACCTGCCCTTCATGTGGGACCGGATCGTCAACAATGGCACGCGCCAGGAATATTTCGCCTGGGCCCGTCCCCGCATCGAAGCCCTGAAAGAGGCCTTGAGAGGCATCCCTGAAGAACGCGTGCGCTATCACATTTGCTGGGGCAGCTGGAATGGCCCGCATGCTTCCGATGTGGAACTCAAAGAGATCATTGATCTTCTGCTGGAATTGCCTGTCGGCGCCTACGCGGTCGAATCTGCCAATCCCCGTCATGAACACGAGTGGAAGGTCTGGGGCGATGCAAAACTGCCGGAAGGCCGCAAGGTCATTCCCGGCGTGATCAGCCACCAGACCAACGTGGTCGAACACCCGGAGCTTGTGGCCGAGCGGCTGATGCGTTTCGCCAGCGTCGTCGGTAGGGAGAATGTCTTGGGAGGATCCGATTGCGGCTTCGCACAAGGCCCCTTTGTCCGCCGCGTCCATCCAAGCATAATGTGGGCAAAGCTGGAATCCCTGGTTGAAGGTGCACGCATCGCCAGCGCCGAACTGTGGCCATAGCGTATTGCTTGCAGCGCATATTTTCGAAGCAACGGGACGAAGACGCTTAAAAGGCCAGAATCGGCAGCAAGAACCGCTTCCTGACAGATCAAAAAACTTCGCATATCGAACTTTTCTTCGACCTACGAATTTTCTTGATCATGATCATCGCATGTGGAAATATCGGCAATGGAACCCCGGCATCTGACCGGGGAAAATCAAGGAGAGACCTGATGAGCAAATTGCCCAGCAGACTTCACCACAACGCCTATGTCGCCAAGGACCTGGAAGCGACACGGGCATTCTATGAAGACGTTATCGGCCTCCCGCTCGTCGCCACGTGGTGCGAGACGGACTTTCTCTTTGGCAAGGACCGCACATATTGCCATTGCTTCTTCGGATTGGGCGATGGCAGCGCCCTGGCCTTCTTCCAGTTCGCCGAAGCAGAAGATCAGGCAGAATTCGGACCGGAATTGCCGGAATCGCCGTTCAACCACATTGCGTTGAATGTCGACAAGGAAACCCAAGCGGAAATCGAGCAGCGCATTACCGAGGCCGGGATCGAACCGCCCAGCACATACACGCTTGAACACGGCTACTGCCGTTCGGTCTATGTGAAAGATCCGGACGGAATGATCGTTGAATTCACCTGTGACGACCCGCGCGCTGCAGATGGCGACGAAGAACGGCGTGCGAAGGCCCACGGCGAACTCAGGCGCTGGCTTGGAGGCGACCACACTTCGAACAACGATTTCCGCCATGGCGAGGCGGTGTGAACAGATGCAGTCACTTCCCCTGCTCCCCACTTCGCTGATTGGCTCGCATTCCCAACCCGACTGGCTGATCGACCGGGAAAAGCTTGCGGGCCGTTTCCCTCCCCGCACACGCGCCAAAGAGCTTTGGCGCGTCGCCCCGGAATGGCTGGACCAGGCCCTGGACGATGCAACTCTGATCGCGCTGAGCGAACAGGAAGAAGCCGGCATCGATATTGTTACCGACGGGGAAATGCGGCGCGAAAGCTATTCCAACCGCTTCGCCACGGCGCTGGACGGGGTCGACGTCGACAATCATGGCACTGCCTTGGACCGCAGCGGAGAACCCGTGCCCGTGCCGCGTGTCGTCGGGCCGATTTCCCGCAAACACCCGGTGCAGGTCCGCGACGTGGCATTCATGCGCGCTCATACGGACCGGGTAACCAAGATCACCGTTCCCGGCCCCTTTACCATGGCCCAGCAGGCGCAGGACGATCACTACGGCGATCCCGAAGCCCTGGCACTGGCCTATGCCGCAGCCGTGAACGAAGAGATCAAGGATCTGTTTGCTGCAGGCGTCGATGTCGTACAGCTGGACGAGCCCTACATGCAGGCCAGGGCGGACAAGGCCCGCGAATTCGGCCTCAAGGCCCTGACAAGGGCGCTGGACGGCGTAACGGGCACCACCGCCATTCATATCTGCTTCGGCTATGCCGCGCTGATACATGAACGCCCTGAAGGCTACAGCTTCCTGCCGGAACTGGCCGATAGCCCCATCGATCAGATATCGATCGAAGCCGCTCAGTCAGAGCTCGATTGTTCGATCCTCAAGAGCTTGCCCGGCAAGACGATCATTCTGGGTGTGCTGGATCTGTCGACTAATGCCATAGACGCCCCTGAACTGGTGGCATCGCGCATTCGCCGCGCTCTCGAATTTGTGCCCGCAGACAAGCTGATCATCGCTCCCGATTGCGGGCTTAAATATCTCTCCCGCGAGGTGGCGAATGCCAAGTTGAAGGCAATGGTGGAAGGCACGCGTATCGTCCGCGAAGAGCTGGGATGACCGGCTTTCGCACGACGCACACGGGCAGCCTGCCGCGCCCGCAGAAGCTGCTTGACCTGATGTTCGCCCGCGAAGGGGGCGAACCAGTGGACGAAACGGCGCTCGCCTCCGCAATCGAGGAAGCGACCCAAGAGGTAGTGGCGCGGCAAGTCATGGCCGGGATCGACGTGATCGGCGATGGCGAGATGTCGAAGCCCAGCTATGCGACTTACATCAAGCATCGGCTTTGCGGCTTCGGCGGCGAAGCGGGAAGCTATGAGTTCCAGGATCTCGAGGAATTCCCCGGCGCGAAGGCGAAAGTGTTCGCCGATGCCGGCCGTGCCCGGCGCACGGCGCCCGCCTGCATTGCCCCCATCGAAGTCAAGGATATGGAGGCCCCCAAGCTGGATGCCGAGCGCCTCAAACGGCTGGCAGGAGAGCGCGCGACTTTCATGAGCGCCGCGTCACCTGGCGTGACCGCCCTCTTCTTCCCCAATCGCCACTATCGAAGCGACGAGGAATATGTCTTTGCGATCGCGGAAGCCCTGCGGCACGAATACGAAACAATCGCCAATGCCGGGATAATCCTGCAGCTCGACTGCCCGGATATGGCGATGGGACGACATGTCCAATTCACTGGCCTCAGCCTCGAGGAATTCCGCAAAAAACTGGCCATGAATATCGAGGCGATGAACCACGCCCTGCGCAACATTCCCGAAGAGCAGATCCGGATGCATCTCTGCTGGGGGAACTATCCAGGGCCGCACCACCGCGACGTGCCCCTGGCCGATATTGCCGACCTGATCTGGCAGGCCAAAGCCCAGACGGTTGTGCTTGAAGGTGCGAACCCGCGCCATGCCCATGAATATGCCTTTTTCGCAGAGCATGAGCTGCCCGCCGGCAAAGTGCTCTGCCCCGGCATGGTTGAACCGCAATCGCCATATATCGAACATCCCGAACTTATCGCCCAGCGCATCGGCCGCTATGCCGACCTGCTTGGCCGGGAACGGGTGATCGCTGGCGTAGACTGCGGCTTTTCCGTTCATGCAGGCAGCGGCAACTTGGATCCCGAAATCGTGTGGGCGAAATTGGCCGCGCTTTCCGAAGGCGCCGCGATTGCCAGCCGCAGCTACTGGTAGAGCAAAGACGAAACATCAGGTGGAAGAGCACGCTACGGGGCGGTCTCTCAGTCATTTGTCAATTGAGCGCGCTCGCGGTAGCTTCCTTCGAAAGCCCCCAAATAAGGGCCCGATAAAAGCGGCGGGAGACGAGAGGAAAGGCAAATGGGATTCCCCAATTGGGAGGAGTTTAAGACCGACTCGGTCCGCCGCAGACAGCGTCTGCAGCGGTGGAACGACTTCGGTAGCGAAACTATAGGCCGGCTGGTCGTCGATCCGCTGGACCGCGACGAGTTCACTGCCCGATTGCGAAGAGTAGAGTGCGGCCCATTGGGCATTATGCGTCTGCGCTCCACGGCCGCATCGGCGTCCGGCGGAACTGCTGGAGTGAGTGGCTGGTCTTCCCCCGAGCGAGACGCTCTGCTGGTGCTCTTGCATGAAAGTGGGAGTTCACGCTTCAGCCAAAATCACGATCATTCCTTCATTTCCACGGGCGACATCGTCATTCGCGATCTCACCAAGCCGTGGGTCCACACATCGCGCGGCCATCTCGATCTGCTGATGGTCAAAGTCCCGTTTTCGTCACTGGCAGGCAAGGTCGAAGATCCCCAGCAGTTGCTCGAGGCAACTTTTCCCGCCAGCAATCCGGCGGTCGCAATGTGCTGCAACCTCATTCGCGGCGCCCATCAGACCTTGCAAAGTGAAGATTATGCCGAGATGGCGCCCACACTTTCAGGCCTCATCGTTGACGGGCTCGCTCTGCTCTATGCCAGCAATACGAAAGTCGCCGCCTGGAGAGCGGCCTGCAAGACGAGAGAAGCGGTGCGCCGCGCGGCGATCAATTACATGATGCGCCATCTGGAGAATTCAGAATTGACGATTGCAGGCGTTGCCGAACAGCTGGATGTCAGCCAGCGCCACCTGCAACGTGCCTTTCTGGATATTTCCGAGACTCCACGCAGGTTCCTGCTCAAGCGACGCCTCGACCATGCCGCGAACCTGATATGCGCCTCTTCGCGCCAGTCGCAAGTTGGCCGAGTTACAGAAGCTGCGTTCGCTTCTGGTTTCAACGATGTAAGCCACTTCAGCAGGAGCTTCCTTGCGCGCTATGGCGTCGCCCCAAGTAAATATCGGGGCACCCCTCCTGTTCACTAGCCAAGCAGTCCAGGAAGAGCGCCGGGTCGACCCCGCCAAAAACACCTGTCGCGAATTTTCAAATCCCGGGCGCCCCTAAGCAAGACCCGTCTGGGCAGCCGCGCTATCCGATCCTCGAGTTCACATTTCGAACAGAAACTTCTGAGGAACGGCCATGACAATTTTGGAAGCTGGAAGAGCACCGTCCTGCAAGAGCCACGAATTTCTGCGCAATGCCTGGTATCCCATCGCATGGGAAAACGAGGTCGGAGACGAGATTTTTTCCCGAACAATCCTTGGCGAGAGAATTATAGTCTATCGGACGCAGGACGGAGACCTTGCCGCAATCGGTGCCCGTTGTCCGCACCGCTTCGCACCGCTCAGACTGGGAAAGGTCTGCGGCAATGCCGTGGAGTGCCCTTATCACGGGCTTCACTTTGGCCCGGACGGCAAATGTGCCTTCAACCCGCATGACAAGGGCCTGCCCAATGTCAGTGTTCCCTCCTATCCACTGACCATCCATTACGGGATGATCTTCCTCTGGATGGGGGAACACGATCGCACTGATCCGGCGTTACTGCCGAAGTTCGATTTCATGGAAAATCCAAAGTTCGAATTTCTGACCGGCACAATCTACGGCGTCGGCCACTATGAACTCTACAGCGACAATATACTGGATCTAACTCACGCGGAATATCTGCACCCATCGCTAAAGGCACCGATCTTCCTGGATGGCGACCGCACCTTCACGCAGGAGGGCAATCAGGTATGGGCCCGCCTCTTCAAAGCCAACGATCTGCCGTCGGAAATGACGCAGAACGTGATCGGCAGGGTTGGAAAAAATCAGGACCATTGGGTCGATGTTCGGTGGGACGCCCCGGCTGCGATGTGCGTCGATGTCTTCTCGGCCAATCCAGGCGAGCGGAGAGAACAGGCCGAACAGATCCCCTCAATTCACATTTTCACTCCCGAAAGCGAGCGAGCCACTTTCTACTTCTGGATCGTCGCCGTCGACAGGACCAAGCCGCAGGAATTCAAGGATGCCGTCAAAGAGAATTTTGCAGCTGCATTCGAAATGGAAGACAAGCCGATGATCGCTGCGCAATTCGAAATGATGGACGGTGAGGACTTCTGGGATTTGTCCCCGCTTTTGCTGCGCGGAGATAACGGCGCAGTTCGCGCCAGACGCACCCTTCAAAAGCTTATCGCAGCAGAGCAAGCGGGAGAGCCCGCGACGACTGGATAGATGTAGTCCATCAATCGGCAACTCGTCTCCGCTTGTCAGAGCTTACCCTGCCAAGGCAGCTGAGGACTACTCAACGCTGCGGCTTTTCATCTCTGGCTTCGATACGAGAGGCACGACGGCATTCTTGAGCCAACCCGGCTTGAAAGCAATCAGCATGACCACAGTCAGTGCGGATCCGAAAATCGCCAGCAGCCAATAGAGCACGGCAAATCCCGGCCTGTCACCCAGCATACTCGGTATCAAGGCAAGTGCTAGCAACAGCCAGCCGGTGGCTGGTGTCGCTTTGCCGAGTGGAGGTTGCGCCCCCCGCCCGAGAACGGTCGCGACGTGCTGTTTCTGGTTCAGCGCGAGCAGTGTGCAGCCTGCCAAGGCAAGGAGCGCCGAGACGCCCAGGAGAAGAAGTGATCCCATCGCGCCTACTCCGCCCGATTAGCTACTGTTCCGGCAGCACCTGAAGGCGAACCCATATCCCGGCGATGAGTAGCCACTGCCGCTTCCTCTACCTGGCGCATCTTGCTCCTCAGCCGGCCAGCCGCAAGCGCGGCGATCAGCGCCGTAGAGAGCAGCGACAGATCCACACCGACGATCGGCCACAAGTCCTTTCCAATCGCGGCAAGCAGGTGATCGCCCGTCGTCAGCCAGTTTAGGGCGACTGCCGAGACTGCCAGGACGGCGATTGCCCGGCATTGCTCCATCCAGGCGCGCTGTTTGCGTATGGCGGCGTGGACGAAAGTCAGCAGCCAGACATAGAAGAAACAGCGCACCTCCAGTCCGGCACGCTCAATGCCTAACGCGGCGGCGTCGAGGGGCAGCACCCGGTTTACGACGAGGAAGGCGCCGGTTGCCAAGACGAGGCCGGTTATCGATCCGACCGCGATCGTATCGACCAGCCTGACCTTGAAGGGCTGCGCGGCTTCCTTCCTGCGCCGGGATGCGGCCCAGAAAAGAAAACCGGTGCCGATCAGCACGCAGCCCGACAATCCTGCCACAAGATACAGCCAGCGTATCGGCCAATGATCGAAACGAACCTGGTGAAATCCTTCGAGCCAGGTGCGTGTTTTGCGCAGCGGCGAAGCCTCGAAATTGGTCAATACAGCGCCAGTCGCTCCGTCGAAGTTTATGCTGTCGCGATGCGCCTCGGTCCGGTTGGACGGGAAATGCCTGCGCACCTCCACAACGGCATTGGCGTCGCCGTAATGGGTCACGTCGATCCGGTCTGCCTTGGCTTCCACGCCGTAGCGGTCCCTCCATATCGTCTCGGCCTGCGCGACCATTGGCGCCATCGCAAGCATCTCAGCAGGCTCACCTGCCGCTTCACGGCTGTAATAGGCATCGTTGTCAGCGGCATAGAACAGCTCGACGGCACGATTTTCAGGGTCCGCGAGCTGGACGAAAGACAAGGGAATGGAGGCGTACCAGCCTGCGAAAATTGCAAAGCCGGAAAGGCAGATAAGGAAATGGAACGGGAGAAAGATGGTGCCGGTGACATTGTGGAGATCGAGAGTAGATCTCCGTGACTTCCGGTTTGCCCTGAACGTGAAGAAATCGGTGAAAATCTTGCGATGGATGACCACGCCGGTCACGAGCAGAACCATCATCATAAACGTGGCGAGAGCGACCGCGATATAGCCGACCGCGCCCGAATGAAGCCTGTAGTGCATCGGATATAGAAAGCCCGACGCGGCCAGCGATACTTCATCACCCAGTTCCTCGCCCGTACCGGGATGCAGCCGTCCGCGGTAACTTTCCGCGTTCTCGAACTCGGCGTGAACCTCGTAGAACGGGACGCGCTCCTCGGGCAAATAGATCAGCAATGAGGAAAGAGTGCCGTCGGGTCGCTCCGTCAGCACGCGCTCGACAATCGCATCTGCGCTGATCCTCTGCTCAGGGGCCGCGATGCGCGTTTCTGGCTGCATCCAGCGATCGATTTCCTTGTCGAAAACGGAAAGCGTCCCCGTCCACCAGATCGTCATCAGAAGCAGGCCGAGAACTAGCCCGGCCCAGCTGTGCAGCCAGGTCATCGCGGGACGGAAACCGGGTTTGCTCTCGCTCATGTGTCGAGCACTCCCGGCGCCAGCGCGCCCGCCGCCATGATCGTAAGTGCAGCCAGGCCCACGACCGTGAGCGGCCGCCAGATGCTGGTGCGGTCCACAAAGCCCCAAATGACTATGACGATATAGAAGATGTAGCTCAGCAATGAGGTTGCCAGCATGCCATCTGACAGCGGAACGCCCACGGCGTGGAGAGCGATGCCCGCGAGGCCCGCTACGCCAGAGGCGAGGAACCATCCTATCACGCAAATCGCGAAGAACCGCAGGGCCATCACGATGCCGTATCCGACCCGTCTAGCCACGGGCATCATCCGCAGCGGCAATCAGCGGGCCCAGATGGCTTTCGTAGTGACGCCAACGGCCGCTGGAAGATGTATATATCGGCTTGCGGACCTGCCAGCGACTAGGCGTCTGAACCGTGCGTCCGGCCTCGTGAAAGTCGAGGACGGACGGATTCCACCCCACACCAAGAAATTCCAGGAGCGATCGGGCCTGGCCTTCGAGGTCGCCCACCAGAGCTTCGTAATGCATGTCTAAAATCTGCAGACCCGTCACCGAACGCCAATGCTCCATCAGCCTCCGGTAGCCGCGCCAATAATGCGCGATATCGTCGAGCCCGGTCGCCCAGCGTTGCTCGTGTGTGAAGTTCTCGGCGTATATCGACAGGCCGCAATCGCGAATGTCGCGGCGGCAATCGACGATCCGGGCGTTAGGCAGCACCAGGGCGATAAGACCCAGGGTCCAAAAGTTGAGCGGCTGTTTGTCGACGATCCGGCCCGCCTCCGCCGGAGCTAGCTTGCCAATGCGAGCGAGATATTCGTGGCCCACATCCTCGGCGCCATCGCGCGTAAGATCGAGCGCCGCGAGCGGCCACGGTGGATCGGTGCGGCCCAGCCTGTCGGGAAGCGCCGTTGCCAGATCGGCCAGGAAGTCCAGCTCGCCGACGCCGTGAATATCGGGATGGCCGGAAAGGATCTGCTCCGTCAGCGTCGTGCCCGAACGCGGCATGCCCACAATGAAAACGGGCCGTTCACTTGCAACGCCCCAGCCTGCCCGCTCCGCGAAGAAGGTTGGTGAGAATATCTCTATCAATCGATCGATACGCCGATCGAAAGCTTCGCGGTCAAACACGCCGGCTTCATCTTGCCTGGCCGTATTGGCCGCAGCCAATGCGGCGAACGCTTCTTCATGCCGTCCCGTTCGCGAACATGCCTTTCCCAGCGCATAACCGATCAACGCACGGCCGCGCTCGTTGGCGCTTTCCATTCGGTCGCGGGCTTGGACGATGGCAGCGCCGAGCGCATCGCCCTCTGCCACGGCGAGCAGGCCGGCCATGCCCTCGGGAAAATCGGGGTGGGCGTTCAGCAGCCGGACGTAAGTGTTGACCGCTTCGGTCCGGTCGCCCCTGTCCTCGCAGATCGAGGCCAGGCCGAGAAGCGCGCGTGCCGAGGCCGGTTCGAATTCGAGGACGGCGCGGAACGCCTGCTCCGCCCTGTCGAGCTGGCCGCTGTCGGCCAGCGTCTGCCCCAGCAGGACGAGAGCTGCGGAATTGCGGCGCTCACGGGCCACGGCTTGCTCCAGGCATGCTATCGCCTCGGCGCGCTGGTGGTTGCGCGACAACAGCCGCGCAAGCCCCAGATATGGGGCTGCGATAGCCGGGTTTGCTTTGGCCGAACGGCGAAAGGCTTCAAACGCGGCAGGAAGGTCGCCCGTCTGTTCGAGACGGACGCCTTCCTCATATTCGCTCTGCCCCGCTTGCCGCATGCGCTTCCTAGAAGTGTGCTCGCAAAGTGAGATAGGCCGTGCGCGGATTGCCGAAGCGGTGTCCTGCACTGGGCGTTCCGTGGTCGTAACCCACGGTCTCGCGGTATTCCTTGTCGAGCAGGTTGTGAACATTGACCTGCACCTCGAACGCATCACCCAGCGGATAGGCGATATTCGCATCGACAAGCGTGTAACCGTCATAGACGATGCCGTGGCGCGGCGCCGGCCGTTCGGTGATCCCGCGCACGCCGGCACCAACACGCAGGTCCGCCAGAAGCCCGGATGGAACAGTGTAGGATCCATAGACACTGAAAGTGTGGCTTGGCGTCAATGGCACCGTATCGCCGACATCCTGCCCATTGCCGGGATTGATGACTTTCGTGACTTCGGCATCGACATAGCCATAGGACAGGCTGAGATCGAAACCTTCTGCGACGTCAATGTCAGCACTGACTTCGAAGCCGTTGTGCTCCTGCTCACCAGTGGCGACAACGAAGGCTGGCCCACCCGGAATGTTGTTCGGATCGGAAGTGGCGACATTCTGGCGCGTCAGCATGAACGCCGCCGCGGTCAGCCGCACCCGGCCGTCAAACAGGCGCCCCTTCAGCCCGACCTCATAATTGGTCGCGGTTTCCGGAGCGATCGTCTCGGTCGCCGCATTAGGATCGGTATAGTCTTCGCCCGGGAGGATCATCTGGCCGCGCTGCGGGATGAAGCTTTCCGCATAGCTGACATAAGCATTGAAGCCGTCCGTCAATTGATAGGTGCCGCCGATCCGGTAGGTGACGTCTTCGTCGCGCGTGAAGGTGGCGTTTCGGGCATCGTCACGTTCGAACCGGTCGTATCGCACGCCTGCGACGATTGTCAGCGGTTCAAACGGGCGGATGCTTGCCTCACCATAGACCGAATAGAGATCGGTCTCGAAATCCTGGAACTGGCTCAAAACGATTGAATCGAAATCAGGCGTCCCGACAGCGGCGCTGCTGAGATCGGTAATATCTAACGTGCCGAGCGCGCCGCCATAGCCCCAGTCATTGGCGAACTTCGTCCAGCGATAGGAACTGCCGATCACCCAATCCTGCTGCAGGCCGAAAGCCTGGAAATCGCCCTGTAATTGCAGGTCGCCATAGGCCACGTCTTCGTTACGGAAGCCGCGCGAATAGGATATGCTGGCCATCGTGTCAGTGGCATCGCCACCGGAAAGGAAGCCGCGGCCACCGTCATAATTGGAGATGTCCTGACTGGTCTGATATTCGAAGTCCGCATCCTGATAACTGCCACGAAGCACAAACTTCAGGTTGTCGAGGAATTCGTGCTGCAGCTCGGCGTCGTAATAGAGGTCTTCGCCGCCCTGTTCGGAAGGTGCGCCAAAATAGGTATCGTCCTCGATAGTGTCGGGGATCGAACCGTCTTCATTCACGGCAAAGCGTGAGCCAGGCACGCCTTCGCGCTTGGTATAGGCCACCGAGAACTGGGCACGCGTACGCTCGCTGAAGTTTACTTCGACGACCGGACGGATCGCGATTGTTTCGGTGTGTTCCGGGTCCTGCGGGCTCTGCTGGTCTTCGTAAGCTGCGGTCATCCGAAAGCCGATCGCGCCGGAATCGGACAGCGACCCGAAGTTGGCGTCGACTTCGCCGCGAACTGTACCGAAGCTGCCGCCACGCAATGTGACGTCCACAAAGTCGCCAGACATCGGCGATTTCGTGACCTGATTGATGACGCCGCCGGGAATGACCGGCCCGAGCAGGATCGATGCGGGTCCCTTCGCGACTTCGATCCGCTCGATATAGGATATGTCGCGGCGCCCAGCGCCGCGGCTTCCGCCTTCTGGCCTGTTATTGGTGAGCACCGAGCCCACAAGTCCGCGAATATTGTAGCCGCCGCTGCCGGGCAGCAATTCGGTCTGCCGCCGGAAGACGTTTGGCAGTGTCTCAAGCGCATCGAAGGGATTGAAGAAGCCGCGCTCCTCGATCACATCCCGATTGATGATCTCGATCGAGAAGGGCAGTTCGATCGGATCGATCGGAAGCCGGTTGACCAGCGAGTTTTGGAAACCGGTGACCACGATCGTATCTTCATCGCCGGGATTTCCGATCGTTTGCGAATCCTGTGCGAACGCCGCGCCCCATGGCGCGATCAACGCGATAAAACTGACGCCATATCTGGCAACACGCATTCTATGCCCCTATTGCTATTGAGAATCGAACGCAATCGCAACTATAGCTGCGTCAGCCACGGCACAAGGATAAAATTCCCTTGGTCTGCCTAGGGTTGCGATAGGAAACTGCCCGCCTGGCAGCGGCCGAATTGCACGGCTTGGACGACTACGCGCCACAAATGTCGCGTCGCGTCATTGATTTCGAAACAGGTTAGATCAAGTTGACGGGAATGAACTCTGGCGAGAGGCGCAAATGCATCGCCCCTCGCCAGGCCCAGCAAGCGCTCTAGAAGCGAGCGTTCACGCTCACCCAATAACTGCGAGCCTTGTCCTTGTTATTGTAATCGTCCTGATAGCTGGCTTCCCAACCACCAAAGCCGTCATCGACGAAAGTCGTCTGGTAGCTGGTGAAGTCTTCATCCAGGAGATTGTTCACGCGGCCGCTGAAGGTGACGAAATCGTTGAACCGGTACTGCACCCCCAGATTGAGAACCTTGTAGCTCTTGTAATAGAGATGCTCGCCGGTGAGCGTGTCTACACCGCGATAGCGGCTGGAGCGCAATTCGCCCATCAGCTGCGTGCTGAGACGATCGGTGACGTTCCAGTCCAGCGTGGCATTGGCCATGTGCTTGGCCGAATTTGTAAGAGGCAGCCCCTCATCGGCTCCGCTCAGCTGCTTGCTATCCGTCAGCGTATAATTCGCACGCAGGGAAAGCCCGTCCAGGAATTCGTACCGGCCCGCCACTTCGACACCGCGGATCCGGGCCTCGTCGACATTGATCGGCTGGTTCAAGCTGCCGATGCCCAGAATTTCCCAATAAGATCCCAGATTGGCGCATGGCCGCACACCGCCGGTTTCCGCGCAAGTCTGCGTCACCGGAGCCCGCTGAATCTTGTTCTTGAAATCGTTCTGGAACACCGTGACGTTGAAATTGTGCGATCCTGAGGGAGCCGTCCAGTACAGGGCAGCTTCCAGATTCACACTGGTTTCCGGTTCTAGATCGGGATTGCCCGTCCAGGGGCTGGTCCCCTGCCCACCAAAGCCGGTTATGCCGTCATACAGATCGGTTGTTTTGGGGGTCTTGTAGCCGGTGCTGACACCGCCTTTCACCGTCCAGCTCGGCGAGATCTCGAGTACCCCGTAAAGGCGCGGGCTGACACGGCCGCCAAACACGTCATGCTTGTCGTATCGGACGCCCCCCGTGATCGTCAGCGCCTCCAGCGGAGACCAGTTATCCTCGGCAAAGAGCGACCACATTTTCTGTTCCTGCACGGCGTCCAAGCCTTCCGCACTGCCTTCCATGCCGAAGACCCCGTCCTCCAACTCGCCGTCGATATATTGGCCGCCGAGTACGAAGCGGTGGTTGCCCAGCACCCCGTCGAGCGGAATATCCAGCCGCGCATCGAGAGTGTACTGATTGCTTTCCAGCGGACGATCCGGGCGCGGCAAGAACCCTTCGACGGCGGCGTATTGTTCGCTGGTCAGATCGTCCAGCGATGCGCTTCCGCATCCAGCCGCTCCGCCAGCCGCAACACATGCCGCATCCCACAGACCCTGCAGCTCCACGCGCTCGGCAACGGAGAATGGCAGCGTGCGTCCGTTATTCTCCGTTTGCACATAGGCCAGGGAGACGAAGCTGCGCACGCGGCCCCATTCGCCATTGTGCGTGAGCGACCAATTCATTCGGTCAAATTTCTGCTCTTCGGCATAGCCCGTGCGAGGGGCCACCACACCGCCCCGGGCCAGCCAGATCCGCTCCACGCTGTCTAACGTGCCAAGCGGATAGCTGGTGGTATCCGTTTCCGGATCGTAGTTGGGCGTGTTGTCGTAGGTTTGCTTTGAGATGTCGTAGTCGAACACCAGGCTTTGCGTATCGCTGGGCGCCAGACTGAGCGAAAAGCCCGCACTCTTGTTCGTATTGTCGACTGTGCGCCCGCCTCTGCCGAAGCCCAGGCTGCGCACATGCACACCGCCATCCGGATCGATCGCCGCTTCATATTCGGGATTGGAGGCAATGCGCTCATAAATGGAACCGCGCACGGATAGGCCGAGCAAGTCCGGGATAACCGGCCCGCTGGCGGCGACATCGAAGGTCATGTCGTCGCCGAAGCGATCATCTTCCTGGATGGACCGGCCGAACGTCGCCGAACCGGTCCAGCGGTCGGCAACCTTCTTGGTGATGATGTTGATCACGCCGCCCAGCGCATCAGCGCCATAGAGCGTGGAGGCGGGGCCGCGAATGACCTCGATCCTCTCGACCATGTCCAGCGGCGGAATGTGGTTGAACTGATTGCCGCCGAAATTGTTCGGATAGATGTCGCCATGATTGTTCTGGCGTTTCCCGTCGATCAGTATGAGCGTGTAGTCTGCGCCCATGCCCCGAATGGAGATGGTGCGTTGCCCCGTCTTGTCGGATGTTTCCCCTACATCCACCCCTTCGAGATCGCGCACTGCATCGATCAGCGCGACATATGGCCGCTGCCTGAGTTCCTCGGCGGTAACAATGCTGATGCTGGCCGGCGCGTCCGTGATCTTCTGTTCAAAGCCGGCTGCAGTTACGACGATGTCAGTCACTTGCCTGCTGTCTTCTTCCTGTGCCGCAGCTGGCGCAGCCGCTAGGCCGATTGCCAGAATTCCTGCGCTGGAAGCCAACTTAACGTTGAAAGAAGAAAGATATCTTGTCATGTGCCCCTCTTGCTATTGCGAATGCTTTGCATTGGCGGGGCACTGGTCGCAGCCGGTCATTTGGTCAATCTGCGCAAGGGTACGTGAAACACTTTGTTACAATTGGCCGAAGGTGGAATTGACCGATTGTGCTGTTTGAATTGAGGAGCCGGCGAAATAGATGGCCAGATCAGCTCACATCATCGTCGTTGAAGACGACGCGCCTCTGCGCATGCTGCTCGCGCGCCTGCTGGGAGAATGCGGCTATCAAGCGACTGGCGTTTCGGATGGCAACGAATTGTCGCGGGTCATGGCGCATCCGGGCGACCGGCCCGTGGATCTCATTCTGCTGGACATCATGCTGCCCGGCGAGGACGGACTTAGCCTGTGCCGGCGCATCCGAAAGGCCAGCCAGGTGCCCATTATCATGGTGAGCGCGCGCGGGCAGGAGGCTGACAGGGTGGCGGGCCTGGATATCGGCGCGGACGATTACATTCCCAAACCCTTTAGCCGGCCGGAACTGCTTGCCCGCGTCAGAGCGGCGCTGCGCCGCGGGCGAGAGAGCCGTATCCCACCGGAAGTCGCGACGCCGGAATGTTATCACTTCAACAATTGGCGTTTCTATCCCAGACGGCGAGAGCTGTTCGCGCCTTCGGGCGCGGAGGTTTCGCTGACGGCCGCCGAACACGAACTGCTGCTGACACTGCTGCGCCATGCACACCGGACGATCGGGCGCGAAAGGCTGCTGGAACTGGTCCATAGCCGCTTGCCGCATTCCCGCGATCGCAGCATCGATGTACTGGTGAGCCGCCTGCGCCGCAAGCTGGGGGGTGTCAGGCGCAGCGAGTCACTCATTCGTTCAGTCCGCGGCGTCGGCTATACCTTTATCGCCGATGTGGAGCTCGCCTGAACGTGCGTTCCCTGGAAATGCCGTGGATGTCCAAGGGCATGAGAGGCCGCCTCGCTCTGGTGCTTGCCATTGCGATATTGCTCGAGCTGCTGGGAAACCTCGCATTGCACCGCTGGCAAGAGCGCGAACTTCTGGGTTCCGCGGGCGCGATGCTGGTCGCACAGCAATTGGTTGACGCCGCCCATGTAGCCGAAGCCGCTTCCCGCAGCGAACGGGCCGGGCTCATGCATGGCCTTGCAATTGACGGGCTGGCTCTGAATTGGGTTCCCAGCACCGTCATCACCGATCACAGCACCGCACGAAGGCAATTGGCGAATATGCGCGAACGGCTGGTTCGCTTCGCGCCCGAGCTGGAAGGCCGCGAATTGAGGCTAAGCTTGATGCCGGGGACCGACACACGCCAGCGTGATCTTGTGGGTCTGTTGGCGCTGAACGATGGGAGCTTCATCTCCTTTCGTGTAAACCGCTATCTTCAGGCACCCCCACCCCTCTGGCTGGTTTCCTTGCTCCACATCGTCCTGCTGGCCAGCGTCTTCGGCCTTGCCCTTCTGATGATCCAGACAATGGTTCGCCCACTGCGCAGGCTTGCCACCGCTGCCGACGAAACGGGACGGGACTACACACGGCCGATCGACGTGCCAAAGGGTCCGCAGGAAGTGACGCGCCTGGCCGATGCTCTGGCCGGAATGCAGGCGAGGCTGCTGAAGGTCATGCGCGACAATACGCAGGCGCTGATCGCCGTGTCCCATGATTTGCGGACGCCCATCCAGCGAATGAAACTGCGGGTGAGCATGTCCGACGATGCCGAATTGCGGGAGGCAATGGGGCAGGACATGGCCGAAATGGAAATCTTCATCGATGGAATGCTGGCCTATGTCCGCAGCGGTGCAGACGAACAGGCGCGGCTGATCGATGCGGCGGCCGTTCTGACCACCATTGTCGACGATATGGCCGATATGGGCACAGATATCCGTTTCATCGGCCCAGACAGTCTTACGATGTCCGTACGCCCCATCGCGTTCACGCGCATGATCCAAAATCTGATCGAGAACGCCCGGCGCTATGCCAACCGGATCGAGGTTCGCCTGACCGTCGATGAGAGCGGCGGCGCGACAATCGCTATTGAAGATGATGGCCCAGGCATTCCGGAAGAAAGGCGCCAAGAAGCCCTTCGCCCGTTCCATAAGCTGGACAGTCCATCACAGGGTCCGTCGCCTGGCCAAGGTGCAGGGCTCGGGCTGGCATTCGTGGAACGGACATTGGAGCTGCATTCAGGCAAGCTCCGGCTCGATAAATCCGACCTTGGCGGTCTGTCCGTACGAATTGGCCTGCCGGGCGCTCAACTGGCAGATGCGACCTAATTACTGAAGTCCGGCGTTGCCAGCGCCTTTGCCTCCAGCTTTCCTGTTCCGACACCTGCCTCACCCAGGGCTTCGCCCACCAGGATGAGAGCCGGTCCGTCGCCGACCGCCGTGCGCGCGGCCAATGGCAGCAGGTTCAGCCGGGTCTTGAAATGGCGCCGCGAGCCAAGGCTGGCATTTTCGACAAGCGCAACCGGCGTATCCGCTGCCAGCCCGGCCTCGATCAACCGGGCGGAGACCTCTGCAGCGGCAGACTTACCCATATAGATGGCAAGGGTCGCCTGCCCGTCCGCAAGCGAATGCCAATCCAGATCCAGTTCCTCGCCCGCGCGGGCATGCGCCGTTACGAAAGTCAGCTTACGGGCCAGTCCCCTTAAAGTGAGAGACAGCCCAAGATCCGCCGCAGCAGCACTGGCGGCCGTGACGCCCGGGCAAATGCGAACGGAAATTCCAGCCTCGCGGCAAGCAGTGATCTCTTCGGTCGCGCGGGCGAAGATCGCCGGGTCACCGCCCTTGAGGCGAACTACACGTTCTCCAGACAACGCTGCTTCAACGATCAGCGCGTCGATCGTCTTCTGATCCTTGGAATGCCGCCCGGAACGTTTTCCGACCGGGACGAGCCGCACATGGTCCGGGACCAGTTCGAGCACGCCCGGCCCCACCAGCGCATCGTGAAAGATCACGCTGGCGCAATTGATTAGCCGCTCTGCCTTGCGGGTCAGCAGATCCGGATCGCCCGGTCCCGCCCCCACCAACCAGACTTCTCCTGCCTCGATCATGCCGCTGCCTCCTGCCCAGCGGCGATCATCGCACCGGAGAGCAAACCGTATGCCTCGCTCCAGGCCGCAGAAGTTTCTTCATCGAAGTCGTCTCCCAGGCCCTGCCCGAGCGTGAAGAAGAGCGCTTCGCCAACCACCGAGTAATGCTCCGGCTGCGCACCATAGCCGATATGCCTGCGCCCAAGCTCCTGCACGGCAGGCAGGATCGTATCGAGCCGGTTCAGGCCGTTCACCGCGACCCCGAGCATCGTCATGAGCTTGCGCTTCTGCTCTTTCATGTCGTCGGGAAAGAGCGGCCGTACTTGCGGCGCGATTTCGAACAGACGCTTATAGAAAATATCCGCGGCCGGGCCGGCAATCGGTTCGACCTTGACAAAACTCTGCTGCACCAAAACGATCTGTTGAAGGGTCATTGCGCTGCCTCCTGGATTGCGGTTTGCGCTTCTTCGAGAAGTCGGGCGAGGATCGGCCGGCACGATCCACAATTGGTTCCGGCGCAAGTACGCTTGCCTATCGCTGCAACGCTGTCGGCGCCGTCGGCCACTGCGGAGAGTATCTGCTGCTCCCCGACATCGTGGCACACGCAGATCGTTGCCCCCCTATCCGGAAGCGCTTTGGCCGGGCGCCCGGCAAGAAGCTCGGGAATGGCCCCCTCCCCGCTCGCAAACTGGCGTTCCAGCCAATCCCGCGGAGGTAATTCGCCGCTGCGCGTGATGAACAGCGCGGCGCACACTGCGTCATCCTGCCCGGTCACCACGATCCGCCGCATCCCCCGCGCTTCATCGGCCACCTCGCTGCGTGTTCCGCCTGGCAAGAGGGATCCGATATCGACGGCGCCATCGCCCGCCAGCTCGTAAAGCCAACCCCCTGCGATACGCGCGCGTGCCCAATAGAGGGCGTCAGGTACGACGATTTCACGCGACAGCAGAAATGCGCGCCATTCCGGCATTACCGCTTCGACGGCGGCCGGTGTATCCTTGAAGCCCGGCTGGCCCGAATGGGGATCGTTGTCGCTCCTCGCCAGGCGACCGGTCCGCCCGCCCCCGCTCATCGCATCGCTCCAATGCATCGGTGCGAAGATCTGCCCCCGCTTTTGTGCGGAAGACATATTCACGCGAAAAACCGTGTCGCCCTGCTCCGTCGTCACGCGCGCAAGCCCGCAATCGGACAGGCCGTATGCCGCCGCATCGTCCGGATGCACTTCGACCAGCGGCTCGCGCCGATGCACCGACAGCTTGGCGCTGAGCCCGGTGCGGGTCATGGTGTGCCACTGATCGCGGTAGCGGCCAGTGTTTAGCCGCAAGGGATAGGACGCAGTGGCGTTCGCCTGGACGAGCGGCTTCACCGATACCAGCCGTGCCTTCCCGTCGGCCGTGGGGAAACCGGCCTTGCAAGGATGGAGGCCGCCCCACTGGAAGGGCTGCATGTCCTCATATTCACGGTCGCTGCAATCGGCCCATGCGGTCAGGTCCAGCAACTTGCCATGTGCCGCGGATAGTGCCGTCATGGCGGCATATTCCCGGAAAACCTCTGCCGGGCTCGCAAAGTCAAATGCGCTCCCAAAACCGAGCCTTGAGGCAACCTGGCAGACAATCTGCCAATCGGGCCGTGCCTCGCCCGGCGCGGGGAACAGGCTGCGCTGGCGGCTGATCCGGCGTTCCGAATTCGTGACCGTGCCGTCCTTTTCCGCCCAGGCGTGGGCAGGCAGGCGGATATGTGCGAAGCGTGCCGTATCGGTCCCGCCAATCACATCGGAGACCACGACGGTGGGGCAGCGCGCAAGCGCATCGCGCACGAAACCGGCATCCGGCATCGAGACGGCGGGATTGGTGGCCATGATCCAGAGGAACTTGATCTGCCCGGAATGAACCGCACGGAACAGGTCGACGGCCTTGAGCCCGGTGCCGGAAGCCACCTGAGGCGAGTTCCAGAAGTCGACCACAGCCAGCTGTTCTTCCTTGGAAAAGCCAAGATGACAGGCCAGCATGGTCGAGAGGCCGCCAACTTCCCGCCCCCCCATCGCATTAGGCTGCCCGGTGATGCTGAAAGGTCCGGCGCCGTGGCGGTTGATGCGCCCAGTGGCGAGATGCAGATTGATGATTGCATTGCCCTTGTCGGTTCCGCCAACCGACTGGTTTGCCCCCTGGCTGAACAGAGTGATCATCCGGTCGCGGCCCGCCACCAGCTCTCCCAGCCGATCGAACATGCGCGCCGGGATACCCGGCTCCGTTCCTTCCAGCGCATCCCAGAAGCCATCAGGCTCGAGGCAATGCGCCTGCAGGAAAGCCTCGTCGGTTCGCCCCCGTCGGCGCATTTCGTTCAGCAGGGCGTTGAACAGGGCAACGTCGCCATCGGGTGCGACGGGGATATGCAGATCGGCGCGCTCGGCGGTCTCGGTCTTGCGCGGATCGATCACGACCAGTTTGGCGCCGCGGCGTTCGCGCGCCCGTTCGATCCGCTGCCAGATCACCGGATGGCACCATGCCGTGTTGGAGCCGACCAGGACGATCAGATCCGCCGCATCCAGATCCTCATAGCTGCAGGGAACGATGTCCTCGCCGAATGCGCGCATATGCGCCGCAACGGCGCTGGCCATGCACAAACGCGAATTCGTGTCGATATTGCCGGTGCCGATAAATCCCTTCGCGAGCTTGTTGGCGACGTAGTAATCTTCGGTCAGCAATTGGCCCGAGACGTAGAACGCCACGCTGTCCGGCCCGTATTGTTCCATCGTCTGCCGCATCCGGCCCGCGACTTCGTCCAGCGCATCATCCCAATGGACGCGCTCTTCCCCGATCATCGGGTGGAGCAGCCGGCCTTCCAGGCCCACCGTTTCTCCCAAATGGGTACCTTTGGAACAGAGCGCCCCGCGATTGGCGGGATGATCCTTGTCTCCCCTGACCCGCAGCTCCCGCCCAGCCGAAACGTCTGCAGAGACGCCGCAGCCAACGCCGCAATAGGGACAGGTCGTGCGGATCGTTCGCATCGCTGCCGTCAGGCCGCTTCAGGCTTCGGCTTTTCGCCGAGCACGGCGGAGCGAAGAAGATAGATCCGCCCCGCATCGACCTTGAGCGGGATCGTCGGCACGCAGCCTTCATCCCCGCCCAGCGCCTCGCCGGTCTTGAGCGAGATGTTCCAGTTATGCAGCGGACAGGCGACCACTGCGCCATGGACGATGCCCTGGCTGAGCGGCCCCTGCTTGTGCGGGCATTTGTTGACCAGCGCATAGAAATCGCCGGTCATGGTGTGGAACACGGCTATCTCCTCCCCGCCTTCCACGGGCAGCGTCCGCGCCATGCCCGGTTCGATCTGGTTCACCGGGCCGATATCCAGCCAATTGCCGATCATAGCGCATCCTCCATCTGCAACGGCCGGACCTCGCCAAGATGCGTGTGGAGATCCTTCCGGTCTCCGCCCGCACGCTGGGCCCAGGGATCGATCTGCGAATATTTCTGGGAAATGCGGAATCGCGCCGCGAACTTGGCAACCGCGTCCGCTTCGTCGAACATGCGCGACTTGACGTAGTCCAGCCCCACACGCTCGATCCATGGCGCCGTGCGCTCCAGATAATGCGCCTCCTCCCGGTAGAGCTGGATGAAGGCGGCACATGTCGTCAGTGCCTCTTCTTCCGTCTCCACCTTGCACAGCAGGTCGGTCGCGCGGACCTTGATCCCGCCATTGCCGCCGACATGCAGTTCGTAACCGCTATCGACACAGACGACGCCGAAATCCTTGATCGTGGCTTCGGCGCAATTGCGCGGGCAGCCCGACACGGCGATCTTGAACTTGTGCGGCATCCAGCTGCCCCAGGTCATCCGTTCGATCTTGACGCCAAGGCCGGTGGAATCCTGGGTGCCGAAGCGGCACCATTCGCTGCCGACGCAGGTCTTCACCGTGCGCAGCGCCTTGCCATAGGCATGGCCGGAGACCATCCCGGCGGCATTGAGATCGGCCCAGATGGCGGGAAGGTCTTCCTTCCTGATCCCGAACAGGTCGATCCGCTGCCCCCCGGTCACTTTCACCGTGCGGGCCTGGTATTTCTCCGCCGCGTCGGCGATCGCGCGCAGTTCCTTGGGATTGGTCAGCCCGCCCCACATGCGCGGAACCACCGAATAGGTGCCATCCTTCTGGATGTTCGCATGAAGCCGTTCATTGACGAAGCGGCTCTTCTGGTCGTCGACATATTCGCCGGGCCAGGCACAAAGCAGGTAGTAATTGAGCGCCGGGCGGCAGCTGGAACAGCCATCGGGCGTGGTCCAGTGCAGTTCCTGCATCACCTGCGGGATTTCCTTGAGCTCCTTCTCCAGGATCAGCCGGCGCACATCGCTATGCGTAAAGCTGGTGCACTTACACATCGTTTTCGGCCCGCTTTCGACGTCTTCGCCGAGCGTGATTGCCAGCAGGCTTTCGACCAGATTGGTGCAGGATCCGCAGGAAGCCGATGCCTTGCAGGTGGAGCGCACCGCATCCACGCTGTGCGCTCCCGCATCGATGCAGGCCACGACTTTGCCCTTGGATACGCCGTTGCAGCCGCAGATCTCTGCATCGTCCGAAAGGGCGGCAACGGCGGCATTAGGGTCCGCGAGCGCACCCCCGGACGCATAGGCCTGACCGAAGATCAGCGCCTCGCGAATATCGGAGATGTCCTCCCCCTTCTTCAGCAGATCGAAATACCAGTTCCCGTCGGCGGTATCGCCATAGAGAACAGCGCCGATAACCTTGCTGTCTTGCACGACCACGCGCTTGTAGACCCCGCGCGCGGCATCGCGCATCACGATGTCCTCGCTCCCGTCAGAGCCGGAGAAATCGCCTGCCGAAAACAGATCGATGCCGGAGACCTTTAGCTTGGTCGACGTAACAGAGCCCTGATAGCCGCTCGGCCGATCGGTCAGCCCGTCCGCCAAGGCGCGGCACATTTCCCATAGCGGGGCGACGAGCCCGTAACAGGCGCCGCGATGCTGCACGCATTCGCCCACGGCCAGCACCGCCGGGTCGGAGGTGACCATGTGATCGTCCACCACGATCCCGCGTTCCACCTCCATCCCGGCCGTCTTGGCCAGAGTGACATTGGGGCGGATGCCGACCGCCATCACCACGATGTCCGCCGGAATCTCGCGCCCGTCCTTCAGCTTCACGCCGGCAACATGGCCGTCCTTCTCCAGGATCGCTTCCGTATCGGCACTGGTGAGGATCGTTTGCCCGCGCCGCTCCAGCTCTTCCTTCAGCAGCCAGCCCGCCGCTTCGTCCAGCTGCCGCTCCATCAGCGTGGGCATCAGGTGAATGACGGTGACGTTCATGCCGCGCAGCGAAAGGCCGTGCGCAGCCTCCAGCCCGAGCAGCCCGCCGCCGATGACCACTGCATCGCCGCCTTTTTCGGCTGCGCCCAGCATCCGGTCGACATCGTCCAGATCGCGGAAGGTCACCACGCCCGGCAGATCCTTGCCAGGCACCGGGATGATGAACGGGTCCGATCCGGTCGCGAAGATCAACCGGTCATAGGGTTCCACCCGGCCCGATGCGGAAATGACGGACTTGTTAGCGCAGTCCACATGCTCGACCGGATCCCCCGAAACCAGGGTGATCGCATTGTCGTCATACCAATCCTGGCCGTTGATCACGATTTCTTCAAAGGTCTTTTCGCCCGCCAGAACGGGGGAAAGCATGATCCGGTTGTAATTGACGCGCGGTTCGGCGCCGAAAATCGTCACGCTATAGCGATCCGGATCCCGCTCCAGCAGTTCCTCCACCGCGCGGCAGCCGGCCATCCCGTTGCCGATCACGACGAGCCGCTCTCGCCCAGTCTCCCTGGCTTTCTCCTGGTCGAAGCTAACAGGTGCGTTCACTTGTCTTTTCCTCCAGCCCGCATGGGGCGAAAACGCACGCAAAAAAGCCGCCAAGTCGGGTCCCTAGGACCAAACCAGGCGGCGCCATTGCCACGCTATGATGAATGTTTGCCGGAATGTGCTGTTTCGTCCGCCTATGGACGGCACGATTCCGTTGCGAAGTCAGATACCAGATTCGGCCGATGCACGGCAAGGCCTTTTTGCATTGCAACATGCATGGCCGAATCCGGAAAAGCGGCTACCAGCTCTTATAGGGCAGGAACTTGCCCGACATGGTCACCTGTATCCGGTCGCCTTTCGGATTAGGAACCACATCGATTTCCATGTCGAAATCGATCGCGCTCATGATTCCGTCGCCAGCCTTTTCCTGAACCAGTTCCTTGAAGGCTTCCCCGAAGACGCCGGTAATCTCGTACCAGCGATAGATGCACGGATCGGTCGGCACGACGCGCGGAAAATCCTTGGTCGGAAATTCGGACAGCACCACGGCAGCCTCAGCCGGAAGCTCGAGAAGCTCCACGACCTTCTTGGCGGCGTCCGGCAGAAGGCTGTTCATGCCAAGGCAGGCGGAAGTGGTGAAGACCTCGCTCAAACCGGCAGCCTCTGCAACTTGGGACCATCCGATCTGCTTCTCCCGCTTCGCCGAGCGGATCATTTCGGTAACGTCTGCTTTTGTCATCATGGCTGTAACTCCTGCTGAGCCGGGGGTGGATTTTCGGCCTCGGAAGGCCGGGTGAGAAGAGAGAGGGCGAGCGCTGCCGCCAGAGCCGCGGCAATCAATTGCCACGTGCGGACCGATCCGCGCTGAAGCAGCGGCACGGGCTGCGGCGAGGCGAGCGACTGGTTCGGCTTGGCCAGATCGACGACGAATTCGGACAGTTCCCCGTATCGGCGGGCCGGATCGACCGCGACGGCCTTGGCAATCGCGGCATCCATCCAGTCCGGAACATCCGGATTGTGCTGCGTGACCGGGGTATAGACGAGCTTGCGCTGCGCGGCCCGGCTGGTCGCAGTGGCCACGCGGGGGCCGTAAGGCAATTGGCCCGTCAGCATCTGATAGGCGATCACGCCCAGCGAATAGAGATCGCTTCGCGGGGTCGCCGGATAGCCGAGATAAAGTTCCGGTGCGGAATATTGCATCGTTCCGGCAAAGGCGGAATCGAGCGCCTGCGGGACGAGTTCGTCCAGCCCGGCAACCTGCACCGAGCCGAAATCGATGATCTTGAGCCGCCCCTCCCCATCGATCAGCACATTGTGCGGGCGCAGATCGCGATGGATCATTTCGCGCCGATGCAGCGCATGCAGCGCGCTGGCGAGCTGCCTGATCGTATCCCGCACCGCCGCCAGATCGGGCATTGGATGATCGAGCATCCAGCTGTGGAGGCTTTCTCCTTCGACCAGATCGCTTACCGAAAAGGCATGCCTGCGCGCATGTGCAGGCGGCGGTGCCGAAAGCAGGCCCGGATGGTCGAGGCGCCGCATGGTCCATTCCTCGAGCATGAGGGAGGTCTGCGCGACCGGATCCTGGGCCATTTCCGTTGAGAGAACCTTGAGCGCCACAAACCGGCCGCTTTCCGTCTCTCGCGCGCGGTAGACATGGCTGCGGCTTCCAGCATGGATGGTCTCGATGATCCGGTAGCCTTCGAAATCCTGCCCCGCTTCCAGCAGGGGTGCCGGAGGAAGAAGTGTTTCGTGCCCGATGAGGTCGTCCAGAGCGCCATCGGCCAACTGATCGACGCGGACGACCTGTGCCGTCAGATTGTCGTCGCTCCCGGCCGCAAGGGCCGCCTCGACGATCGACCATGCGGCCCCGTCCAGAGTCTGACCGTCTGCAACCAGTTCGCGGATTGCATCGTCGGAGACGAATTCATGCACGCCGTCGGTGGTCAGAACGAAGATGTCGCCCGGCGCGGCAGGCACTTGCCGGTAATCCACTTCGACAAGGTGGTTCACGCCGATCGCGCGGCCCAGATAGCTCTGTCCGCCGCCCAGATAGACGCGGTGCGCCTCGGTCAGCACCTGCGCCTCGCTTCCCGACAGGTGCAGGACCCGGGCATCGCCGACATGGAATATATGCGCGTGGCGCCCTTTGAGCACCAAAGCCGTGAACGTGCAGATCAGGCCCTGTTCGCGTTCGCCTTCGGATTCCGGAATGCCCTTTGCCCGCCGGTTCTGCGCAAACATCCAGCTGTTCACCGCTGCGATGACGCGTTCCCCGGAGCTGCGCGTGGACCATGCGGGCGAGGTGCAGAAATAATCGGTCAGGAAGCTCTTCACTGCCGTCTCCGCCGCGGCGGCACCCTGATCGCTGGTGCTGATCCCGTCGGCAATGCACACGGCAATGCCCTTGGCAGCCAGATCGGCGCCCTCCGGACGAAGGACGCCGTAAAAGTCCTGGTTCTCCGCCTTGGCGCCAGCAGTGGAATACTGGCCGAGCGAAATGGAAAGCCGGCTCTGCATGGCGGTTGGCGCATTGGGAGGGAGCACGTCCGTCACGCCCCCTCCCTTCGCATCGAGACCTGCGCGAGGCCTCAGGCTGCGACCTTGAGTTCGGCGGCCTTGCGGCTCGTCGAAGTCTTGTAATGTGTGCTGTAGAGCATCAGGCCGGTGAAGGTCAGGCCGCCCACCAGATTGCCCAGCACAACCGGGATTTCGTTCCACAGCAGATAGTCGGCGATCGTGAAGTTGCCGCCCAGCATCAGGCCGGTCGGGAACAGGAACATGTTCACGATCGAATGCTCGAAGACCATGTAGAAGAACAGCATGATCGGCATCCACATAGCCACGACCTTACCGGTGACGGTGGTGGAAACCTGCGCGCCAACGACACCTGTCGACACCATCCAGTTGCACAGCATGGCGCGCACGAAGATCGTCAGCCACCCGGCGGCACCGTATTCGGCATAACCCACCGTGCGGTTCTCCCCGATCACGGCCATGGTCGCGCCAACGGGATTGAGCTCACCCGCAAAGCCATAGGTCCAGTAGATCGCCATCATCACGGCAGTGGTCAGCGCGCCGGCGAAGTTGCCGACGAAAACCAGGCCCCAATTGCGCAAGACACCGTTCCAGGTACAGCCTGGCCGCTTATCCCACACCGCCAGGGGGCAGAGCACGAACACGCCGGTCAGCAGATCGTAGCCGAGCAGGTAAAGCAGGCAGAAGCCCACCGGAAACAGCACGGCACCCGCCAGGGGCTGCCCAGTCTGGACGTTGATGGTAACGGCGAAGGCCGCAGCCAGCGCCAGCGTCGCGCCCGCCATATAGGCGCGGATCAGCGTATCCTTGGTCGACATGAGGATTTTGGATTCCCCGGCATCGACCAGCTTCGTTACAAATTCACTTGGTGCGAGATAGGACATTGAGATTCCCCTTCATCAAAAGCTGAATTCGGCTTGGAGCCAGAATTTGTCGGTATCGACGCCCACGGTATCGGCGTTGTAGGCGGCATATTTCGCCAGCAGGGCGACCGGCCCGATCTTGGTGCCCAGCGAAATGTCGAATTCCTCTCCGAAGTCCGCGCCGCCGATATCGGCCTCGAACTTGTGATAGGTCGCGCCCAGCTTGAGCGCGGGCAGGCCGGGGATCGCGGACAGGCTGTATCCGGCCGACACGTAGTAATCGCGCAGACCTTCCGGCGGTGTGGTCAGGAACACATCTGCCCAGCCATTGAAGGCGTGCAGAGTGGCCAGCGGCGTCTGGAAGGAAGCTACTCCGCCATCGCTGCCAAGTTCTTCATAGCCACCCTTCAGGCTGAAGCCCGCGACGCTGACGCCCGCTTCGATATTGTAGTATTCCGCATCATATGGCGTGGGATTGCCGCCCATGTCGGACTGGACCGCAAAGCTGGCCGCAGCGTTGATCGAAATGCCCGGGCCGACCGGCAAGGAACCCGATGCCGAGGCACCGAAGGTCTTGCTCGAAAAGGCGAGCCGCGTGTCGTAATCGATCAGATAGGCGAAGGCCGAAAGCTTGACGGCCTTAAGGTCCGCCCCGACATTGAGCAGCACCAGATCGCCGTCGAAATATTCGTTCGGGCTGTCCGTGCCGAAGATCGTGCGCTGGGAAATCGCATAGGTGGCATCGAGCTTGAGAGGCCCGACCTTCGCTTCGCCGCGAATGGCATCGAAGGTCTGTTCGTTCTGCCGCCAGCCGACATTGCCGACGAACCGCGCATTATCGAGAATGATGCGCTGGCGCCCGACCGTGAGGCCGGAGCCGTCTTTCTTGTAGGCGAGCTGCAACCGGTTGAGTTCGATATTCTCGGGGTCCGCAACGGTTGAATAGCCAACCTTGTGGTCGATCGTGTCGAAATAGTCGTCCACCAGCGCCAGTGTGCCTTCGCCTTCTGCCAGCAGCGCGAGCCCGCCGGTCTTGAACTCTCCGCCGAAGCGGATGCGGGCAGTGACGGCATCTGCGTCTTGCACGGGGTTGTCCTGGCTCACGCTTTCATAGCGCAGCCGCACGGCCAGCATCGGATCGAATGTGGCATTGTCGCTGACGGCAACCGGATCGCCGGCCTTCGCCATTGCCGGGCTTGTGCAGGCAAGTCCCGAAGCCGCGGCCAAAACGAGAAATTTCATACGCATAGATACACCTCCCTGTTCAGGGCGCGCGCAGCGCCCTGCCCGTTCTTCAGAACTGGTTCGAGAGGCGAGCGTCGTTGCCCGCCAGCCGCCGGTAAGAACCGGCTATGTCAGTATGTTCACGGAAGCGGCGCCCTTGCCGTTCCGGCCTCCCCCAAGGCGGTCAGGCGGCCTTTGCCACCGGTCCATGATCGTATTCGGCAAGGAAATGCAGCACTTCCTGCCGATAGGAATAGAATCTCGGATCTTCGAGCAGAGCCTTGCGGTCGCGCGGCCGCGGCAGATCCACATTCAATATCTTGCCGATGGTGGCATGCGGCCCATTGGTCATCATCACGACCCGGTCCGCCAGCAGGAT
>JAUIFP010000092.1 GCA_030430365.1 Alphaproteobacteria bacterium | reverse complement strand
CCTTGGCGGCCGCGTAGTTCATCTGCCCCGGATTGCCGGTGGCGCCCACCACGGAGGTGATATTCACGATGCGGCCGAACTTGGCCTTCATCATCGGCCGGGCGGCAGCGCGCATCAGGCGGAAGGCCGCTTCCAGATTGACCTTGATGACCTGATCCCACTCTTCATCCTTCATCCGCATCGCCAGATTGTCGCGCGTGATGCCGGCATTGTTTACAAGAATGTCGATCTGGCCGAGCGTGTCGATGGTCGCGGGGACCAGCTCTTCCACCTGGGTGGTGTTGGAAAGATCGCAGGTAATTTCCACGTGATCGTGGCCGAATTCGTCATTCAGCTCTTCGCGGAAGGCGCGCAATTTGGCCGGGTTGGATCCGGACAGGGCCAGCCGCGCGCCCTGCTCCGCCAAAGCGCGCGCAATGGAAGAGCCGATGCCTCCCGAAGCGCCGGTGATCAGCGCGGTCATGCCTGTTAGGTCGAACATGGTATCTTGCTCCCGAACTTCAGATTTCCTTGGCCAGCGCTTCGATGTCTTCCATCGTCACCACGCTGACAGTGGCCGCGTCCTTCGCCGTGCGGCCGATCATCGGGCCGACGACCTTGCCGCCCAGCTCCACGAATTGTTCCACGCCCGCATCGGCCATCGCCAGCACGCTTTCACGCCAGCGCACCCGGCCGCACACCTGCTTGACCAGTAGATCGCGCTCTTCTGCAGGATCGGAGACGACGCTGGCAGTGAAATTGGCATAGACCGGCAGGCGCAAGGCAGCAGGCGGCATATCGCTGAGCGCCTTGTCCATCGCTTCGGCAGCGGGCGCCATCAGATCGCAATGGAACGGCGCGGATACGGGCAGGATCACTCCGCGCTTGATCCCGTGTTCCTTCACCAGTTCGACTGCGCGTTCGATCGCCGCGCGGTGGCCCGAAAGCACGACCTGGCCCGGATCGTTGTCGTTGGCGATCTGGCATACATCGCCTTGGGCAGCCGCATCGGCCAGCGCCTGCGCCTTTTCGATATCCGCGCCCAGCAGTGCGCACATCGCCCCCTCGCCCACCGGAACCGCCGCCTGCATCGCCTGGCCGCGCAATTTCAGCAGCCGCGCCGTATCGGCGAGGTTGAAGGCGCCCACGGCGCACAGGGCGGTATATTCGCCCAGCGAGTGCCCGGCCACGCAATCGCCCTTCTCGGCAATCGTGATTCCGGCTTCCTTTTCCAGCACGCGCAAGGTGGCGATGGCATTGGCCATGATGGCGGGCTGCGCATTCTCCGTCAGCGTCAACTGATCTTCGGGCCCATCGCGCATGATCGTGGAAAGCTTGAAGGACAGCGCATCGTCGACCTCTTCGAACACTTCGCGCGCCGCCGCACTGGCCGCCGCAAGGTCGCTGCCCATGCCGACTTTCTGGCTGCCCTGCCCGGGAAATACGAATGCACGCATGTCTCTCTCCTTTGCCGGGCGCGGTTAGGAACCCGATCCCGCCGAGGCAAGCCCGAAGGGCACAATCTTGTTGGCAGCATCATGCCCGATATCCGCCTCGCCCAGAAACGGGATGCCCGCCCGCTCACACCAATGGCGCGCGATTTCTTCGGGCTGCGAACCGAACGGCCGGTCGTTCTCCGGCACGTCGCTGATCCGCCCAAGGCGCAGCCCGGCTATCCCGCGCAGGTTCTGCGTGATGTGGAAGAACAGGCGGTCCACCGCGTAGAGATGCTCGGACACTTCCTCCACCATCACGACATGGCCCGAAAGGTCCGGCATCAGCTCGGTTCCGCACAGCATTGCCAGCGTCATCAAGTTGAATGCCACGACTGCCTGATGTTGCCCCGCAGAAGGCTCCAGGCCGGCCCTGTCGCCGCTCAGGAATGCCAAAGCGCGCTCTATGGCTACGTCACCCCCCTCGCGGCGGATATCGACCGCCATCGGCCCGTGGACGGGATGCCCGATCCCGGCGCGGTAGAGCGCGGCCAGCAGATAGCCGCCGTCCGAATAGCCGAGCCATGTCTTGCTGCGCGCCGCCACCGGCATGCGCGCCGCGGCCTGCGCCGCAATGCGGTTCGCACCGTATCCGCCGCGCGCGAACCACACGGCATCGAAGGCTGAATCGCTGGCGCATTCCAGGAACGCGTCCAGCCGCAGATCGTCATTCCCGGCGAAATGGCCCTCCACCGCATAGCACTGCTCGTGAAATTCTAACGCCAGATCGGGAAAGCGCCCGGCGATCTCCTCTATCCGCGCGACATCTTCGCGGGTGATCGGGGTGGACGGGGCGCAGATCGCAATCCGGGGCATAGCGCCTGATAGCCAGCTTGTGTTGTCGCGCACAACTGCATAGCGAAGCGCGCATGAGTGAAACTTCCGCGACGCTTACATCCCATCCCTGGTTTTTCAGCGGAATTGGCGGTTCGGGAATGCTGCCGCTGGCGATGATCCTGAAGGGCCTGGGTGCGCAGATCGCCGGGTCGGACCGCAGCCGCGACCAGGGCCGCAGCCCGGAAAAATACGCCTGGCTGGAAGGTCAGGGGATCGAACTGTTCGCGCAGGACGGCAGCGGGATCACCTCGTCGGAGCAGACGCTGGTCGCCTCCGCCGCGGTGGAAGACACGGTGCCCGAAATGGTCCGCGCGAAGGAACTGGGGTGCGATCGGGTGACGCGCGCGGAATTGCTCTCCGCCCTGTTCAACCTCGCGCCCAAGGGGATTGCCGTCGCCGGGACGAGCGGCAAATCCACCGTCACCGCCATGCTGGGCTGGATCCTGACCGATTGCGGGATAGACCCCACGATCATGAACGGCGCCGTGATGAAGAACTTCATCGCGCCCGAAACGCCCTTCGCCAGCGCGCGCGTCGGGAAAGGCGACGTGTTCGTTTCCGAAGTGGATGAAAGCGACGGTTCCATCGCGCTCTACCGCCCGGCCGTGGCCCTGCTGCTGAATGTCAGCCTGGACCATAAGAGCATGGAGGAACTGCGCGCGCTGTTCGCCGCCTATCTGGGGGCCAGCGCGATCTGCGCGGTCAATGCCGATGACAGTGAAGCGCTCGCCCTGCTGCCCCATGCACGCCAGGCGCTGACTTTCGCGGTCGATCAGGAAAAGGCGCAGATCGGGATCGTGCCGGGCAGCATTGCCGACGGGCCGGTGCGGCAGGCCGCGCTGGTGGTGGACCGGCATGACGGCAGGGAATATCCGCTGCGGCTGAACCTTCCGGGGCGGCACAATCTTTCCAACGCATTGGCGGCCATTGCGGGCGCGGTCTGCGCCGGGGTGGAAATCGGCCGGGCAGTCGCCTCGCTCGCCCGCTTTGCCGGGCTGGCCCGCCGCTTCGACATTATCGGCACCACCCCCTCGGGCATCACGGTGATCGACGATTTCGGCCACAATCCGGAGAAATGCGCCGCGACTTTGCGCACGCTGAAGAACCAGCCGGGCCGCGTGATCGCCTTCTTCCAGCCACATGGCTACGGCCCGCTGCGCCAGATGGGGCATGAACTGGCGCAGGTCTTTGCCGAATTGCTCGGCCCCGACGACGTCACCATATTGTGCGATCCCGTCTATTTCGGGGGTACGGTGGACCGCAGCGAAGGCAGCGAGCGGATCGTCAGGCTGATCGAAGAGGCCGGCGGCAAGGCCGAGCATATTCCCGCGCGGGAGGATTGCGGCAAGCGGATCGCCGAAATCGCTCAGCCGGGGGACCGCATCGTGGTGATGGGCGCGCGCGACGATACGCTGACCACATTCGCGCAAGGATTGCTGAACGCGTTAAGCTAGCTTTCGCAAACCCGCCCGCTGCGCTATCTCCCGTGATCGGGAGATAAGGGATGAACGACAAGGCTTTCGATATGGCCGGTTTGCTGGCGGCTTCGGCCCCCGCCCCGGCGGCACGCTTCGGCGGATTTGCAGATTATTACTTCATCGGCGGCAATGGCGATCCAGAACAGGTTCCGCTGGACGCACTAGCCCAGGCCGCAGCGGACGTGATCCGGCGCGATGGAGACAGACTGGCGATCTACAATCTCGGCCAGGGGCCGCAGGGCTATCTGCCCTTGCGCGAATTCCTGACCGGCAAGCTCAATGGCAAGCGCGGCATGTCGGTGACGGCAGAGGACATCCTGATCCTCTCCGGCTCCAACCAGGGGCTCAATATCGTTTTCGGCCTGTTTATCGAGCCGGGCGATACGGTGCTGGTGGAAGAATATTCCTATGGCGCCATCTTCCCGCGCCTGAAGGCTCTAGGCGCGAATGTCGTGGGCGTGCCGCTGGACGCAGACGGGATCGATGTCGACACACTGGAGAGCATCCTTGACGACCTGAAAGCCAAAGGCATCACGCCCAAATTCCTCTACACCATCCCGACGATCCAGAACCCGACTGGCAGCGTCCTTCCGCTCGGTCGGCGCCAGTCCATCGCCGGGCTCGCGCGGCAATACGGCTTCGTGATCTTCGAGGACGAATGCTACGCCGATCTCGCCTGGGTCAGCGACGTCCCGCCCGCGATCTACGCCCTCGCCCCCGATGTCACCGTGCATATCGGAAGCTTCTCCAAGACGCTCGGCCCCGCATTGCGCGTCGGCTACGCGGTGGCCGAATGGCCGCTGCTTTCGCGCATGACCGCCGCCAAATCGGATGGCGGCACGGGCGGGCTCGATCAGATGGTGGCAGCCGAATATTTCACCCAGTATTTCGACGCGCACATGGCTTCGCTCAAGCCTGCCCTGCAGACAAAGCTGACGACGATGGTGAATGCGTTGGAGCGGGAGTTCGGCACGGCGGCGGAGCTCTATGTGCCCAAGGGCGGCATCTTCCTGTGGCTGAAGATTCCCGGCGTGGACGTTCGCACCCTTACCGAACCGGCGGCGAAGGCCGGCATCCTGTTCAATGCCGGGCCGGACTGGGCCTGCAATGGCGAAGCGGCGCAGTCGCATCTGCGGCTGTGCTTCGCCATGCCATCGCACGAGACGATTGAGCAGGGCGTCGCGGCATTCGCCCGCATCTGTTTCGAGCAGACCGGCATTCCCGCACGCAGCGCGAACGTCGCGAGGGAAAAGGCCTAGCCGCCGCCTTCGCGTTCCTCGTCCCAGGACTTGATCGCGATATCGTCATTCTCGATCCGCGCGATCGCGGCTACTCTCGCCGCGTTCATATAGCTGCCGATGATTCCCAGTATCTCAAAGATGTGCTCGTCCGTGAATTGCTCGCGCATGGCCTTCACCGTCTCATCAGTCGGATCGACATCGCGCACCACTTCGGTGGTGAATTGGGCGACCAGCCGGTCCCTGGGTGAAAGCGCCGCAAAGTCCCCGCTGCGCAGACCTTCGACCTCCGCATCGCTCAATCCGACGGCGCGGCTCATGGAAAGATGGTGGTGCAGTTCGTATCCGCTGTTCGACAGGCTGGCGACGCGCAGCACGATGACTTCGCGCAGCCAATCGTCGGTGATCGTTCCGGTGACGACGGCCAGCGCCAGATCGACCGTTGCGCGCCAGACCGGATCGGGCGCGTGCATGCTGATCCGCGCAATATTGAGCACGCGCAGCTCCGGATTGTCGAGATAGGCGCGCTTGGCGGCGGACAGCTTCTCCGGATCCGGATAGGGTATGCGGTTCATATGGTTCTCCTCTCCCGCAAGCACCGTGCGTTTTATCAGCCAGGCTTGCAAGCATCCGATTGCCTGCATGGCATTGCCCGCCGGGCCTTACATGTTAGGCATGGCAGAGGCCGAATACGGCCGCCCGGTGAGAGGGGCCCGTGGGAGAGGAATGCGCATGCTCGATATGGACAATACGGCAGGCAAGGTGGCCGTCGTTACCGGCGGCGCCTCGGGCATCGGTAAGGCGGCGGCCCGGCTGCTGATCGGCCGCGGCATGCAGGTGGTCATTGCCGATATCGAGGAACAGGCGCTGGAGCGAACAGCCGCCGAAATCGGGGCGACCGGCATCGTCACGGATGTGAGCAGCGAACACAGCGTTCAGGCGCTGGCCGATGAAGTGCAGCGGCGCTTCGGCCGCGCGGATCTCTATTTCAGCAATGCCGGCGTCGCCTCCACTGCCCGGATCGAGGATATGACGGTATCGGACTGGCAATGGATCTTCGGCGTCAATGTGTTCGGCGTGATCCACGGCATCCGGTCCTTCCTGCCGCTGCTGCGCGCAAGCGAAGGTGGCGGGCATTTCGCAGTTACCGCCTCTATCGCCGGACATCACGTCACGCCCATGCTGGGCGGCTATACCGTCTCCAAATTCGCTGTGATGGCGCTAGCCGAAACATTGGCGGCGGAACTGGCCGAGGCAGGCGACGAGATCGGCCTGACGATCCTCTGCCCCGGCCCCGTCAGCACGCGGCTGGGTGCCAGCCAGCGCAATCGGCCTGACGTGCTGGCAGCTGGCGGCATGGTCGACAGCAATCTGGAAGCGACGGAGGAAGGCGCGAAGCTGCGCTGGATCGATCCGGAAAGCGTGGCCGGCATTCTGCTGCGTGCCATCGCCCGCGGCGATCTGTATGCCTTTACCCATCCGGAGATGGCACCATTGGTGCTGGAGAGAAACCGCCAGGTGGAAGCGGCGCTGCACGCGCCGATCGAATAATCCGCCGGCAAGCAAAGGAGAGACGCCAACATGCTACACCCAACGGTTGAAGAAGAACTGGCCATCCGCGAGCTTTATGCCCGTTATTGCTGGGCGCTCGATACCGGCGATACGGAAGCTTATTGCAAGCTGTTCACCGACGATGCCGAAGTCACCGAAGAAGCCGCATCGGGCGGGCTGGAAGTGCGCAAGGGCCGCGATGAAATCCGCAAGCTGGTGCTCAAATTCCATGAGCGGCCGGACTTTCCGGGCCATCAGCACCAGATGGATCAATTCATCTTCGAACCCGATCCGAAATGCCGGGCCGAGCACTGGGAAGTGCGCAGCTATGCCTGGGCGACGATCAACCACCCGCCGGAACCGCCCCATCTGCATTGGTGCGGCCATGTGCGCGACGTGGTGGCCAAGGTGCATGGCGAATGGAAGTTCGCCGAGAAGGACATCATGGGCTGGGCCGGCGAAGTGCTCCACCGCTTCGAAAAGAGGTAGGGCTCGCCGGCGAGTGCACCGATCCTAGAGGCCCTGCAGTCAGCGTTCGTCGCGCACCGTCCAAAGGCCGTCTTCGATCGACTTCTGCATGAAGCAGAGGCGCCGCCCATCCTGCCACAGTTCCACTTTGCTGCTGCCGGCATCCCGCTCTGCCCGGAAGAACGCCTGGTTGGCGTCTTCGGATTCGAATTCGATTTCCCTGGTTGGGAGGTCGTTCTCGTCGTAATATCTCAGCCTATAGACATGGGTCATATTGCCTCGCTTTCCAATTGCGGAAATTTCCGAAAGTCCGGAACGAGCCGCGCCAAAGGCGAATACAATACGCGTCCGTAACGAATGCCCGAGTGCACAGAATAAGGGGCTGAACGCCACTATTCTTCGATGCACTGCTTCTCTGCAGTTAGTTTGATACAGCACTGCAGAGGAGCCAGCACTAACCTGCATCAGTAGGTGCGGCGAAAACAGAACTATTTTTCGGAAGCCCCGAAATATGGGACGAAAAGTGACATTTTTTCAGAACAATATATCATGTTCCGTCAATTTCTTAACATAGGTGAGTGACGCAGCGCATCACGCAAGCAACGGAGAGCAGGGATTGAAATGAGCCAACCGGGGGCCGCATTGCACCTACATCTTGCTGCGTTCGCCGCGTTGTCTTCTGCCGACCGGAAGCTTCTCGATGCTGCCGTGGCGCGCAAGGTGCGCACGATCGGCCCGCGTAAGGACATCATTTCGGAAGGCGAGCGGCCCCGTGTCGTGAATGTGCTGCTGAGCGGCTGGGCCATGCGCTACAAACAGCTTTCCGACGGGCGCCGCCAGATCCTCTCATTCTTCATTCCCGGCGATCTGTGCGACGCAAACGTCTTCATCCTCGGCCAGATGGATCATTCCATCGGCACTCTCACCGAGGTGACCTATGCAGAGATTTCCGCGACGGATTTCGAGCATATGATGGAGTGCAGCACCCGCATCACCAAGGCACTGTGGTGGAGCGAACTGGTCACCTTGGCCGTCCAGCGCGAATGGACGACCAATATCGGGCAGCGCAGCGCCTACGAACGGCTGGCCAACATGTTCTGCGAATTGCTGGCACGCCTGCATCTGGTCGGCCTGGCGGACGGCAACAGTTTCGACTTTCCGTTGACGCAGAACGACCTCGCGGATGCGACGGGGATGACGGCCGTGCATGTCAATCGCACATTGCAGCAGCTGCGGCGCGATGGCCTGATCGATCTCAACAATCGCCACGTCACGGTGACCGACCCCGAAGGGCTGAAGGCGGCGGCGCAATTCAACCCCAATTACCTCCACCTGGACGGCGGCGTCAGCAACTAGCCTCCGCCGATTTTCGCTTTCCTACACAGGAGATCAGGGCATAGGTGAGTCGGCTTCAGCAAATGGAGCCGGGCAGATGCCACAACCTCTCGAATATTCGCCCCTATCGTCATCCCCGTGGAAACGGGGACCCAGTCTGCTGCGACTTCGTAATTTGTCCTGGGCCCCCGCCTGCGCGGGGGTGACGAATTTAGATGAAGTGTCACCTTGCAGCGCAAAGTGTAACCTTGTGGGCAAAAGCGTCACCTTGGCCGATCGAAACTGTCAACTTGCGGGCGAAAAGTGTCGCCTTGGCGGAGCGGCGTTTTACCTCGCGTTTCGTGGAGGGGCCAAGTCACCCTTGTTTTTGCCGGAAAACCAGTAAAGTGACACTTTGCAATTCAAACCCCTGTACAGTGTCAACTTTGTGAACCTGGAGTGTTGTCTGGACTTCAAACCCCGGCGCTTGAGGCGAAGCAACAAGCGCCCACGCTTGCAATTGCGCGCAAAGCCTGTATGTGCGCCGCTTCCCTGCAATCTGCGGTTTTCGCAGGCGGGGAAGCAAGAAAGCCGGAGGGGCCCCGCGATGGTCGCGGATCAGCCAGCGATCGGTATGGAAATGAAAGGACGAGCGCATGCCGTATTACGAGCATGTATTTCTCGCGCGTCAGGATCTGAGCCAGTCTCAGGTCGATGCGCTGGCTGCACAAGCCACTGAAATCATCGAAAAGAATTCCGGCAAGGTCACCAAGACGGAGACCTGGGGCCTCAAGAGCCTGGCCTACAAGATCGACCGTAACCGCAAGGCGCACTTCGTGATGCTGAACATCGAAGCGCCCGGCAGCGTCGTG
>JAUIFP010000091.1 GCA_030430365.1 Alphaproteobacteria bacterium | reverse complement strand
TAGGCACAGCGGACCCGGGGGCAGTACCCGGCGGCTCCACCACAAATCCCGGATTTTCAGGGGTTTATGACGGGGCCGAACCAGGATCGACGTGTGTTGAAAAGCACTGTTTTCGCCCGGGCTGAGTAACCCGTTAAAGGCTCAAACACACAAGTGCCAATGATAATGAAGCACTCGCTGTTGCAGCGTAATTTTACGGCCTAACGGCCAGAATTTACAAAGCTAAAGCGCGGTTGGACCCACCGGGCAACAGAAGCGGATTCCGGGGGCCCGGGGGAGCCTAGCAACAGAATCCCCCACCTCAATCACACAATTTGAAGTGTTGTCCGTTCTGCGGAGTGAGCATGGTGTTGCGGCCCCAAGGGCCAAGCAATTAGGCCGCGGCCTGTGCTTCTGCCTGCGCTTCGCGTTCGCGTCGTTCCCGTTCGTAGCGCAAGCAATCGAAAATCTTGCCGCCAGCCATGAATACGGCGCCCGTACAGGCCAGAAACAGCAGCTTTCCGCCTGTGCCAGGATATTGCGTGAGATAGACGCTGCCGCGCTCTATGGCGCCCAGGGCAAGGGCATAGATGATCATCGAGGCTTCGAACCTGGTCTTGATAACAAACAACCGTCCGATCCTGCGAAACATGCCCATTCCTCTTGATTAACGAATTGCAGCCCGGCGATGATGGCAGATCAGGAAATTGGCGCAAGACAGTGATTAATCTTGTCCAACTTTGAGAACCGCCCTTTTCGAGGCGGATTCATCGGAATCCCAGCTTCGGCCGTTTGTGCGGCTGCAAGTGGAGCATCTCCCACCACACATGAAGCTGCGTAGTGGAACTCATGTGCAAGTGCGAATAGACTGAAGCTTTCTCGATGCCGCAGGAATGCGAATCAATGCAGGGAGTAGCTCATATCTATGTCTGAACGTGTGGATCGCAGCGGATTGCAGGTGGATGCCGCCCTGGCGGATTTCATTGAGAGCGAGGTACTGACGCCTCTCGAACGCGATCCCGGAGAGTTCTGGGAAGGTTTCTCTGCGATTTGCTCCAAATTTGTGCCCCGTAACCGGGAGCTTCTTGCGATCCGGGAGGATTTTCAGTCGCGGATCGATGCGTGGCACAAGTCGGCCCGCGGGCAGCCGCATGATCCCAAAGCCTATCACAAATTCCTGGAAGAGATCGGCTATCTGGTGCCGGAACCGGAGCCTTTCACGATCGGCACGCAGAATGTCGATGCGGAGATCGCGACGCTGGCCGGGCCGCAACTGGTTGTGCCGGTGCTCAATGCCCGCTTCCTGCTCAATGCCGCGAATGCCCGCTGGGGCAGCCTGTATGACGCGCTTTACGGCACCGATGCGCTGGACGCACCGCCGGCCAAGGGCCCGGGCTATGATGCCGAAAGAGGCGCGGCGGTAATCGCGGCCGGGCGCAAATTCCTGGATGATGCGCTGCCTCTGTTCAAGGGAAGCTGGGCGGATATCGAAGGGCCCGATCCGGTCATCCCGCTCGACAATGTCGCGCAGGAAGTGGGCGAGTCCGCGCGGGGCCGGGTGTTCCGCAACAATCGCCTGCTGATCGAGATCGTGTTCGATCCCGATCATCCGATCGGCCGGACCGACAAGTGCCATATTGCGGATATCCGGCTGGAAGCCGCGCTTACGACCATCGTCGATATGGAAGATTCGGTCGCGGCCGTGGATGCGGGGGACAAGCTGCTTGCCTATCGCAACTGGCTGGGCGTGATCCGCGGCGATTTGACCGACACGTTCGAGAAGGGCGGCAAGACCGTCACCCGCGAGCTGGAAGACGATATCCGGGTGCTGCGCGATGGCGGAGAGGAACTGAGCCTGATGGGGCGCAGCCTGCTGTTTGTGCGCAATGTCGGCCATTTGATGACCAATCCGGCGATCCTGCTCGAAGATGGAAGCGAGATTCCCGAAGGGATCATGGATGCGGTGTTCACCAGCGCGATCGGTACGCTCGACCTGGAAGGCAAGACGCGCTGGTCCAACAGCCGCCGGGGCAGCATCTATATCGTGAAGCCCAAACAGCACGGGCCGGATGAGTGCCACTTCACCAACGATCTGTTCGATGCAGTGGAAGACTTGCTTGGCCTGGACCGCAACACGATCAAGGTTGGCGTGATGGATGAGGAACGACGGACTTCGGTGAACCTTGCCGCCTGCATTCATGCGGTGAAGGACCGGATCGTCTTCATCAATACCGGCTTCCTGGACCGCACGGGGGACGAAATCCACACCTCGATGCAGGCCGGGCCGATGATCCGCAAAGGCGAGATAAAGGCGTCCACCTGGCTGAATGCTTATGAGAAGCGCAATGTCGCCATCGGCCTTGCCTGCGGCCTTTCCGGCCACGCGCAGATCGGCAAGGGGATGTGGGCCGCGCCCGACCGGATGGCGGCGATGATGGAGGAAAAGATCGGTCATCTCAAAGCCGGCGGCAGCACGGCCTGGGTGCCGTCTCCCACGGCAGCCGTGCTCCATGCGCTGCATTATCACCGGCTCGACGTGTTCGAGGTGCAGAAAGAGCTGCCGGCCGCGCCGGGCCTCGACGCGCTGCTGCAAATCCCGCTCGCCACCGGGACGAACTGGAGCGAGGAGGAAATCCGTGAGGAGCTGGACAACAATGCGCAGGGCCTGCTGGGCTATGTGGTGCGCTGGATCGATGCCGGAGTGGGTTGCTCCAAGGTGCCCGACATCAACGATATCGGCCTGATGGAAGACCGCGCCACGCTGCGGATATCCAGTCAGCATATGGCCAATTGGCTGCTGCATGGCGTCTGCACGAAGGAGCAGGTGATGGATTCGCTCCAGCGCATGGCCGCCAAGGTCGATGCGCAGAATGCAGGCGATCCGGCCTATGAACCGATGGCAGACAATTGGGATAGCAGCATGGCCTTTCAGGCAGCATGCGACCTCGTGTTCAAGGGGGTAGAGCAGCCGAGTGGCTATACCGAGCCGCTGCTGCATGCATGGCGGCTCAAGAAGAAGGCCGCCGCTTAGACAAAGCCGGATTAGAATAAGCCGGCCGCCAAAAAATTCATAAGCTGACGGCGGCCGGCAATATTGGCGTAATTGGGATGGGAGCGCTTGATGGACTTGATGGGAATTTCTGCGCGTGCGGCGTTGGCCGCCGGTATATTCATGACGTTGGGCGCTGCTCCGCCGACGCCTCAGACGCCCGCCAGCGATAGCGCTGCACGGTGTTCGGCGATGGCCGTTCATTCCTTTGGTGAAGACGTCAGAGTGATTTCGGCCGATCAAGTAGGCCAGACGGACCCGGCGCAATCAGGGGCACCGGCCGACTGGCGGGTTTCCGCTCCGATCCCCGCCCATTGCCTGATCAGGGGCGTGATCAATGAACGGGAAGGAGCGGGCGGCGAAACCTATGGCATTCGTTTCGCGATTGCTCTGCCGGACGATTGGCAGGGGCGTTTCCTGCTCCAGGGTGGGGGTGGGCTCAACGGCACAGTCCATCCGCCGCTTGGCCCCGTCGCATCGGACGGGCGGCCAGCCTTAACGCGCGGCTTCGCAGTGATCTCCCACGATAGCGGGCATTCCGGCGCCGTGTTCGATGCAAGCTTCACGGCCGACCAGAGGGCGGCGCTGGACTTTGCCGAGGCTTCCGTGCGCACAGTTGCGCTGCTCGGAAAAGAGATCACCTCGGCCTATTACGGAACAAAGGCCGAGCATAGTTACATGACGGGCTGCTCGACCGGGGGGCGTGAGGGGATGCTGGCATCGCAGCGTTACCCGGAGCTGTTCGACGGTATCATCGTTGGCGCGCCGGCCATGCGCACAGGCGATTCCAATATCGGGATGAGATACAGCCATATCCTGCTCAACCAGCTGGCGTCGAAGGATGAAAACGGGCTGCCCGAGATCGGCAGGCTCCTTACACCGGAAATCCGCGATACGCTGCTCGGCGGCATACTTGCCCAATGCGACGCGCTCGATGGTCTTGAAGACGGCATGGTGGAGAATGTCGCGCAATGCGATTTCCGGCCGGAGAAGCTGGTTTGCGCCCGGGGCGAAGGGGAAAGCTGCATCAGTGCCGAATTGGCCGATGCGCTCAGCCAGGGCTTTGCCGGACCATACGACACTGCAGGCTATCCGATTTACGTTCCCGTGCCGTTCGATACGGGCATTGTCGCGCTGCAGGGCGGATATCTGCCGAACGGCATGCCGGGGCCGCTCGGCCCGCCCAATCTCGCCACGTCGATCGATCTGGAGAAGGAAATTCGCGAGGTCCGGGCCAATCCCTGGCAGCGGCTGACGGACACAGACCACTGGACGAACCTCAACACGTTCCTGGATCGCGGCGGTAAGATGCTGTTTTTCCACGGTGTTTCGGATTTCTGGTTCTCCCCTTGGGCAACCTGGGAATATTACGAGCGGGCTGCAGAGACCAATGGCGCGGCTTTCACCGATGCCAGCCGGTTCTACATGGTGCCGGGAATGATGCATTGCCGCGGCGGCAACGCTTTCGACCGGTTCGATCTGCTGTCCGCGCTGGTCGACTGGGTGGAGCAGGGCAAGCAACCTGAAGAGATTGTCGCCCATCGGCCCGATAACCGCAGTGAGACGCGGCCGCTTTGCCCCTATCCATCCTACGCAGCCTATGTCGGCGGCGATCCTACGAAAGCGGAGAGTTTCGCCTGCAAGGAGCCAGCCAAGAGCGGGGTTTGAGCGCGGAGATGCGGGCAGCGGGCGTACGCGAATAATGCCGGGCGGCCCGGTCAGGGCGGTACCGATTTCGGACCGACGAAGCGAGCGCGGCCCGTCACGGCCTTGCCAAGCGGCGGAGGGGGTGGAAAAGGGAATGCGACCCTCAGCTCAGATTTGAGAATACTCATCACGTCGGCTTGGGTTTGTCGGGGGCTTTTGGTCGTCGGGGGTGGGGATTATCGTGAGCGAATTGCTGCCCAAACCCCGTGAGCATTATTGGGACACCTTGCGTGCAGCGCTGATGCTGCTCGGCATCCCTTATCATGTCGCACTGTCCTATCGGCCCGGTCAGACATGGATCGTCCGTTCCGACGAGGGCATCATCGCATTCACCTGGCTGGCGGACATCATTCATTATTTCCGCATGCCGGCCTTCTTCATCATCGCCGGTTATTTCTCTGCCCTGCTGCTGGCACGTCGCGTGCCGAGTGTCTGGTTGAAGGGCAGGGCGGTGCGCCTGGCCGTGCCGTTTGCCGTCACGATCATCACACTTGTGCCGATCATGAATCTGGCCTGCGAATTTTCCAACCTTCCCTATTCGCGCGCGCTTTCTTCCTTCGTCTGGAACTCGTCGCATTCGGGTGGCTACTGGGTGCGGCACCTGTGGTTCATCGTCGTGCTACTCTATTTGTCCGCGGCTTCGGCATGGCTTGTCATGTTGAGACCCGGCCTTGCCCAGGCCTTGGTGCCGGAGCGGCTGGACGCCAGGCTGGGGAAATATTTCCTCGTCACGCTCTGCCTAGTTGGGCTTGTCGTCGGGCTGTGGGAAGCCATCGCGGTTGAGCTGTTCTACATGGCCGGGCTGGCAACAAATGTGCCCCAGCAGATCTTCAGGCTCGACGAGCTGATTATCTCCACGCCCTATTACACGATCGGCTTTCTACTGCAGCGCTCGCCGCATATGTTGGAACGGGTTTGCCGTTTCTCCTGGCCGGTCGCGCTCATGGCGGTCTTGTTCGTCGGCCTGTCGATGACCGTGGCGAAAGAAGTCCATCCGGCCCCGGGCCGGCTTATCACCACATTTGCTGCGCTTGCCTGCAGCCAGACATTGATCGCAGGCGCCCGGACGCTACTGGACCGCCCCATCCCGCTGGTGAATGAGTTCACGCGGGCAGCCTATGTGATCTATCTCTTCCACCTGCCGGTCATCACCGTGCTGGTGTGGCTGGGCCAACCGGTCGCTATCCCCGTCGCGCTCAAAGGGCTGGCGGTAATGCTGCTCTCGCTGGCCATATCCTATGGCGCGTGGTGGGTGATTTCGCGTTCCCGCATTATGTTTTTCCTGTTCAACGGGGCCAGGCTGCCATCCTCCAGCATCCCGCCGGCGGCGGTTTACCCCAAGCCGATGCCGTGATGTTGAGCGGGCGCTAGACGCCTGTCAGCTGCCGCGCGATGCCCACGAACTCGCCAACGCTCAGCGTTTCGGCGCGCCGCTGAGGATCGATGCCCAGCGCTTCCAGCGCATCCAGGGCGCCTGGCAGGCCCTTCAGGCTCTGGCGCAGCATCTTGCGCCTTTGGCCGAATGCGGCCTCCGTCACCCGCTCCAGCATGCGCGCGGAGACGCCTTCCGGCATATCGCCAGGCTCGACATGGACGATTGCGCTCATCACTTTGGGCGGCGGCGTGAAGGCGCTGCGATGAACTTTGAGCGCCAGCTTCGCCGTAGAGCGCCACTGGGCAAGCACAGCCAGGCGGCCATAGGCACCGGTCCCCGACGGTGCGACGATCCGCTGTGCGACCTCCTGCTGGAACATCAGAGTGAGGCTGCGCCAGGCAGGCGGCCAGCTTTCGCCCGAAAGCCATCCGGTAAACAGCGCCGTGCCGACATTATAGGGCAGATTGGCCACGATATCGTAAGTCCCGCCAAACAGGCTGGCGCGATCGATTTTCATCGCATCCCCTTCGATCACTGTCAGTTGGCCGGGGAACACTGCTTCTAGCTCCGCCAGGGCAGGCAGGCAGCGGCGATCCATTTCGATCGCGGTCACCTTGGCCCCGGCGCGCAGCAGGGCACGGGTCAGGCCGCCGGGGCCTGGGCCGACTTCCAGCACATCGCGCCCTTGCAGATCGCCGGGGATGGCCGCGATCCGGTCCAGCAATTGTTCGTCGAGCAGGAAGTTCTGCCCCATTGCCTTGGACGCGCTGAGCCCATGGCGAGCGATGACTTCACGCAGGGGAGGGAGGCTCACTGGCCCAGACGCCGGGCCGCCGCTTCGCCTGCCATGCGGATCGCGGCGATCGTCGCACCTGGCTGCGCCAGACCTTTCCCGGCGATGCCAAAGGCAGTGCCGTGATCGGCGGATGTGCGCACGATCGGCAGGCCCAGCGTCATGTTCACGCCTGCATCGAAATCCAGTGCCTTGAGCGGAACCAGCGCCTGATCGTGATACATGCACACGGCCAGATCGTAATTGCCGCGCGCATGCGGTGCGAACAGCGCATCGGCGGGGTGCGGGCCGGTGGCATCTATCCCTTCGGCGCGCAGCCGGGCAATGGCGGGTTCGATGATGTCCGCCTCTTCATGGCCGAATTTGCCGCCTTCGCCTGCATGCGGATTGAGTGCGGCCACGGCGATGCGCGGGTTTGCGATGCCGAAATCCTTGCGCAGGCCCTCCGCCGCGATCTTGCAGCGGCTGGCAATCAGGTCCGTCGTCAGCCGTCCGGGCACTTCGGATAGAGCGCAATGGACGGTGACCGGCACCGTCTTCAATTGCGGCCCGGCCAGCATCATGACGGCATCCTGTTCCGCAATCGCGCAGGCATCGGCCAGAAATTCGGTCTGACCGGGATAGGTGAAGCCGATCTGGGCAAGATTGGCCTTGGCGACGGGCCCCGTGACGATGCCGCTGGCTGCGCCTTCCAGTGCGAGCTGCGTGCCCTTGGTCAGTGACGCCAAAGCGATCTGCGCGCTGGCCGTATCGGGCGATCCTGGGCGGTATTCGCCGTCATCGCCGCCTAAGACGGGCAAGGCTTGGGCGAATGCAGCTTGCGCTTCGGCAGGATCGCTTATCGGTTGAATGGGCACGTTTAGGCCGCGCTGCCGGGCGGCTTCGGCCAGAAGCTTCGCGCCGCCGACGGCAAAGAAGGGGGCCATCCCCGCTTCGCGGTGGTGCAGCCACGCCTCGCAGAGGAGTTCCGGCCCGATCCCGGCTGGATCGCCGAGCGAGGCCGCGAGCGCAGCCATGCCGGCCTTAATTGTACTCGATGATCGCGTCGCGGCGCAGGTCGCGCAGATAGCGCTGTGCGCGCTTGTTGACGCGATCGTCTTCTAACTGGGTCATGAGCTGTTCGAAGCTGGGGCCGCTATCGACTTGCGGATCGTCACGGCCGCACAGCATCAGCACGCGCACGCCTTCTTCCAGCGATCCAAAGGGCGGCGTTGCCTGCCCAACCGAAAGCTGGAGCAAGGTATCCTGCAGGGCGGCGGGCAAAGCGCGGGCGCGAATCTGGTCGTTGGAAACGATATCCACGCCCATTTCCGCCGCGGCGGCATCCGCTTCGCCGCAGCCGCGGATCTGCTGAACCCTGACGGTGAAATCGTCCAGCCTCTGCTGCGCGTCTGCTTCGCTCATGCCTTCGGGAAACTGCAGCGTAATCTGCTTGAGGCTGAGCACGGCATCGCGCGGATCGGCCGTGAGAACCTGGCGCTTGTCGATCAGCAGCAGGATCGAGAACCCGCCGGGAATTTCCACCGGGCCGATCAACTGGCCGGGCTGCAATTCGCGGGCAACGGCGGCCAGCTCGCTGGGCAGCTGGGGCAGGCGGACCCAGCCCAGGTCACCGCCCACTGCCGCGGTCGAGGCCTGCGAATATTGCCGCGCATAGGCCACGAAACTGCCGCCTTGCTGCAACTGTTCGATAATCCTCTGGCCGTTCTCGTAGACCGACTGTTCGTTCTCCGGCGTGGCCGCCAGGAAAATCTCGCCAAGGCGGTATTCCTCGGTGCCTTTCGACGCATTCAGCCGTTCCATCAATTCGTTCACCTCCTCTTCGGAGACGTTCACGAATGGCTGGACATTGCGCGAAAGCAGACGCTGCCAGGCAAGTTCGCCTTCGATCTGGCGCTTGAGCGAGGTTGGGGATGACCCGATCTCACGCAGATACTCGTCCATTTCGTCGGCATTCTGGCCGAAATTCTGGGTGGCGACGCGCTGATAGGTCTGTTCGACTTCTTCGCTGGATACTTCGATTTCCAGCGCCTTGGCTTCCTGGATCTGCAGCGTTTCGTCGATCAGATTGCGCAGCACCTGCTGGCGCAGACGCTGCAATTCCTCGTCCGTCACTTCCTGTTCGTTGGCGTTGAGCACCAGCGCGACGCGCCGATCGATATCGGTGCCGGTAATGACGAAGCCGTTGACGACGGCAGTTGCAGTGCGGACATTCGAATCCTGCTCGCCAAGCATGGTGATTGACTCGGGCAGGTTGAGCTCGCCCGCTTCGCCCATCTGCTGGCCCTGCGCGTAAGCTGCCCCGAATCCGGTCAGTGCCGCGCCGGCGAGCAAGCCCGAAATGAGCATGCCGCGTCCCGATTGCACGATAGTTTTCGCCGTCTTGATCACTCGCATCGTCCTGTACGTGGCGCTTTCTTCACGCCATTCAACTTTCCCGATTGGCTATTGGCGGCTTAACCAGAGCTGACGCCAGCGGGACCCCTATCCTCAGGCAGGGGCCGATAGCGTGTTTGGGCGGCGGTGCCAACGGCC
>JAUIFP010000090.1 GCA_030430365.1 Alphaproteobacteria bacterium | reverse complement strand
TCAAACTCTCGGCGATGCCCATTTCCTTGTTGCGCCGGTTGAGCACGCCCAGATCGAAGGCGGTAAGCACCGCCACGAGCGCAATAAAGGCAAGCCAGAACCAGGCCGGAGTGCCCAGCCAGTCGGCAGTCAGGAATTCCATGAGTCTCAGCTCCCGGCCGCTACCGCCGGATAGGGCGAACGGCGCAAGCGCTCGATCAGCCGTGACTTTCGTCGCCTGAGCTCTGTCAGGATATCCATCCTCGGTAGTGTCCTGGAGGTTTCCAGCTTCAGCGCATCATCGGCGCGTTGCAGCAGCAGCAGCGAGGCGAATGTGAAGGGTTTCATCTGCCATCCTCTTCATGAGTTGCACTCAATCGGATGACACTTGGCCTCGGCCGAAAACTCGAACCTGCACCGGAGTCATCCGATGCGGTCCGACATCACGCTTGCCATTTCGGCACTGCGCCAGAGGGGCCCGGCCCGCACACATTAAATGTGGGGTCGGGCGCGTGCGGTCAAGAGGCAGACTGCGCGTTTCTTGCCAAGAGCTTAACGGACGCGAACGTTTCACTTGAAATATCCTGCGAAAATCGCCATCTGATCGGTTAATGACGAACCGCACGATCCTATCGCTGCTTCGACTTACACGCCCTTAGGCGTGTCATTCCGCCTGTGCGCAGTACGCACACGGCACCCCGCCTAAGGGCTTTTCATCAAATCCACTGTCGAAACCGAAGCGCGCCGCTTCGCAAAGCCCATCGATGCTTGCCGTGCGCGTTTCAGGCCTTAAGGCGATAGCTCATGACAATGCTCAAAGATCCGAGCCGAAAATACCGACCCTTCCCCCAGGTCCCGTTGCAGGACCGGCAATGGCCCACGCGCACAATCGACGCGACGCCGCGCTGGCTCTCGACCGATTTGCGCGACGGCAATCAGTCGATCATCGACCCAATGGATGCGGTGAAGAAAAACCGCTTCTTCGATATGCTGGTTGAAGTCGGCCTCAAGGAAATCGAGGTCGGCTTCCCCGCGGCCGGTGCGACCGAATTCGATTTCATCCGCAGCCTGGTCCAATCGGGCCGCATCCCCGATGACGTGACCGTACAGGTACTGACCCAGTCGCGAGAAGACTTGATCCGCAAGAGCTTCGAAAGCCTGGAGGGCGCGCGTAGCGCGATCGTGCATCTCTACAATGCCGTATCTCCTGCCTGGCGGGATATCGTCTTCCGCATGAGCCGCGAAGAAGTGAAACAGGTCGCCATCGAAGGCGCCAAGATGTTGCGCGACGAAGCGGCCAAGCGGCCCGATACGGACTGGTATTTCCAATACAGCCCGGAAACCTTCTCGACCGCCGAGCTCGATTTCAGCCTCGAAGTTTGTGAAGCGGTGATGGACGTGCTGCAGCCCACGGCGGATCACAAGCTGATCCTGAACCTGCCCGCGACGGTCGAGGCGGCGACTCCCAATGTCTATGCCGACCAGATCGAATATTTCCACCGCAACATCCCGCGGCGCGATACGGTCGCGATCAGCTTGCACACGCATAATGACCGCGGCACCGGTGTGGCGGCCGCAGAACTGGGCATTATGGCCGGCGCGGACCGCGTGGAGGGCTGTTTGTTCGGCAATGGCGAACGCACCGGCAATTGCTGCCTGGTGACGATGGGCCTCAATATGTACACGCAGGGCGTTGATCCGAAGCTCGATTTCTCGGATATCGACGAGATCATCGAGACTGTCGAATACTGCAACCAGATCCCAGTGCATCAGCGCCATCCCTATGGCGGAGATTTGGTGTTCACTGCCTTTTCCGGCAGCCATCAGGATGCGATCAAGAAGGGTTTCGAAGCTCAGCAGACCCGCAATGACGAGCTCTGGCGCGTGCCTTATCTGCCGATCGATCCCGCCGATCTGGGCCGCAGCTACGAGGCGGTGATCCGCGTCAATTCGCAAAGCGGCAAAGGCGGCTTCGCTTGGGTGCTGGAACAGCGCCAGGGGCTGAAACTGCCCAAGAAGCTGCAGGCGGACTTCTCCCGCCATGTTCAGCGCTTGGCAGACGAGAAGAGCCGCGAACTCAACGCAGACGACATCTGGCAGACCTTTCGCGAGGCCTATTTCATCAAGGTCGACAAGCGGCGCTATCGCCTGATCGATTTCGAAGAAAGCCGCGCGCAGGACGGTACGCGCCTGTTCGCCGGGACGATCGAAGTGGACGGCCAGGAGCAGAGCGTTTCGGGCCGAGGCAAGGGCCTGATCTCCTCCGTGCTGGCTACGCTGAAAGACACTTTCGGCCTGGAGCTTGAGGTGCTCGATTATTCTGAGCATGCCATGGGCGCAGGGACCGACGCCAAGGCGGCGGCCTATGTCGAATGCGCGCGCCCCGACGGCACCACCGTATGGGGTGTCGGCATCGATGAAGACGTTGCGTCCGCCAGCGTGCGCGCGATTCTGAGCGCAGCCAACGGCGCATAACGACAGCAATCGGACGAACCGCCCGCGCCGAAATTCTTTCGGGGCGGGCGCGAAACCCCACGCATAAAGACGCTTCTAGCAAGCTGCAACGCGCCCTGCGTGCTGCACGCAAGCCTTTGATTCGATTTTAAATGCTGGCGCTATCAACAGCTGCATGTAGCAGGCCAAAAGAGCGACTTGCTAATGAACTAACAGTAGGAGTATACATTTTGTAATAAAAAAAGTTGGGAGGATTGCTATGAGAAGGTTTTGGAATGCCAAGGGTGTTTCCAGCAGGGCTTTGGCTGTCGGAATAACGGCCTCACTTGCTACGGTTGCGTCTGGTCCCGCTCACGCTCAGGATGCAGACAACGAAGGCAACACCGAAATCGTTGTTACCGCGCAGTTCCGCGAACAGAATCTTCAGGATACCCCTATCGCGATAACCGCGCAGACCGGCGAGATGCTCGCCGAGCGCGGCATCACCACCACGACGCAATTGGTGGCTGTGGCTCCCAACGTAAACCTGACGGCGAATGCTGCAGTCTTCGGTGTTTCGGCCTCCGTGTTCATCCGGGGCATCGGGCAATATGACAACAACTTCGCCTATGAACCCGGCGTCGGAATATATCTCGACGACATCTATTACGGCGTCATCACAGGCGCAGATTTTGCACTGGCAGATATCGACCGGGTGGAAATCCTGCGCGGCCCGCAAGGCACGCTTTCGGGCAAGAACTCTCTCGGCGGCGCGCTCAAGCTCTACAATCGCAAACCGAGCGGCGACGGGTCAGGCTATATGGAAGCCACCTATGGCCGCTTCAATCGGATCGATGTCAAAGGTGCGTATGATCTGGGCCTGATCGACGATCAATTGGCGATGCGCGTTTCCGGCTTCAGCAACAGCAAAGACGGATACATGACGCGGCTCGACTTCGCGTGCGCCAATCCGTCCGAGGCCGGCAATATTCCGCGTATCGGTTCGGGTCCCGATTGTGTGATCGGCCGAGACGGCGGCGTGAGCAATTGGGGTTTACGCGGCGCGCTGCGCTTTACGCCCACCACCGATATCGAAGTGAATATCGCGGTCGACCGCACAGTCGACAAATCAACCCCAGCAGCCGCCGGGTTGTTCTATGCTTTCGCGCCATTCGGTGCGGCGACATATGACGGCGATCCGGCGGGGACGCCTTGGGATACGCGCTTCATTCCAGACGATCCCTACACTTCCTATGCCACTTACAGGGACACCACGACCGGTTTCAGCCCTGGCGGACAAACGCATATCGAATCCTGGGGCATCTCGGGCGATATCGATTGGGGGATCGGCGAGAATCTGAGCATTCGTTCGATCACCGGCTATCGCGAATTAGATACCCAGGCAGGTTTCGATCAGGATGGCAGCCCGATCGGCGTTGCGACCACATTGATCGACAACCGGTACAACCAGTTCACGCAAGAACTGCGACTTTCCGGCACTGCGGACATCGCGGATTGGACAGTGGGCGGCTTCTATTACGATGCCAGAGGCTGGATCAACAACACGATCAATTCAGGGCCGACCCAATTCATCACGGACGATCCGGTCGATACGACCAGCAAGTCCGTGTTCGGCCACATCGTCCTGCATCCGATGGAAAACTTCAACATCACCGCCGGCATCCGCTACACGGATGACGAGAAGACTTACGTTTTCACGCGTTACAATCTTCAGGGCGGGCCAGCCAATCCGGGGCAAGCTCCGCTCAACACTTTGCCGCCGCAAACTTATGCCGGTGACAGGGTCGATTACAGAATCGGGGCCGACTACCGCTTCTCTCCGGAGGTCATGGTTTATGGCCAGTTTTCAACGGGCTACAAGGGGGGCGGCGTGAATGCCAAGCCGTTTACTGCCGGGCAGGCCATAGACTTCGGCCCCGAAACGCTCGATGCTTGGGAGGTAGGTCTGAAGACCGACCTTGCGGACAACCGCGTCAGGCTGAACGTTGCGGGCTTCTATATGAAGTACAAGGACATTCAGCTCGTCAACGCAGCAGGCCTGTGCATCAACGGTGAAACGCCGGAAAATACGCCGAGCTGCGTTTTGTCGGCTGCTCCCTTCAATGCTGGCGATGCCGATATCAAGGGCGTTGAATTCGAAGCCGATCTGCAGCCCACCGAAGGACTTTCGATCACCGGTACGGTCAGCTATCTCGATTTCGAATATCAACGGCTTGACCCGTTGGCAGTCGCTTCACGGATCAGCCTGGACGACTATCCGCCGCTCACTCCGAAATGGAAGGCATCGGGCGGCATCGCCTATGCCGCCGATCTTGGCGGGAACGCAGGTACGATCACTCCGCGTTTCGACATCGAATACCAATCGGAAACCTACTCGGATCCGGCCAACAATGGCTTCTATCCGGGCGGCTTCTTCCCGACACCAGCGGAATTCGCGGATCTCAATCCGTTCCTGATCCCCGGCCGGACGACCATGAATGCGCGCCTCATCTATGACAGCCCCGACAGGGACTGGCAGATTTCCGCTGCAGTGAAGAACCTGACGAATGAGTTCTATTGGACCAACTCATTCGCCTTCTATTTCTCCGGCACCGGTCAACGGATCATCGCGCCGCCGCGGGAATGGTCTGTCACGATCAGACGCAACTTCTAACATACCTCGCTTAATTGCATCGCCTCTTGTCCATGCAGGACAAGAGGCGGTTTGCTTTTGCCGGGAAGGCTTTCCAAATCGGTCATAGGCAACATGCCCAGCTATGCCCTAAACCGTCCAGCATACGCTCAGGAAAGGGAGAGGGATGACTTATCTGATCAAAGGTACTGCAGTTGCTGCGTTGCTGCTGAGCGCCGGATGCCAGCAGGCCCCAGAGCACAACGAAGCCGCCGATCGAGCGGCCATCCACCAGCTTATGATGGAGTATGGACGGACGCTGGATGAACGCGATTTCGATGGTTTTACGCAGTTATGGACGGAAGATGGCGACTATAACGGCACTCCGGGCCCGGATACGGGAGAAACCATGCGCGAAGTCTTCGCCAAGAATGCCAGCGGCGCGCGCGAACCCAACTTCCATGTGTTTTTCAACGAAGTCGTCACGTTCGACGGGCCAGACAAGGCCAATGCGACATCCATGTCCTTCTGGGTTGTACCGAACGAACAGGGTCAGCCCGAGCCGCTGATGCTGGGCCAATATGAGGACGAGCTTGTACGTGTCGATGGGACGTGGAAGTTCAAAAGCCGCAAGGTGAATGCACCGATGGCGCCTGTCCCCACGGATGAGAGCGAAGCAGAAGCCGAATAAATCTTGGCATCGACGCAGGAGAGCCGCCCTGCCCACACGGCAAGGCGGCTCTCTCACTTCGCTTCAGGCGTCAGGCCGCTTCGGAAAGCTGCTTGGCCGTGGACCAGTTGCCGTGGAGCCCCTGACGGATCTTGACCGGCAGTTTGGCCCGCGCGACCGGACCTTCATCCACGCGCTGTGCGTCGAAGAAGCAAAGGTCGGAATAGTTGGTGACGTGATCGTCTACCAGGGCAACGATATAACCTTCGCCTTCCGCCGCATTTTCCGACTTGGGAATGAAGGCCGGCTCCTGGATGCCACTGGTCGGCCCCGGCCACCAGCTCTTGGTATCGCCGGTAGCCAGGTCGATATGGCACAGCGAATTGAGCGTGCTGACGAACGGCCCGGGAGGGCCTTCATAACGCTTGTCGGAGTCGAAACCGATCATCCAGCCGTGGCGATAGGCCTGGCCGGCATAACGGTCATCGATCCGCGGAAATTCGTCGGGCACGCTGGTCATGCGCTCTACCTGATCGAACTCTTCGCCATTGGACGCCATGTCGACCGTCCAGCGCGTGAGATAGGACAGGCCGCCGATCGGATCGAATGGCGCCCCTGTAACATCCGGGAAGAAGGGGAAGCTGTTTTTCTCGGCAACGGCCAGATCGAAATAGACCTTGGTCCCGTCATTGAAGGCATTCATCACATGGCCGGTGAAGCAATTCGCCGGCGCCTTGAACCAACGCACATCGGCCGCCGTGGCGCCTTCCTTGCGGGGAAGCACGGCCACCCAGGTCGGCAACGAATGGTCGAAGCCGAAATAGGGCATGTTCTTTTCCAGCCGCTCCATGCTGGTGACGCAGGGCATCACTTCCCAGATCGCATAATCCTCGGTGATGCCGAAATCATGCATCATGCATAGATATTTGTTCTTGAACGGAATTTCGAATAGCAGCTCTCCCCGGGGAGAGATTTCCATGTAGCTCATGTCATAGGTCATCGGGCCCTTCGACATGTAGGAAAAGGCACACATATTGCCTGTCTTGGGGTCGATCTTGGGATGAGCGGTGAAGGTCTTGCTCTCCTGCTCTCCATTGAAATCCGTATAGCCGAAAGTTTCCAGCGTATTGGGATCCATAAGCAGACAGGGGCTGTCTTCCTTCATCGCAAAAAGCTTGCCGGCGTGAACCATGACATTGGTATTGGCCGTACCGCGGATTTGACCTTCCACTGAAGGATCGTCGGTCAAGTGGTTGCGATAGTGGCCGAACAGGGATTTACCGGCCTTGTTTTCCAGCTTCCACTTGTCCGTCTGCGCGTAGCGTTGACGGAAATCGACTTTGCCATCGTGAACGCGGAACATGGAAACCATGCCGTCGCCGTTGAAGAATTGGTCATCCTCGAACCTGGGCGCAAACTGGTTGTCGGGATGAACCCGGTGAAATGCTCCGTCCAGCTCAGAGGGCACTTCGCCCTCTATTTCCATGTCTAGAATGTCACCTTGCAGCCGCAACGGGCGCAACGTGCCAGTGAAGCCCGGATTGTCTGGAAAATGTGTCATAGTCAGGTCTATCCACTCACCAATGTCGCTTTGAATGGGCGGAAAACTATCCCGGCAGCGAGCCGGGCGCATTGACTGAACGCAATTTCTTACTTGCCTAAACAGGAACAAGCGGAGCGAATGCGTCTGGCGTCAGGGCAATCTCGTTGGGCCCCGTTCTGTCGATTGAAGCAAGCCGCCCCTTCCCCGCCCCGGCTGCTTGAGTTACCCAACTGCTATGGCTTCACAGTCCGCCTCAGCCGTATTCGGAGTGGAACGTTCCATCTCGGGGCGCGCATGGCGCTGGCGCGGCGGAAACATGGATCTGGCCGAAGGCGCGATCGGGCTGGAGGACGATATCGTCACGCAGCTGCTTCTCGCCCGCGGAGTCGCACGAGAAGATCTTGCTCGCCACCTGAGCCCCACATTGCGCAGCTTCCTTCCCGATCCTTCCGAGTTCCAGGACATGGAAGCGGCTGCCGAAAGGCTGGCCGAAGCGATTCTGGGCGGCGAAACCGTTACGATCTATGGCGACTACGACGTCGATGGCGCCACCAGTGCCGCCCTGCTTATCCGTCTGCTGCGCATGCTGGGCCACGATGCGCGCTATTACATACCGGACAGGCTGCTGGAGGGTTACGGCCCTTCAGGTGAGGCTCTTGTGCGCCTGGCAGAAGAAGGCAGCAGCCTGATCGTTACCGTCGATTGCGGAGCGATGGCCCATGACGCTCTGAAACAGGCCCATGATGCCGGTGTGGACGTCGTCGTGGTAGATCACCACAAATGCTCCGCCGAGCTTCCCGTCACGGCTGCGCTGGTCAATCCCAACCGCCTGGACGAGAGCGAAACGGGTGCGGCACATGGCCATCTTGCCGCCGTGGGCGTGGCCTTCCTTCTCGCAATCGCGACCGTCCGCACCTTGCGTGCACGCGGCTATTTCGAAAGCCGCAAAGAGCCCGACCTGTTCGCGTTGCTCGACCTTGTCGCCCTGGGCACGGTGGCCGATGTTGCTGCCTTGCACGGGCTGAACCGGGCTATGGTCGCCCAGGGGCTCAAGGTCATGGCCCTGCGCAACAACACCGGAATGGCTGCGTTGATCGATGCGAGCCGAATCAACCGGGCGCCGACATGCAGCGATCTGGGTTTCGCCCTTGGTCCGCGCATCAATGCCGGCGGGCGCGTGGGGGAATCCACGCTTGGCGTGCGTTTGCTCACAACTGAAGATGCGGGTGAGGCGCAGGATATTGCCGCCCGGCTGTCGGCGTTGAATGACGAACGCAGAGCAATCGAAGCGGCAGTTCAAGAGGCCGCAGAGGCGCAGATCGACGCACAGCATAACCGTTCCGTACTGGTTCTGGCCGGCAAGGGCTGGCACCCAGGCGTGATCGGAATCGTTGCCGGGCGGATCAAGGAGAAGACGGGAAAGCCGACCATCGTCATCGCCCTGGATGATGAAGATGGCGGATATGGCAAAGGATCGGGACGTTCGGTCTCCGGCGTGGATCTAGGTGCCGCCATCATCGCCGCGCGGGAATACGGAATGCTTGTTGCGGGCGGCGGACATGCGATGGCCGCGGGTCTGACGGTAGAGCCAGGCAAAGTCGATGCCCTTGCCGAGTGGCTGGATGAAAGGCTCTCCTCCCAGGTGATGCGGAGCATGGAAGAGCGCTCAATGGTGCTCGACCTGGCACTCGCCCCGGGCGGGTTGACCCCGGAATTGGTAACAACGCTGGACAGCGCTGGGCCTTTCGGCGTGGGCTGGCCAGGGCCGCGAATTGCAGTCGGACCTGTGCGTTTGGTCAAGGTAGATATCGTCGGAACCGATCACGTGCGCCTGATCGCGAATGGGCGCGACGGATCGTCCTTCAAGGGAATCGCTTTCCGGGCAGCCGACAGCGAATTGGGCCAGACATTGCTGCACGGATCAAAGGGGCGCAGCCTCTGGCTCGCCGGCCGTGCAAAAATCGACGATTGGGGAAGCCGTTTACAGGCAGAAATGCACCTTGAAGACGCGGCCTGGGCCGATTGAGTTCTACGGGGCTTGACCGTACACTCTCCCGTCCCTAAGTGCGCGTGCCTGCACCGACGTGGCCCCTTCGTCTAGCGGTTAGGACGCGGCCCTTTCACGGCTGAAACACGGGTTCGATTCCCGTAGGGGTCACCACGGTGCTTGCCGGCAAGGCTT
>JAUIFP010000089.1 GCA_030430365.1 Alphaproteobacteria bacterium | reverse complement strand
CTTCCTGTGGTTGCGCGTCGGATGCGCTTTGCCTATCGCAACCGGCCAGAGTGAGGGCCATGGCGCAGCCAAGCGTTGCGGCCATGGGCAAGGAAACGAAGAAACGGGCCATGGATAACAGCTCCAATCAAATGTGGGGCGGGCGCTTCGCGGAAGGCCCGTCCGCTATCATGCGCGAGATAAATGCCTCGATACCTTTCGACAAGGCACTGTGGCGGCAGGATATTGCCGCTTCCAAGGCGCATGTGGCGATGCTGGGCGTAACGGGCATCGTTTCGGCGGAAGATGCCAAGGCGATCGAGCAGGGCCTGGATACCGTCGCTGCCGAATATGAAGCGAATGGCGTTCCCGAAGACTGGGACCTTGAAGACATCCACATGACCACCGAAAGCCGGCTTGCGGAGCTGATCGGCCCGGCGGCGGGGAGGCTGCACACGGCGCGCAGCCGCAACGATCAGGTGGCGACCGATTTCCGCCTGTGGGTCCGCGATGCGCTGGACCAGGTGGATGCGGGGCTTGAGGCGCTGCAGAAGGCGCTGGTAGCCCGTGCGGGCGAACATGCCGCCTCGATCATGCCGGGCTTCACCCATTTGCAGACGGCGCAGCCGGTCACGCTGGGCCATCATCTGATGGCCTATTACGAAATGATCCGCCGGGACCGTTCGCGTTTTGCCGATGCGCGGGCGCGGATGAACGAATCGCCGCTGGGTTCTGCGGCACTTGCCGGAACGGGTTTTCCCATCGACCGGGAAATGACGGCCCAGGCGCTCGCTTTCGACCGGCCGACTGCCAATTCGCTCGATGCCGTGTCGGACCGGGACTTCGCACTCGAATATCTGACGGCGGCAGCGCAATGCTCGCTGCACCTCTCGCGCCTGGCAGAAGAATTCATCATCTGGGCCAGCCAGCCCTTCGGCTTCGTGCGGCTGCCCGATGCGCTCAGCACCGGCAGCTCGATCATGCCGCAGAAGAAAAACCCGGACGCGGCGGAGCTGGTGCGCGGCCATGCAGGCCGCATCGTCGGTTGCTCCACCGCGCTGATGGTGACCATGAAGGGCCTCCCGCTGGCCTATTCCAAGGATATGCAGGACGACAAGCCGCCCGTGTTCGAAGCGGCTGGTCTGCTCGCGCTTTCGATCGCAGCGATGACCGGAATGGTCGCGGATGCCGATTTCATTACTGCCAAGATGCGCCAGGCGGCAGAGCTCGGCTATGCAACGGCGACCGATCTGGCGGACTGGCTGGTGCGCGAAGCAGGCATTCCCTTCCGCGAAGCGCATCACATCACCGGCAGCGCGGTCAGGATGGCGGAGCAGAAAGGGGCTCCGTTGGATCAACTGTCGATCGAGGAACTGAAATCGATTGATTCGCGGATCGGCGATGGCGTGTTTGCCGCGCTTTCGGTGGAGGCATCGGTTGCCGCGCGGACCAGCCATGGCGGTACGGCGCCCGCAGAAGTTGAAAAGCGTGTGGCCGAAGCCCGCGCAGCATTGGGGATCGAATGATGGCCCGTCTCGCCGCTGCTTCGATATTCGCGCTCCTGCCGATCCTGGCCGCTTGCGGCCAGACGGCGGATTTGCGTCCGACCAAGGGCAATGAGCTTCCCGTTGCGCCCTATGGCCGCGATGACAGGCCGTCTGCCGAAGAATTGCTGGAGCCGGAACAGCAGGCGGCGCCGGAGCGCAGCGTGGAGCTGCGCCGCCGTTCCGAAGAGCGCGAAGACGATCCTTTCGATCTCCCTCCGGAATAACAGGTACTCATGGATCATTTCCAACTCAGGAACGGCGAGCTCTACGCTGAAGATGTGCCGCTTGCGCGGATCGCGCAGGAAGTCGGCACGCCCGTCTATGTCTATTCGCGTGCTACGCTGGAACGGCATGCGCGGGTCTTCCGCGAAGCGCTGGCGCAGCTGCCCAGCATTCACCTGGCCTTTGCCGTCAAGTCGAACCCCAATCTGGCCGTGCTGCGTCTGCTGGGCGCCCAGGGATATGGCGCCGATGTCGTATCCGAAGGGGAAATGCGGCGCGCGCTTGCCGCCGGAATCCCCGCGCAGGACATTGTCTTTTCCGGCGTCGGCAAGACCGGAAAGGAACTCGCCGCCGCGCTGGAAGCGGGAATCGGCCAGTTCAATCTGGAAAGCGAGGCCGAAGGCCGCGAACTTTCGCAAATCGCGCTGTCCATGGGCACCAGGGCCGTCTGCGCTCTGCGGGTCAATCCCAATGTCGATGCCAAGACCCATGCCAAGATCTCGACCGGCAAGGCGGAGAACAAATTCGGCGTCTCCTATGACCGGGCAGCGGCGATCTATGCCGAATTTTCCGGCCTGGAAGGGCTGAACATGCGCGGCCTGGCGGTCCATATCGGCAGCCAGATCACCGATCTGGAGCCTTCGCGCCTGGCCTTCATGAAGATGGGCGAATTGATGCGCGATCTGCGCGCGCAGGGTTTCACCGTCACCCATATGGATCTGGGCGGCGGACTAGGCGTGCCTTACAAGGCGGGCGAACAGCTGCCCGGCCCTGACGAATATGGGGCGATGGTGTCCGCCGTCACGGCCGATTGGGATGCCACGATCATGTTCGAACCCGGCCGGGTCATCACCGGCAATTCGGGCGTCCTGCTGACTCAAGTTATCCGGGTGAAGGAAGGTGTCACGGCGCCATTCGTGGTGGTCGATGCGGCGATGAACGATCTTGTGCGCCCGGCAATGTATGAAGCGTGGCACGATTTCGTGGCGCTGAAGCCCAGCGGCGAGACCATGACCGCGAATATCGTCGGGCCGATCTGCGAAACGGGTGATACCTTTGCGATGGGCCGCATCATCGACAAGGTGGAGGCCGGCGATTTCGGCGCATTCCGCACGGCTGGCGCTTATGGTGCCACCATGGCCAACACCTATAACAGCCGCGCCCTGGTGCCCGAGGTGATGGTCGATGGAGAGAAATACGCGGTCGTTGCCGAGCGGATCGAACCGGAGGCGATTCTGGCTGCCGAGCGCGTGCCGGATTGGCTGACCTGACAGGGTAGGGGCGCGCCATCCGTGGCAGGACTGCCGAGCCCGCGGAGCGCTGCCTTAATGCCAACCCATCGGCAGAAACAGGATCATCTAGTAGGATTAAAGCATGAGATCGCTTCCACTCTTCCACCGCGTTGCCGGAATGCCGGTGATCGTGCTGGGAGAGGGGCCGTTGGCCGAGCCCAAGATCCGCCTGGTTGAACGAGCGGGCGGGACCGTCATCGGCTCGATACAGGATGGTTGGAACAAGGGCGCCCGGATTGCCTTCGTCGCACTGGAAGACCGGGACGAATGCGAAGCTGCCGCCAGGCGGCTCAAGGCGCTGGGCGTGCTCGTCAATGTGATCGACCGGCCCGAGCTGTGCGATTTCACGACGCCCAGCATTCTGGAGCGCGATCCGGTGCTGATTGCGATCGGTACGTCGGGCGCTTCGGCTGGCCTCGCCAAGCAATTGCGGCTGCGCCTTGAATCGTTGTTGCCCCAATCGCTGGGATCGCTGGCCTCTGCCTTGCAGTCGGCAAGGTCGAAGATTCGCACGAAGTGGCCCAAGGCGGCGGATCGGCGGCAGGCGCTCGACACCGCATTGGGGCCGGGCGGAATTCTCGATCCCTTGCAGGAAAGCAGCGCCAAGAATGTCGATGCCTGGCTTGCCGGCAAGAGTGCCAAGAAGGAATCCGGCCGCGCAGTCGTGACGTTGACCAGCAGCAATCCCGACGATCTCACTGTGCGCGATGTGCGCCTGCTGGGCTCTGCCGATGTGCTGCTGGTCGGCCCGGGTATTCCCCAGGCCATACTCGACCGGGCAAGGGCGGACGCGCTCCGGCGGCCTTTGCCTTATGACGGGGATTTGCCCGGGGGCCTGATCGTGGAATTGCGCCGGGCAGGGAGCGCACCGGCCTAAGCTGCCAGCCGCGTAGAGCCAGGTTTAGAACAGGCCGCCGGCGAGTGCGTCGATCGCGCCTTGCAGGATCACCGCGGCGGCATGGCTGTCGATCCGCTCGGCGCGTTTGCCCCGGCTAATATCCTGCGCGATCATGTCCCTTTCAGCGCTGGCGGTGGACCAGCGTTCGTCCCACAGCAGCAGGGGCAGCCCCAGGGGCGCAAGGTTTCTGGCATAGGCCCGGCTTGCCTGGGCGCGCGGCCCTTCCGATCCGTCCATATTGAGCGGCAGGCCGATCACGATCCCTTTGGCGCCGCGCTGCGCAATCAGCGTTTCCAGCTTCGCGCGGTCGGCGGTGAATTTGCCGCGCGGCAAGGTCTTGTCCGCTGCCGCGAATCGCCAGGATGCATCGCAAAAGGCCACGCCAATCGTCTTCGTGCCGAGATCGAGCGCCATCAGCGGGCCGCCTTCCGGCAGAACCTCTCTGAATTCGGCAGCCTTGTCGGTGATGACGGCCTGTGCAGTCATTGGGCGGCGATCCAGGCCTGAGCCCGGCGCCCGACATCCTGCTTCAGATTCGCCCAGAACAACGGGATGTCATAGACGTGATAATTGTTGCCCGGCAGAACGGCAGGGCCGAGTTCCGGCGGCTCTCCGACAATCAGAATGCCGTCCTCGCGGCAGGTGGCAGGCACGGCGCCGGGAACAAGCTCGCCCGATGTCATATCCAAATTGGGCACCAGCGTGCCGAGATTTGCGCTTTCGGGAGCGGAGCCGCCCATGCCGCCGGTGAGCGGATTGCTGCAGAGGATCGCGCTGCCCTTGCGCGGCTCGCCGTCGAAGCCCGGCGATTCTTCGAAGCGTTTGAGCATTTGCCCCGGCTCGGCCGGGTCGGCGAAGCTCAGCCAGCTGATCACGCAGCCTTGTTGGTCCGGCCCGCTGCAAGCCGGCATGCCGAGCGCCGGCAGATCGTGGTCGAGCGAAATGGGCCAGCCGATCGCATAGGCCGCGGCAATGCGGTTCTGCACCGGAGTGCCTTTGATTCGGCTGCGCAATAGCCGCAGAAGATGCAGCGCGCCCTGGCTATGTCCGGCAAGAATCACCGGCACTTCGGGATCGGTCTTGCTCAGAAATTCCTCGAACGCCTGTTCGACATCGCGATAGGCGGCATCGAGCGCTTCGTCAGCCTGAGGCTCGTCGGTCAGGAAGGCGCCGAAAGCCGCCTGCCGGTAGCGCGGAGCCCATATCTCGCCGGCGCCGTTGAAGGGGCTGGCCATGCCCTTGAGGAACAGCCTTGCACGCTCTTGCGATGTTTCGTCATCCAGCGAAGCGTTCCAGTGCTCTTTTTCCAGATAGCTGGTCGGGTGGATGAAGAAGACATTGAATGGCGGGCTGTTGCCTGCCGGATCGGCGGGGGAAGTCTGACCTTCATCCGCCTCGCTTTCGATTTCCGGCCACCAGCGCGCCGGATCGCCCTGATAGAAGGGCGGGTAGGAAAACCACATTTCCGGCGCGGCATAGGCGTTCGCTGCCAGCGGCTCCTGCTCTTCGAAAGGCGTCGTCGGGACGAAGGCGAACTCGGAAAGCTCTTCCGAATAGATCCGCAGCAGGAAGAACGCGGCGATCACCAGGAAGGTGAGGAAGGCGATAATGTAAAGGAAACCGCGTGCGAGCTTCATGCGTCGGCCTCTGCCTCTGCTTCTTCCTGCGCCTTGTGCGCGGCGTCATATTGTTCGGAGCGGCGCTCCAGCGCCACCTTGATCATCGCGATCAGCGGGTCGGCCAATGCCAGCCCCAGAATGCCGAACAGCACGCCCATGATCAGCTGGGCGGAAAGCACCAGCGCCGGCGCCAGATCGACGGTTCGTTTGGCAATCAGCGGGATCAGGACATAGCCGTCTATCGTCTGAACGGTGAAATAGACGAAGATCGTATAGAGCCCCATGTCGGTCCCGCCCGAAAAACCGACCAGTACCATCAGCACGCCGGAGAGTACCGCCCCGATATTGGGGATGAACGCCAACAGACCGGTGAGCAGCCCCAGCAGAGTGGCCATCGGCACGCCATATGCCGCCAGCATGACCCAGGTAAAAATGCCTTCCACGACCATTCCCAGCAGGCGCCCGCCCAGCAGGTGGCGCAAAGCTTGGGCCATGCGCGAAGTCGTGATGAAGAAGTTTTCGCGCTGCTCTTCGGGAAGGATCCAGGCCAGGCCGCGTTCGTAGAGGCGCGGTTCCAGGGCAATATAGATCCCCAGGAAGATCATCAGCACAACGCTGGTCAACCCGCCCAACACGCCGGTGAGCGCCTTTGTAACCGTGCCGACGCCGCTAGCCAGTTGGCTGGCGATGCCCTGAACGTTCTGTCCTTCGACCTGGAAGCCGTTTTCGCGTGCCCATTGCAGTGCATTGGAAACCTGTTCGCGCACGATTTCCGGTAATTCGGCAGCTTCCTGTGCAATCGTGGAACCCGCATAGATGACCACCGCGATCATGAAGGCGAACACGCCGACAATTACGATCGAGACGCGCCAGCCGCGCCCGATCGGCAGCACCCGGCCAAGCAGGCGCGATCCGCCGTCGATCATCGCTGCGATGACCATGCCACCGAAAACGATCAGCAGCGAACGGGCCATGAAAGCCGATAGAGCGGCCAGACCGATCACGCCGGCCCAGGTCAGGGCCCGCCGCGCTTCCCAGGCCAGCTTGGGATCGCTGATATGGGTAGGGCTGGAGCCGACGCGTTCGCCGTCTTCCTGATCAGTCTTGCTCATCGCTGCCGCTCCCTTCCGGTCCTGTGGGTGCCAGAGCAGGGCGCAGACTATTCCATGCGCGACCGCCGCGGAAGGCTCCGAACCAGGTCAGCGGATTGAGCGACATGCTGCCATCGAGCGAAAAGGTCAGAAATTCGGCGCGGCCACCGATATTCGCGAGCGGAACGGGGCCGCCCAGGCCATTTCCGAACGGCGCGGCTGGCGCACGGCTGTCCGCCGAATGGTCGCGGTTGTCGCCCATCAGGAAGACCGAATCCTCCGGTACGGTTATCTCGTCGAAATCGTCGAGCATTTGCCGCCGGTGATCGATCACCGTGTATGTCGCCCCGTTGGGCAAAGTTTCGCTGTAGGCCGGGAGCACGCAGACCTCCTGGCCGGAAGGCAGGCGCGTGCGCGCATTGCCATAGGATGCCGGATCGCAAGGCGCATTGGCGTCTATCGGGATTTCGACCGGCGGGATTACTTCGCGCTGGATCGGCGTGCCGTTCAGGATGATGCGGCCGTTCGCCACTTCTATCCGGTCACCGGGCAGGGCGACGACACGCTTGATGTAATCCTCCGCCCGGTCGGGCGGGACTGCAATCACGATGTCGCCATATTCCGGCGTCTGTCCGGCAAGCCGCCAGTCGCTGCGCGGCATGATATGGAAAGAGGCCGAAACCCAGCTCCAGCCATAAGGATATTTGCTGACAACCAGCCGGTCCCCCACCAGCAGGTTGGGCATCATCGATTCAGAGGGGATGTAAAACGGCTTGGCCACCAGGCTGTGGAAGGCGAGCACGGCCAGCAGCATCAGCGCCAGTCCGCGCATTTCACGCAGCCAGTTCACCTTGTCGGACGTGCCGCTTGCGTCCTTGCCCTCCTTCTCGGGAGTAGCGGGCGCATCGGCGCCATCGATCTTTTCCTTTTCGTTCACAGCTTGCGCGCCTCGATCACGACGAAGGCCTGCGCCCATGGGTGGTCGTCCGTGAGTGTCAGGTGAATGACCGCCTCATGCCCTTGCGGGGTCAGCTCCTGCAAGCGGACCAGGGCGCCCCCTTCCAATGCCAGCGTCGGCGCGCCCGAGCGGGCGTTGACCACGCCGATATCCTTCATGAAAACGCCGCGGCGGAAGCCGGTGCCGACTGCCTTGGAAAACGCCTCCTTGGCGGCAAAGCGCTTGGCGAAGGTGCCTGCGCGCGTGAAGGGGCGCTTGGCGGCCTTGCTGCGCTCGATCTCGGTGAAACAACGCAGTTCGAACTTCTCGCCCCAGCGCTCCAGCGAGGTCTGGATACGCTCGATATTGCAGAGGTCGGATCCCATGCCGATGATCATCGCGCCTAATCTACCTCGCTTCGTCCATCAGTTCGCGCATCCGCCGCACGGCGTTTTCAAGGCCGGTGAAGATCGCCTCGCCCACCAGATAGTGCCCGATATTGAGTTCGGCGAGCTGGGGAATCGCGGCAATCGGCTGCACGTTCTCATAGGTCAGCCCGTGGCCGGCATGCGGTTCGATCCCGTTCTTCGCCGCCAGGGCCGCCATATCGGCGATACGCTTCAGCTCAACCGCGCGCTTTTCCGCGTCGTTCTCCAGATCGGCATGCGCGTATTCGCCGGTGTGAAATTCCACCACTGGGGCATTCAGGTGCATGGCGGCTTCCAGCTGACGGGGGCTCGCCTCGATGAAAAGGCTTACGCGAATTCCGGCATCCAGCAATCGCCCGACGACCGGCGCGAGCTGGTTGTGCAGCCCGGCCGCGTCCAACCCACCTTCGGTCGTACGCTCCTCGCGCTTTTCCGGCACGATGCAGGCGGCATGCGGTTTGTGGCGCAGCGCGATCTCCAGCATTTCTTCGGTCGCGGCCATTTCCAGGTTCAATGGCAGATCGGTGGCGGATTGAATCCGGGCCAGATCGTCGTCGCGAATATGCCGCCGGTCTTCGCGCAGATGCGCGGTGATTCCGTCTCCGCCCACGGTCGCGACGATCTCCGCAGCGCGCACCGGATCTGGATGATCGCCGCCGCGCGCATTCCGGATCGTCGCGACATGGTCGATATTGACACCCAGCCGAAGCCGGTGGGGACGCAGAATCTCGGTCACTTGGTGGGCTTAGCCTTTCTAGCTCTTGCGGCTGCCGGGTTTTTCGACAGGCAGCGCGGCGAGTTCGGCCGGAAGTTCGCTTTCCTCATATGTAGGGAAGGAAAGCTGCACGAGCGAGAAATAGGGCACATCGAATTCGACGTCTCCGGCCGAGCGGTCGACCATCGATGCGGCGGCGATGACTTCACCGCCTTCCTCTTCGATCGCCTTCATCGCTTCGCGCGAGGAGAGGCCGGTTGTAATCACGTCTTCGACCATCAGGACCTTCTGGCCCGATTCGAGCCTGAAACCGCGCCGGAATTCGAAGGTGCCGGTCGGCCGTTCCACGAAAACCGCCTCCACGCCCAGTGCGCGGCCCATTTCATGGCCGATAATTACGCCGCCCATCGCGGGAGAAACCACGATATCGACCTGCTGGCGAATCTCCCGCGGGAGCTTGGCCGCGAGCGCCGAGGCGATGCGCGAGGCGCGCATGGGGTCCATCAGGACACGCGCGCATTGCAGGTAATGCGCGCTGTGCCGCCCGGATGAGAGCTTGAAATGCCCCTCGAGCAGAGCCTCGCTCGCGCGGAACTCGGAGAGTACCTCGTCTTCGGTCATTGTGGTCTCGATTTTTTCCCTGTCTTGTACGAATGAAGGCGCAGCCTGTTGCATCCTTGCACGCTGCTGTCGAAAATTATCCCTAGAAGCGCTTGAGGCAGGGGGCAAGCGCGCGTATAGGCCCCGCAAATCTTGCCCCGCCTGGGGCGTCAAACGGGCTTTTG
>JAUIFP010000088.1 GCA_030430365.1 Alphaproteobacteria bacterium | reverse complement strand
GGGCCCGCGGGTTCGAAGGAAACGTAATGTTCGATGTAAAGAAAGTAGAACTGGAGTGGGGCGGAAAGACCCTCACTCTGGAAACCGGCCGTATTGCCCGTCAGGCTGACGGTGCCGTGCTGGCCACCTATGGCGAAACCGTGGTGCTGTGCGCCGTGACTGCCGCCAAGAGTGTGAGGGAAGGGCAGGATTTCTTCCCCCTTACCGTCCACTATCAGGAAAAATTCTCTTCCGCCGGCCGGATCCCGGGCGGCTTTTTCAAGCGTGAACGCGGTGCGACCGAGAAGGAAACGCTCACCAGCCGTCTGATCGACCGCCCCGTCCGCCCGCTGTTCCCCGAAGGGTTCTATAACGAAATCAACGTCATCGCCCAGGTGATGAGCTATGACGGCGAGACCGAGCCGGATATCGTTGCGATGATTGCCGCTTCGGCAGCGCTGACCATTTCCGGCGTGCCTTTCATGGGCCCGATTTCAGGCTGCCGCGTCGGCTTCATCGACGGCGAATATGTCCTCAATCCCAAGCAGGAAACCGCTCTGCAAGAAGGGCGCCTCGATCTGGTTGTCGCCGCCACGCACGATGCAGTGATGATGGTGGAATCCGAAGCCAAGGAACTGACCGAAGAGGAAATGCTCGGCGCGGTGATGTTCGCGCATGACGAGAACAAGAAGGTCATCGACGCGATCATCAAGCTGGCCGAACAGGCCGCCAAGGAACCCTGGCAGATCGACATGTCGGACGATCAGTCCGCCATGAAGGAAGAGCTGCGCGGTATCGTGGGTGACGACATTGCCGCAGCTTACAAGCTGACCGACAAGTCGGCCCGCAGCGATGCGCTCAATGCCGCTCGTGCCAAGGCCAAGGAACATTATGCGGAGGCCGACGGCCAGACGCAGATGACTGCTGGCAAGCTGGTCAAGAAGCTGGAAGCGGAAATCGTCCGCGGCGCGATCCTGAAGGACGGGCAGCGCATCGATGGCCGTAAGCTCGATCAGGTTCGCCCGATCGAGAGCATGGCCGGCTTCCTGCCGCGCACGCATGGTTCGGCGCTGTTCACGCGCGGTGAAACGCAGGCGATCTGCACCACCACGCTGGGCACGAAGGAATCGGAGCAGATGATCGATGGCCTCGATGGCCTGAGCTACCAGAACTTCATGCTGCACTATAACTTCCCGCCCTATTCGGTCGGTGAAGTGGGTCGCTTCGGTGCTCCGGGCCGCCGCGAAGTGGGCCATGGCAAGCTTGCCTGGCGCGCGCTGCATCCGGTGCTGCCCGATCACGAGGAATTCCCCTATACGATCCGCATCCTGTCGGACATCACCGAGTCCAATGGCTCGAGCTCGATGGCGACTGTCTGCGGCGGCTGCCTCGCCATGATGGACGCAGGCGTTCCGATCCAGCGCCCGGTTTCGGGTATTGCGATGGGCCTGATCCTGGAAGGCGAAGATTTCGCCGTGCTCAGCGATATCTTGGGTGACGAAGATCATCTGGGCGACATGGACTTCAAGGTGGCCGGTAGCGAAGCTGGCATCACCAGCCTGCAGATGGACATCAAGATCGCCGGTATCACCAGGGAGATCATGGAAAAGGCGCTCGAACAGGCGAAAGCCGGACGCGCGCATATCCTTGGTGAAATGACGAAGGCTCTGGGCACTGCCCGTACCGAGCTTTCCGCCCATGCGCCGCGCATAGAAACGATGCAGATCGACAAGGCCAAGATTCGCGACGTGATCGGCACGGGCGGCAAGGTGATCCGCGAGATCGTTGCCGAAACCGGCGCCAAGGTCGACATCGACGACGAAGGCGTGATCAAGATCAGTTCTTCCGACCTCGACCAGATCGAAGCCGCGAAGAAGTGGATCGAAGGCATCGTGGAAGAGGCCGAAGTCGGCAAGATCTACACCGGCAAGGTCGTCAATATCGTCGATTTCGGTGCGTTCGTGAACTTCATGGGCGGGAAGGACGGCCTTGTCCACGTCTCCGAAATGAAGAACGAGCGGGTCGAAAAGCCGACCGACGTCGTTTCCGAAGGCCAGGAAGTGAAGGTCAAGGTTCTCGAGATCGACAATCGCGGCAAGGTGCGCCTGTCCATGCGTGTCGTCGATCAGGAAACCGGCGAAGAGCTGGAAGACACCCGTCCTCCGCGCGAGAAGCGTGAAGGCGGCCGCGGCGGTGACCGCCGGGGCCCGCGCGGGGATCGTGGCGGCCGTGGTGGTGGTCGTGACCGTGATCGCGGTCCGCGCCGCGACCGCGACGACAATGGCGGTGGTGACAAGGGTGGCGATCCCGACCACATGCCGGCGTTCCTGAAGGAGGACTGATCGGTCTTCTGCCTTATACGGCAACAAGAACATCGGGCCGCGGGGGAGACCTCGCGGCCCGTTTCATTTCAGGGGCGGGATAACACCAGATAGCGGGCGTAGTCGCGATAGAGCTGACGCGTCTCGCATGTAAGGCCAAAACGCCCGGCGAGGCTTTCGGACACTGCGAAAAGATCGGCGCGCGGCTCGACATGAAAGCGCGCCAGCCATGCACGGAGCATCAGCGCAAACCATCGCGGCAGCTGTTCCTGCTGGCCGAAATCGATCACGTGCACTTCGCCGCCTGGCGCCAGAAGAGAGCAGCAATTCTCCAACGCCTCTTCCCAGGCCGGGATCATCGAGAGCGTGTAGGAACAAAAGACCCGGTCGAAGGTCTTGCGGCCGAATACGGCCTGGGGATCGAATGACGCCGCATCCGCCAATGCGAGCGATTGGTGCGCGGTAAAATGATGTTTTTCAAGATTTTTCCTGGCCGATTTGAGCATCTCGGAAGAGATGTCGACGCCGTAAAGATGGGCGTACGGCCAGGCAGTGGCTACCAATGACAGGTTGCGTGCAGTGCCGCAGCCGACTTCCAGAACATGTCCGCCCGCAGGGACATTCAGCTGCTCGATTAAGCGGTCGCGGCCTAGCAGATAATATTTGCGGGTAAGATCGTAGATATGGCGCTGCAGGGCATAGATCGCATCCATCTGCTCGGCATGGCCAGACGCCTTGTTTGCGCGAGGTGCGGCGGCGGCCATTTCAGTCGCGCCTGATGTAAAGATGCGTGGCGCCATAAATCGAGGACCGGTCTTGCGCGCTCAATTCCCGGGAACGCTCTTCTTCGTAGGTCCACATCCGCAGCAGACCGTCCGCAAGCCGTCCCGGAAGCAACGACGGTTCGTCGGCAGTGCGGAACAGCACGCGGGCACCCGGCCGTGCAGTGCGGCATATCTGGCTCCACAGGGCGTTCAGCTGCTGATCCGTCATCCAGTCCTGCGCATCCAGCAAAACGAACCTGTCGACGCTGTGAGCCTGCTGAGAAGCAAGATAGTCGGTCATGTTGGCCTGGATGACTTCCAGGCGATCCAAGCGCTGTCGCAGCGTCTCGTAATGTGCTTCCTGGAGATAGGGTGGCAGGCTGGCCTTGGGCGCGCATTCGTAACCGCGCGAGAATGCCTGCCATGCAAAATAATTGTCGCGGAAGTCGAATGCGCAGCTCAGCCGCTCCAGCCTTTCGCGAAGTACGTCCGCCATTCGTCTTTCGCCGGCTAGCTTGTCGTACTGCGCTGGTGGAATGCCCAAGCCGAACAGCGATGCGGGCTGATTGGTCATCCAGCGGATCAGCGGCTTGTCGAAAAGCGGCAGGAATTGCCTTTCGAAATGGGCGCGCTGTTCTTCAATATTGCCGGCTTGCAGGATCTCGCGCGGATTCACTCCGTGCAGCCGGGCCAGCATGTGGCTGATGCCGATGAATGTTCCCAGCAGCCCATAGCGGTACGCGCCCTTGGCGAAGATCCTGATCCGCTTGCGGCCCAGAAGATCGCGCGATTCCCAATAATTGCGGGTCGTCTCATCGAGATGGGGGGAAAGGTGGGATAAATAGTCCGCGACATTTTCCGGCTTGTTCGCGTCACCGAAGAAACGGCGAAAGTGGTCGTATCCAGGCAGATGCAGGAATGCAGACTGCTTGAGCCGACCCAGCGCCACATGCGCCGTGTTGAGATCGACCGCGGTGACGCGCGCGGGGTTGGCCGCCAGGTAGCTCAGCGCATTACAGCCGCCGCTGGCTATCGTAACGATTTGATGCCGCTCTTCAATATCCAGTCCGGCCATGTCCGCCACCGGGTCTTCCCAGATTTGCGGATAGACCAGGCCGCTGAATGCCAAAGCGAAGGCACGCTCCAGCAAGGCGGCAGGATTGAAGCCGCTCGTGCTTACTGCGGCCCGTTGGATCAGCTCGGTGCCCGCGGGGGCCCCTGCCGCTGCTTCAATGCTCATCCGGCTGTCTTCTCGTCCGCGGCGCTGCATAGCGCCAAATCGGGGCCGCAACTATTCGACGCCCGTGACGCTACAGCGACGGATTGATTACAGTTTTGTGCATTTCCACAGGCGGGATGCCTGAAGGCCCCCGGACGCCAACCCGGCCGGCAAGCTTCAGCCCTTGACCGGCAGGCTTCCCATGAAGTCGCGCTTGCCCAGTTGCACCCCCTTCATCCGCAAGATCGCGTAAGCCGTGGTCGAGTGGAAATGGAAGTTGGACTGGCTGAAATGCAGCAGGAAATTTTCCGAGAGGAATTCGATGCGCATCTGTCCTGCGACGAAGGCGGTCGTTTGCCCAACAAGGCCTTCCATTTCCGTTTCATCCACGGCGGAGAGCTTCTCGATGGTTTCTGACACGCGCTGCTTCAAGGCGGCAAACCCTTCCGGTGGCGTCGTGCTGTCGGGGCTGAAGGATCCCGCACGCACACCTTCGATCGCGCCCAGCGAATGCACGCACATCGATTTGATCTGATAGTTGAACGGCAGCATGTCTTCGATCAGCCGCAGCTCCATCATCTCGGCTTCGCTTATCCCATTGTCCTTGGCGAAAGCCTCCGCCTTGTCGAGCCAGCCCAGGCTGGAATTGAGAATACGGATCCATGTCGGCACGAGGGCGGAATGAAGCGATACGGGCATCCGGGTTTCTCCTTGAGGCAATAGCGATTCGCCAAGGGCATAGACGGCCCCGTGCGCCTCTGCCAATCATTCACAGGCATAGTCAGGGAGAGGCTTATGGCGATCGACACTTTCGAAGGAAAGGTCGCATTCATTACGGGCGGTGCCAGCGGTATCGGGCTGGGCATCGCGAAGGTCCTTGTCGAGCGGGGCGCGCAGGTGGTGCTGGCCGATCTGAGGCAGGATCACATTGATGACGCTCTGGGTGAATTTGCCGGCGGCGGAAAATCGAATGCCGTATCCGCGCTCCAGCTCGACGTCACCAATCGTGAAAAGTACCGCGATGCGGCGCAGAAGATGCAGGATGAATTCGGCGGGATCGACATTCTCGTCAACAATGCCGGTGTCGGGCTGGAAGGTCCGCTTCTCGAAGCACCTATGCCGATTACGATTTCGGCTTCGGCGTTAATCTTGGCGGCGTGATCAATGGTTTCACCGAGTTCATGCCGCAGATGATCGCACACGGTCGTGGCGGACACATCGTTTCCACTTCCAGCCTGGGTGCGGAAGTGGTCGGCCGCCCCCAAATGGCGATCTACGCTTCCAGCAAGGCCGCAGTCTGTCATTTTTGCGAGGCGGTGAAGCCCGAATTGGCCGAACATGATATCGGAGTGTCGGTCCTGCTGCCTGGGCCGGTGAAATCCAATATCCATGAGACGATCGACAATCGCCCTGTCCATCTGCGCCAGGGTAGTGGCTTCCAGGCGAGCGAGGAGAAACTCTCGCGCCGGATCATTGCAGAAGAATGGATGGAAGCCACAGAGGTGGGCAACATGGTTGCAGACGGCATCCTTGCGAACGCAACCTATATCGTGACCCATGGGGCCTTCAAGGACGCCATGCGGGAGCGCTGCAAGGCCGTGCTCGACGCAACACCCGACACGCGGGAAGAAATCGGGCGCTTCGACAATTACCGAGAGGACTAGTCACGCCGAAATCAGGGAGAGGTCTGAATGGAAGATCTGACAGGCAAGGTTGCCTTTATCACAGGCGGTGCGAACGGCATTGGGTTCGGAATGGCGCGCGCCTTCCTGGCTGAAGGCATGAAGGTGGTCATTGCGGATTGGAGCAGTTCCCACATCGCCAAGGCCAAGCAGGCGCTCAAGGGCAATAATGCGGCCTATTTCGTCAAAACCAACGTGGCGGACCGGGAGGACATAAAGGCCGCAGTGGAAGAGGCGATCGAGGTCTTCGGGAAGATCCACGTCTTGTGCAACAATGCCGGAGTGAATGGGGGCGGCACTGCCGACGATCCGGATTTTACCGATTTCGACAGGGTCATGTCAGTCAATCTGAACGGCGTGGTCAATTGCAGCAAGATTGTCGTGCCGATCATCAAGAGCCAAGGCGAAGGCGGGCATGTGGTTTGCACATCTTCCATGGCGGGCGTCGTTCCTCTGCCGGGAGCCGCCGCCTATTCCACTGCGAAATATGCCGTGCGCGGGTTTGCCGAGAGCTTGAGAATGCAGCTTGCTCCGCTCGGCATCGGAGTGTCCTGCCTGTTCCCCGGCGCCACACGCACGGGCATGCTGTTTCCGCCGGAAGACGATCCGGAGACCGATTATCACGAAGATCAGGCCGGCGATTTTCAACAGGCCTTGTGGGAAGCTGCGCGCGATGCGGTGGATCCGCTCGATACCGGGCGCGCGGTCGTGGATGCGATCAAGGAAAACAGCTTCTACATCTTCACCAACCGTGAATTCCTGCAAGAAGTGATCGATCGTAATCGGGAGATGGAAGAGGCCTTCCCGAAGGAGGAGCCGCCCAAGGGCCGGGTAGCCTTTGAGACATTGCGGGCCGGGATGGCGAAGAACTTGATGGCGACCGGAAACCGGCCTGTCGTGAAAGGCGAGGATGCCGGAGATTTCGGGATCAGCTTTTCGTCGAGCTCGGCCGATTGATCTATCTCCTGCGCCACGGGCAGACGGCATATAACGCAGAGCGCCGGATCCAGGGGCAGTGCGACAGTGATCTGACACCGCAGGGGCGCGAACAGGCGCGCCTGCTCGGTTTGCTGTTAAGGGAGCATTTGGCTGCCGCCGACAGCTTCCAGCTTGTTGCCAGCCCGCTTGGCCGGACTGTTGCCACCGCACGGATTGTGCAGGAGCATGCCGGAATCGCTGTTCCATTGGAGACTGATCCATTGCTGATGGAGATCGGCTGCGGATCCTGGGAGAAGCGGCTGAACAGTTTCTGCCGGTCAGAGGCCGGCGTTGCGCCTGAAACCTCCTTTATCGATGTCTGGCGGCACCATTGCCCTGATGGGGAGGCTTATGATGCGGCGATGGATCGGGCCAGGCGCTGGCTCGATTGGGCCGATGGGCGCAATGTGGTGGCAGTTGCCCACGGGGTCATCGGGATATTTATTCGGGGAAGCTATCTTGGTCTGACCGAAGAGGAAATGTCGGCCATGCCTACACCGCAGGACCGCATGTTCCGTTTGCACGGCGGCAAGGTCGAAGAGCTGGTAATCGCCAGATAAGGTTACGCCCGCTTCCTTTGGGAATGCGGGCGCACCTTGATCACAAAATGTCAGCGAACGCGCGGCCCGCCGAAAGGAAGCGGGGGAGGGGGCCTTCGTGCGCCGCGCGGAAGCTGTGCCTGATAGGCCCGGCCGCAATGCTCGACGCAATAGGGGAAGCCCGGATTCACTTTCTCGCCGCAGAAATGGAAATCCGGTTCGCCCGGATGGCCCATCGGCCAGCGGCATACCCTGTCGTTCAGATCCAGCAGGCTCGTCTTGTCGGCAACTTCCGGGCTTGGTTTGGCGGGAACGAGCCGGCGCGGAGGAGCAGGTGGAATCGGCGCCTGCTGGTCGCCCGGGCCTTGCCGCAGGAACCCGCCAGGGCCGACAGATACGATCTTGGGCATGTTGGGGGCGGGGCTGGGCGTCTCCTGATTGGCATTGCCGCTGCCGTCTGAAGTGGCCGGCTTTGCTTCAACAGGTGCGGCCTTAGCTGCCGGTTTGGCTGCCGGTGCCTTTGATTTTGCCGGTTTTGCGTCCTTCTTGCGTGCCGGGCTCTTTGCCTTGGGGGCGTCATTGGCCTTCACTGGCGAGGGACGGGATTTCAGGCCAAGGCGGTGGGCCTTGCCAATCACGGCATTTCGGGAAACACCGCCCAGTTCTTCGGCAATTTGGCTAGCAGTCGCGCCACTTTCCCACATTTTGGTAAGCGTAGCGATCCGTTCGTCGGTCCAGCTCATTGAAATTTCAATTCCTCAACAATTCGTTTGCAGGCTAAGCGCTGCCGGAACTTGCCAGATCGGGCGGCTGCCGATAGTCGCAGCATCATGGCCGATCAAGCCCCGACTACATTTGCCGCCGCAGGCACATCCGGTAAAGCATCCAAGCGCTTTGCACCGTTCGGAACGCCCATTTTCGGCAATTTCAACCGGATTGGGCTTTGGACCCTATATATTAAGGAAGTCCGCCGATTTCTCAAGGTCCATACCCAAACGATATGGGCTCCGGCGATCACCACTCTGCTTTTTCTGGTGATTTTCACGGTGGCAATGGGGCGCGGCGGTCGTGAGGTGCTGGGCGTGCCCTTCGCGACGTTTATTGCGCCAGGCCTCATCATGATGGGAATGATGCAGAATTCCTTCGCCAATTCGGGCCATTCGCTGCTTTCCGGCAAGATGCAGGGGACTATCGTCGATTTGCTGATGCCGCCGCTCAGCAATGGCGAGCTGATGTTCGGCATAACCGCGGCTGCAATGACGCGTGCCGTCATGGTCGGCACCGCCGTGGCCGTGGCAATGTCCCTGTGGCCCGGTGTAACGCTGATGGCCGCTCATCCTTGGGCAATCGTCTGGTTCGGCCTGATGGGATCTTTCATGCTTTCCATGATCGGCATTCTGGCCGCTTTGTGGGCGGAAAAATTCGATCACCATGCAGCGGTCACGAATTTCGTGATCCAACCATTATCTCTGCTGTCCGGCACGTTTTACGTGATCGATAATCTGCATCCCATCTTCCAGACGATCAGCCGCGTGAACCCTTTCTTCTACGTGATTTCGGGGTTCCGCTTCGGATTTCTGGGCAGCAGCGACATTGGCAGCACCAATCAGTCCGTGCTTGGGGCAGCGATTGGCCTGGGGCTGTTCAATCTGGCACTTGGCTACGTCGCGTACCGCCTTCTCAAGAGCGGCTGGAAGCTGAAAAGCTAATAGCGACTGTTCTCAATGAGTCAGGCGGCGGCGCAGACGATAACGTCCGTCGGAAAAATCTTCGAACAGTTCGTGCAGGGAAGGGTGCTCCACAGGCCCGCCTTCGCTGTCGGCCATCAAGTTCTGCTGGCTGACATAGGCCACATAGCTTGAATCGTCGTTTTCGGCGAGGAGGTGGTAGAAAGGCTGCTCTCGCGGAGGGCGCATGTCCTTGGGGATCGCCTCGTACCATTCCTCGCTGTTGGCGAAGACCGGGTCGATGTCGAAAACGACCCCGCGAAAGTCGAACAGGCGGTGTTTAACCACGTCTCCGATGGCGAAACGCGCTTC
>JAUIFP010000087.1 GCA_030430365.1 Alphaproteobacteria bacterium | reverse complement strand
CTTGCGCTGGCATCCGAGAAGGTGCAGCGTGCAGTCGACGGAGCTCAGATACGCAAGGTGATCGTTGTGCCGGACAGGCTGGTCAATCTCGTCATATGAAGCGGATTTTCGCCCTCCTGCCGCTGGCCCTGGCGCTTTCGGCTTGCGGGCTGCAGCCGATGTATGCCGGCGGTTCGGACGGCGTCGTGGCGCGCGGCCTGTCTTCCGTCGAAGTTCCGGCCATCGAAGGCGAAGCCGGCTGGCTGGTCCGCAACGCCCTGTGCGACCGGCTGGGGGACTGCGATGGCGGCGCGCAATACCGTCTCGATGTCAGGCTGGACGATCAGCTGGAAGGGCTCGGCCTGCTGACCGACGATACGATCGGGCGGGAGCGGCGCACGCTGCGTGCCCGCTATCAGCTGGTCGATAATGGCAGCGGGGAGATCCTGCTGGATGCGACCGCGGGATCGGATGCCGGTATCGATGTGGTGTCTTCTGAATACGCCACGATCGCCGCGGAGCAGACCGCGCTGGAAAACCTTGCGCGCGATGTGGCGGACCGGATCGTGACGCGGCTGGCGCTGACCTTGCGCCAGGATTCGTGAAGGCGACGCAGCGCGATTTCGCGGGCACAGCCCCGCGCGCGGCGCAGCAATGCAAGATCTTCTTCTTCTGCGGGCAGGATGAAGCCGGGGCCTCGGCCGCCGCTGCCAAGATCGCCGAAATGCTCATAGATCCGGGTGAACGCGTGGAGATGTCCGGCGCAGATTTGCGCAGGGATCCGGTGCTTTTGGCGGACGAGGCGCGTTCCAGCTCTCTATTCGGCGATACGCGGCACATCTATGTGCGCGCTGCCGGGGATGAGGCGCATGACGCAGTCAAGAATCTGGTGGAAACGATCGATGCCGGGGAGGGTGAACCTTGTCCGGTGCTGATCGTCGCGACTTCGGCGACCGACAAATCGCGCACGGCAAAGCTGATGGAAAAGCGCGGCGATGCCCTGGTCGCGATGTTCTATCCGCCCGATCTGCGCAGCGTGACTGGCGAAGTGCGGCGCATGGGCGATGCGGCCGGCGTGCCGCTGACCGGCGATCTGGCGGAACGGATCGCGCGCGCCTCCGGGCTGGATGTGCGGTTGGCCCAATCCGAAGTGAACAAGCTGGCCCTCTATCTGGATGCCAGCCCGCAATCGCCGAAGAATGCCGATGCCGAAGCGCTCGATGCCGTGGGCGCGAAGACGGAGGAAGACGGCTTCATGCCGCTGGTGAACGCGGTTCTCTCCGGCGAGACGGGCAAGCTGTCGGGGGAGCTTCACCGCATGCGGGAAATCTCGCTCAATCCCGTGGGCGTGTTGCTGGCTTTCGAACGGAGGGCGGCCCAGCTTGCCAGCCTGGCCGCGAAGCTGGGCGACCGCGGCGATGTCAACGCGCTGCTGGAAGAAGAAACCCGTGCGCGGCGGGTGTTCTTCCGCGACAAGCGCGATCTGTCGGTGCAGCTGCGCCGCTGGCGCGGCCGGAAACTGGAGCGGCTGGGGGTGCGGCTGATGGAACTGCATCGCAGTCTGCTGACCAACAACCAGTCGGCCGAACTTCTGCTGGCGCAGGGCCTGGCCGAGATTGCGCGGGCCGCAGCGCCGCGCCGCTAGGCGCTGCCGCTCAGTCCGGGACCTTGAACGTCCCGCTTACGCGTCCGCCCGATCCACCTGCCTCGCCATCGAAGCTCGACAGGCCGGAGCGCAGGTCGATCACCAGCCGCGCGCCGTTCAGTGTGTCGCCATTGCGGCTGAGCGTAACCCCGCCCGACATGATGATCAGCCGCTTGTCGAAATCATAGACGGCCACGGCTCCGCGTGCGGATTCGCGCCCCCGCGTCACTCGCACGCCCCCGGTCGCGTCGAGACGCTGGATCTCCAGCTCTCCGTCATCGGTATAGGCCACGGTTGTGCGCGCCGCCGTCAGTGTAAGATCGCCCTGACTGATCCGGACATCGCCGGAAAGTACGACGCGGTTCTGCCTGTCCTGCAATTCGATCCGGTCGGCATCGAAATTAACCGGTGCATTGCTGTCATGCGAGCCGATCGATTGGGCGGCGAGGTGCTGCCAGCCGGCCAGTGCCGCGAAAGTGAGCGCGAAGGCCACGGCCGCGCGGCGAATGGTTTGGTGGAGCATGCTGCGTGTCGGCATTTAGGGCATCCTCAGTTCGCCTGGGTCCATGCGGAGCCGGGCGTTGCCATCGAGAGTAATGGTGCGCTCTTGCAGGTCGGCGGTGATCCGGTCTGCGCCAAAGGTCCCGGCGGGGATCGCACCTTCCACTTCGCCGTCGCCCAGCAGGGTCTTGTTCGCCAGATCGATTGAAACGTTGCGCGCGACCATGCGGTAGCCGTCGGCGGCGGTGAAGCTCACCAGGCCATCGATGGCGACGCGTTCCTGATCGATGTCGTAACTGCCCGAACGCGCGCTCAGAACGGCAGGGCCCTGGCCCAAGAGAATGCGCGCTTCCAGGTCCTGCATTCTCACAGTCGGATCGCTGGCGGAACTTTGGACCGCCTGGCCGGCCGTGAGCGAGAAGGGCCTGCCCTTGGTATCCTGGCCGCGATACATCGCATTATCGACGCGCAGGCGGTCGGGCGCGATCGCCACCTTGTTTCGGTCGAGCAGGAAGCTCACTTCCCCGCGCGGTGCCAGCGGCGTCAATATCATCAGCGCCGCGATCACGCCGATGGCCGCGGGCAGCAGCTTGGAAAGGCGCGCAATCAGCCGGTCATGCGATCCGCCAGGCGTTGCGAATACGCGGCGATCCTTGCGCAGATTGTCGGCCTGGGTTGTCATAGGGCGAAAGTCATAGCGGGTTCGTGATGCGGGGCGGACCGACACCGGCCCGGAATTCTCCGGTTATTGCTCACTCATGGCTGAATATGTCCTTGTCGGCCCATCCTGCAATGTCGAGACGCGCACGCGTGGGCAGAAATTCGAAGCAGGCAGTTGCAATCTGCGTGCGTCCCTCTCTCTCCAGCCGCTCCGCCAGGACTTCCTGCAAACGGTGGAGATAGCGGACGTCGGAGGCGGCATATTCCATTTGCGCATCCGAAAGCTCCGCCGCGCCCCAATCGCTCGATTGCTGCTGCTTGGAGATATCGGCGCCCAGCAGTTCGCTGACAATGACTTTCAGGCCGTGGCGGTCGGTATAGGTGCGGGTCAGCTTGCTGGCGATCTTGGTGCAGAAGACGGGCGTAGCCATGACGCCCAGATAATATTCGATCGCGGCCAGATCGAAGCGCGCGAAATGAAACAGCTTGGTCCGCGAAGGATCGGCCAGCACGGCCTTGAGGTTGGGGGCATCGTAGGCGCTGCCATTGGCAAAGCGCACGAGATGCTCGTCACCCTGCCCGTCGCTGATCTGGACGACGCACAGCCTGTCGCGCGGAGTGATGAGGCCCATCGTCTCGGTATCTACGGCGACCGGGCCTGGCGCGAGCACGCCTTCGGGCAGGTCTTCTTCGTGAAAATATACAGCCATGAGGTTCCACTAGGCGTATTGGGGAAAGAGGGGAAGAGGCGCTGGCGAGTTGCAGGGCGAAGCGATAGCACTGGCTCATGGCAGACACTGCGCTTCCCGTATCCTGGCAGCCGGCGCTCGAACCGGTGTTGCAGACGGCAGAGGCCCGCAAGCTGGGTGGCTGGCTGCGTGCGCAAGAGGATTCGGGCCAGGTGATCTACCCGCCGCGCGGTGCGCGCCTGCGCGCGCTGGAGCTCACGCCGCTCGACCACGTGAAGGTCGTGATTCTGGGGCAGGATCCCTATCACGGGCCGGGCCAGGCGCATGGGCTCGCCTTCTCCGTGCCGGAGGGCGTCAAGGTCCCGCCGTCGCTGGTGAATATCTACAAGGAGCTTCGCTCCGACCTGGGCGTCGAAATTCCGCCGCATGGCAATCTGGAAAGCTGGGCGCGGCAAGGCGTGCTGCTGCTCAACAATGCGCTGACGGTGCAGGCCGGGCAGGCCGGTTCGCACCAGAATCGCGGGTGGGAGGCAATTACCGATGCCGCCGTGGCGGCCGTGGCCGCGCGGGAAGAACCGAGCGTGTTCATCCTGTGGGGCGCCCATGCACGGAAGAAGGCGATGCGGGTGCCGGAATTGGCGTCGAACAAGCACCATCTGGTGCTCACGGCGCCGCATCCCAGCCCGCTATCGGCTCATTCCGGTTTCTTCGGCTCGAAACCCTTCAGCAAGGCCAATACATTCCTGCAGGCGCATGGACGCGGCACGATCGATTGGTAACCGGTGAAGTTTGCGGAATTTGTCCGCGATCAATTCATGAAACTCCTTAGCAAGCTATGTAAGGCCTGTTGTTGAGGGAGCGAGACATGACCATCGAAGTGAAGCCCATTCTGCCGCGTTTCGGCGCCGAAGTTTCAGGTGTCGATATTTCCGGGCCGCTCGATGAAGAAACGAAGCGGCAGATCGTGGACATTCAGAACCGATGGGGCGTTACCGTTTGGCGCGATACGGGGCTCGACGATGCCGGGCATGTCGCGTTCAGCCGTATCTTCGGCCATGTCGAGCTGGCGCCGCGCCATTCGGCCAAGCCCAGCCGGATGAGCGAGCCCGAATTGTTCGACGCGTCGAATCTCGATGCAGACGGTAATATCGTCGACAATGAAAGCATCCGCCTTGCCGCCGGGGGCAACCGGCTGTGGCATTCCGATTCGTCCTTCATGGATGTCCGCTCCAGCCAGGCCCTGCTGCTGTGCCACGAGGCACCGCCCCATGGCGGGCCGACCTGGTTTGCCGATACGCGCAGCGCCTATGAAGATCTGCCCCAGGAGATGAAGGACCGGCTCGAGGGGCTGGAGGCGACGCATTCCTATTTCTGGTCACGCCGCCGGGCGGGCTATCCCTATACCGAGGAAGAAATCGATGCGAAGCCGATCGCGCGCCATCCGGTTGTGCATGTGCATGTCGGTTCCGGCCGCAAGGCACTATTCGTGGGCGCGCATACGCGCGACATTGTCGGTATGGAGCGCGAAGAAGGCCGTAAACTGATCGACGAGCTGATCGACTGGTGCACCCAGCCGCAATATGTCTTCCCCGTCTATTACAAGCCCGGGGACATGGCGATCTGGGATAATCTGTGCTCGCTGCATCGCGGCGGCGAATATGACGATACGCTCTATCGCCGCGATATGCGCCGCACGACCGTGCGCGATCCGCAGGCGGAGGAAACCGCGCTCGATCACTATTCGCGCATGTTTGCCGCTGCCGCCGATACGCCGTTCAATCCGGCCGAGAAGACCAGGGATCGTATTCTGGCCAAGGCATGAGGCCCGGCCGCAAGTGATTTGTTAACCACCCCTGTCCTCATGCGGCTAATCTCTTGGCCCTAGTGACCCCATCAGGGCCGCAATGTTTCATAATTCCGTTCTCGAGCGCGCAAGCGCATCCACCTCTCTTGCAGAGATCATCCACTCGTTCAGTTATGCGCTGGACCTGACGGAGGGTCAGCCGGCGGGGCACTGCGTGCGTTCATGCATTATCGGCGGCAGGCTGGGGGAAGAGATCGGGCTTTCCGCCAGCGAACGCAACGATCTGTTCTATGCCCTGCTGCTGAAGGATCTCGGCTGCAGCAGCAATTCGGCACGGATCTGGGAGCTCTACCAGGCGGACGATCTCCAGTTCAAACGCGAATACAAGACGATCCCGGTCGGCCTGAAGGCGACACTGGCCTTCGTCTTCGGGCAGACCGCCCGCGGTGCATCGCTGATCGGCCGGACCAAGGTGATCGCCAATATCTTGCGCAATGGCGAGGATATCGCGCAGGAAATGATCGTTGCGCGGTGCACGCGCGGTTCGGATATCGCGCGGACGCTGCGTTTTTCCGGCAGCGTGTGTGATGCGATCTATCATCTGGACGAACATTGGGATGGCTCGGGCCGGCCAAATGGCCTGCGCGGCCAAGCCATTCCGCTCTTTTCGCGCATCGCGCTGCTGGCTCAGATCGCAGACGTGTTCCATGGCTGCGGCGGCGTGGATGCGGCCGTCTCCGAAGTGCGCGCGCGGGCGGGCAACTGGCTCGATCCGCAACTCGTGAAAGCCTTCGAAACGATCGCGCGCGATCCCGGACTGTGGCGCGCGCTCAAGCCCGATATGGCGGACCGTTATCTGATGGTGCATGCGCCCCTGGGTGACAGCCTGCCGATCGACGAAGACTATCTGGACGATGTCACGCGCGCCTTCGGGCAAGTGATCGACGCCAAGAGCCCTTATACCTCGGGCCATTCGGAACGAGTCGCCGAATATTCGGACGCACTGGCGACGAAACTCGATCTGCTGCCCGCCCGGCGGCGCTGGCTCAGGCGCGCGGCGGCGCTGCACGATGTCGGCAAGCTCGGCGTTTCGAATGCAATCCTCGACAAGCCGGCCAAGCTGGAAGCGGACGAATGGGAAGCCATGCGTGCACATGCGATGCACACAGAAGAAATTCTGGGGCGTCTGCCGATCATGGCCGACCTGGCGCAAGTTGCGGCGGCTCATCATGAGCGGCTGGACGGCAAGGGATATCCGCAGGGACTCGATGGACGGTCGATTTCGCGGGAAACCCGAATCATCACCACTTGCGACTATTACGACGCGCTGACGGCAGAGCGACCCTATCGCGGGGCCATGCCGCGGGAGCAGGCCTTGGACATCATGCGGCGCGATGTCGGCTCTGCGATCGATCCCGAATGCTTCGAAGCGCTGGAGCAGCTGGACTGAGATTGCCCCCATGCGTTTGACTGTTAGTCTGACGCGATGGACGAGGAACAGGCAAAGGCACGGCTTCTGGCCCGCAAGGTCGAGCTGGCAGAGGAAGACCGGCTCAGCGTGGAAGGCCGTGCGCCTGTGAAGCTGGAGCAGGACAGCGTCGGCCGCCTTTCACGCATGGATGCGATGCAGGTGCAGGCGATGGCGCTTGCCGCCGAACGCCGCCGGGCGGCCGAACGGCAAAGGATCGAAGCCGCGCTGGCACGGATCGAAGAAGGCGAATGGGGCTGGTGCCTGACCTGCGGAGAAGAGATCGCCGAAGCGCGGCTTGCCCACGATCCCAGCGTAACTCTTTGCGTAGGCTGCGCGCGATAGGCACGGCGCTTGCCCGCCCGCTCAGGCGGGCGTCAGGCCCTGTTCTTCCATCCATTCCAGAGCGCTGGTTTCGGGCCCGGATTCGTTGATCGTCGTGCGCCGGACATCGCGGCGATAGGCATTGCTCAGCAGCGGTGTTGCCGCATGCATGGTGCAGCGATTGTCCCAGATCACCAGATCCCAGCGCTGCCATTTGTGGCGGTAAATGTATTTTTCCTGCGTGGCATGGGCATAGACTTCTTCGACCAGCCGAAGCCCTTCGCTCTCGCCCATTCCCTTGATCCCGATACAGTGCCCCCCGACGAACAGGGTCTTGCGGCCATTGGGCATGGTGCGCACTAGATCGTGCTCGACCGTGAAGAAGGGCAAGGATTTGCGCATGTCCTGCGTGATTTCGCCTTTGAAGCCGGCAATCTTCCGGCCGATCCAGAAGTCGTGCAGGCCGACCAGGCCCTCCAGCCGCTGTTTCATGGTCTGGGGCAAATCGTCATAGGCTGCCCGCGCATCGACGAAACATGTGTCTCCTCCCGCGCTTTGGGGCGGGATCTCCACGCCCTTGAGCAGGGACCATTTGGTGGGCATCGCGTGGAAGGAGCTGTCGGTATGAAAGCGCTCTGCCCCCTTGGACAGGCTCGCTTGCTCCGAATCTTCGGCGATGATGTTGCCGTCGCGATCGAGATTGCCGGCAAAGAACATGCCGCGCACAAGCCTGAGCTTACCCTTGGGCGGCTTCATGCCTCTCGGTCGGCTGGGGATCTCCAGCGGTCCGAATGCCCGGCTGAAGGTTTTCTGTCGCTCGTCGCTGATCTCCGCATTGCGGATCACGAGCACGCCGTATTCTGCCATGGCGTTTTCAACCAGTGTGACCAGCTCCGGCCCGGGCGGCGCGGAAAGATCGGCCCCGGTCAGTTCGGCGGCAAAGATCGGGTGCAGCGGATTGATTTGCATGGCGGTCCATCCTCCCACTGGATGCCGGCGCAGCTTACGCCAGCAGATGGAACAAGGCCATTATCAAGTGAACATGTCATCCGTCAGACGGATGCCTGGGCATAGAGCCTTTCAAGATCGTCCTTGCGGCAAAGGTCGGTGCCCGGCGTCAAAACGGCCGCGCTGCCGGCGGCCATGCCGTAGCGGAATGCATCGACCGGTTCACGCCCCGTCGCCAGGGCATAGACCATGGCGGCCAGGAAGCTGTCCCCGGCGCCCACGGCACTCTTCGCTTCGACCTGGATCGCAGGCAGATGCTGCACCCCGCCCGGCCCGGCAAGCACGCCGCCGTCGCTGCCCATGGTCACGGCGACCATTTCGGCCTTCCCGGCAGTGACCAGCTCCATCGCGGCAGCGGCGGCCGCATCGGTGCTGTCCAGCGTCCTGCCGGTCAATTGTTCCAGTTCGACCTGGTTGGGCTTGATCAGGTGCAGAGCTTCGCCGCTCATGCTCTCCCGCAAAGCGGCGCCCGATGAATCCAGCACGAATTTGATGCCGCGTTCGGCAGCGATTCGCGCCACGCGCGCATAGAAATCTTCCGGAACGCCGGGCGGCAGCGATCCGCTGGCCACCAGATAATCGCATTCGGACTGTTCCAGGGCGGAAAGGCAGGCCAGCCATTCGGCCTGGCTGACGGCAGGGCCTTCGGGCACGAAGCGGAATTCCTCGCCCTGCTCGATCTCATGGACATTGCAGGCGATGCGCGTCGATCCCGCGATCCTCACCGGGCGGCGGACCAGCTGGTGCAGGTCCAGCAGCCCGTCCAGAGCGACGCCCGTGGCGCCGCCGGAGAGGTAATAGCAGCTGGCATTGCCGCCGAGCCGGACGAAGACGCGCGCAACATTGATGCCGCCGCCGCCCGGATCGTAGCTTTCGCGCGTACTGCGAAGCTTGCGGGTCGGGACCATGCGATCGACACTGTAATCGACGTCGATCGTCGGGTTCATGGTCAGCGTGGCGATAGTGGGCATCGGTCGGCGCCCCCTGGCTTGGCTGAAATCAGCGTGGCAGCTCGCTTACGCCCATCAGCGCTTCGTCCACCGCGCGCGCGGCCTGGCGGCCTTCGCGGATTGCCCAGACGACCAGGCTTTGCCCGCGCCGCATGTCGCCGCAAGCGAAGACCATGTCCTCGCTCGTCCGGTAATCTTCGGTGTTCGCTGCGACATTGCCGCGGTCCGTCAGATCGACGCCTGCCTGATCGAGCAGCCCGGCCTTTTTCGGGCCGACGAAGCCCATGGCCAGCAGGATCAGATCGGCCTTGATCGTGAACTCGCTGCCTTCCACTTCCTTGATCTGCCCGTCGGACCAGTCCGCGCGGACGCATTTGAGGCCGGTCACCTTGCCGTCTTCGCCAACCACTTCCTTGGTCAGCACGGCCCAGTCCCGGTCCACGCCTTCTTCATGGCTGGAGGAGGTGCGCAGCTTCATCGGCCAATCGGGCCAGGTCAGCAGCTTGTTTTCCTTCTCCGGCGGTTCGGGCATAA
>JAUIFP010000086.1 GCA_030430365.1 Alphaproteobacteria bacterium | reverse complement strand
ACTGTTGCCAGCCCCCCGGTGCGCTCTTGCCGCACCCTTTCACCCTTGCCTGTGAGCTTTAGGCTCCATCGGCGGTATACTCTCTGTGGCACTTTCCCTGGGCTTCGCCAGCAAGCTGACTCGCCCGACGGGCGTTACCCGCCACCCTTGCTTCGTGGAGCCCGGACTTTCCTCGGCCTTCAAACCCGCTCATCCTGAGCTTGTCGAAGGACGCGGCTGCCCGGCCCCCTGGCCGGACGTGCATAGCACGGCAAACTTTTAAAAAGGAACGCTTATCTCGTGCGGCCTTCGTCGCGGTCCAGCAATAATGCGCACAATATGGCGCCAATCTCGCCGTCGATCTCGCCATCCAGCTTGTGGGGGCGCCAGCGCCGCTGAAACGCCGTCACCGCCGCACGGCCGTCGGATATGTCATAGCCGAAGCGTTCCAGCGCCAGCAGGAAGGATCCGTCATTGTCGAACAGGTTGCCCAAGGACAGGCTGGGACGCGGCAAGGCCAGCCTGCGTTCGGAAAGCATTTCCCAGTCGAACAATTCGCCAGGATCCTCCTTGCGCGCCGGCGCGATGTCCGAATGGCCGACCACATTGGCACGGGGAATGTCGTAACGCTTCACGATGTCGCCAAGCAGCGGGAGAAGCGAGCTCATCTGCGCGTCGGTAAACGGGCGATAGCCCCATTCGTGGCCCGGATTGACCAGCTCGATCCCAATGCTGGCCGAATTGATATCCCGCTGCCCGCGCCAGAAGCTCTTGCCCGCGTGCCAGGCGCGCTTGTCTTCATCCACCAGGCGGAAGACCGTGCCGTCTTCCTCGATCATGTAATGGGCCGAAACCTCCGCTTCTGGATCGAGCATACGCTCCAGCGCCTCTTCGCCCGTGCGCATGCCGGTATAGTGGAGCACCACCATCGAAATGCCCAGATGGCGCTCGTTCCAGTTCGGGGACGGCGTTTCCCGGTGTACGAGCTCGCTCATCGCCCTGCCGCGCCCATCAGCCCTGCGGAAGCACCGCGCCCATCACCAGCGCATCTTCGGTGACGGCATGCTGCAATCCGCCGCCCATCTCGCTGGCGAGAACCCTGATCATATAGCCCGCGACCGTCCGGCTGGAGAGCTCCGATCCCGAGAGCGTTCCTTCCAGTGCCTTGCCGATAGACGCATCGAAAGCGATCCTGGCGCCGCTGGCCCGTACCGCGATTTCGCAAGCCCCCTCACGCAGCTCTGCGCCGACATCCAGCGTGCCGCCTCGCGGCAGCGCATCGATCCCGATGGCCGCAAGATTGAGCAGCACCTTTACCGCCGGTTTGGGCAGGGTATCCGAACTCACCGCCCAATTGAGCGCCACGCGGCCATTGTCCCCGACCAGTGCGGAGATCAGCGCGCGCGGCTCCTCACTGGCCACGGCATCGCCAAACCCGCCTGCGGCACCGAATGCCAGCCGGAAGAATTTCAGCTTGTCGGCAGAAATCTTGGCGCTCTGTTCCAGCAGTTCGAAGCAGCGGGCGCGCATTTCCGGATCTTTCTCATCCGCCAGCAACTCCAGACCATTAGACAATGCCCCCACCGGGCTCAGCATGTCATGGCACAGGCGCGAGCAAAGCATGCTGGCAAGATCGACGGATGAAATTGACATATTTTGTTCTTTGTCCGGTCTCTGTCTGAATCGAAAATCACGGGTACGTTTGCGGGCAGCTCCGCATACATTCTCTTCGCCCTAGCAGGCGCGAAGCACGCACGGAATCCCCTGTTGGAACAAAAGGCGGTGGCGGCGGCGACCCCGTATTGAGCGGCAATACCCTCAGGCGTCGGTCAGCGCGAAGGAAAGCGGCTCGAAACCGTCCTTGTCGTCCCGCCAGAAGCGCACCATACCTTGGGCCACGATGGCCCAGATTTTTCCATCACCCGAGGCCAATTCGCGGTCGGTTGCGGAAGGTTCCGGCGGACCTTGCGGATGCGAATGGAAATAGCCCAGCAATTGCGGGCCGCCGCCGCGTTCCGCACGGTGTGCGTCGATCAGGACCTGCGGATCCACTTCGAAATGCTTCTGCTTGTCCAGCGCCACATTGGCTGCGCTGCGGATCTCCGCCACACGGCCTTCTTCTCCCAGCAAAAGACCGCAAGCTTCTTCCGGAGCGGCTTGCGCAGCCTCCGCCACCATCTCTTCCAGCGCTTCTCTTGCCACTTCGAGTGTCATCACCCATCTCTCTAACAATGGGGGAGGGAAAAATCACCGGGGATCAGATCATCCAGGGCGTTGTCCCCCATGGCAATCAGCGACTGGACAAGGCGCTGGCCGATGCGACGCAGCTTTCCCGGGAGCGGATCAAGGCCCTGATCGCAGAAGGGCGCGTGACTTTGGACGGAGCGCCGGCGACCAGCCCTTCTGCCAAGGCGAATGAAGGCGCGGCCTTCGCGATTGCCGTACCACCCGCTGTCGAGCCAGCGGCCAAGCCGCAGGACATCCCGCTCGATATCGTGTTCGAGGACGATCATCTGATCGTGGTGGACAAGCCCGCCGGGCTGGTCGTTCATCCTGCGGCGGGCAACCCGGATGGAACGCTGGTGAACGCGCTGCTCCACCATTGCCGGGGGCAACTCTCGGGGATCGGCGGCGTTGCGCGCCCGGGGATCGTGCACCGGATCGACAAGGATACGTCGGGCCTGCTGGTCGTTGCCAAGAGCGACGCCGCGCATGAGGGGCTGGCCAGGCAATTTGCGGACCATTCGATCGAGCGGGCCTATCTCGCCGTTGTGAACGGCCATCCGCAGCCGCCATCGGGCACGGTCAGCGGGAGAATCGGAAGGTCCGATGCCAACCGCAAGAAGATGGCCGTTCTGCCGGACACGGCGAGTCGCGGAAAGCATGCGATCACGCATTACAAGGTGTTGAAGCTGCTCGATAATTCGGCGCTCGTCGAATGCCGCTTGGAAACCGGGCGCACGCATCAGGTGCGCGTTCATATGGCGTCAATCGGCCATGCGCTATTAGGGGATCCTCTATATGGCCGCCCGAACTCCAAAATTCGTCCTATTCTCAAGCAGTTGGACTTCGAGCGGCAGGCACTTCACGCTGCAGTCCTGGGATTTGTCCATCCCGTTAACCGTAACCAGTTGCGCTTTTCGAGCGAATTACCGGGAGACATGAAGGAACTGATCGACGAAGTTGCACGTTGAAATCGATGAAATTCACCCAATTTTCGGCGGTTTTCGTGTATAAGAACAAATGGGCAAGTGGCCGTGCCCAGCGAGACGCCCAGCAGGGGTCCGAAAAATTTGCGGTCGACACTTTGAAAGGTATGGGAAGTTGACTGACAGAAAGACTAAATCATCCCGGGCATTGACGGTACCGGCGCTTAGCGGGGAGCAGAGCCTCAACCGCTATCTGGCCGAGATCAAGAAATTCCCCGTGTTGACGGCTGAGCAGGAATACATGCTCGCCAAACGTTATCAGGAACATGAGGATCCCGATGCGGCGGCCCAGCTCGTGACCAGCCATCTGCGGCTCGTTGCGAAGATCGCGATGGGTTATCGCGGCTATGGCCTGCCCGTGTCCGATCTCATTTCCGAAGGCAATGTGGGCCTGATGCAGGGCGTGAAGAAGTTCGAGCCCGATCGCGGTTTCCGCCTGGCGACCTATGCCATGTGGTGGATCAAGGCCTCGATGCAGGAATTCATCCTGCGCAGCTGGAGCCTTGTGAAAATGGGCACCACCGCCGCGCAGAAGAAGCTGTTCTTCAATTTGCGCCGCATGAAGCGCAATCTTGACGCCTATGAGGACACGGACCTCCATCCCGACGATGTGAAACAGATCGCCGAGGATCTAGGCGTGCCCGAGCAGGAAGTCATCAGCATGAACCGGCGCATGATGATGGGCGGCGATGCCTCGCTCAACGTCTCCATGCGCACGGACGAGGAAGGTTCCGGCCAGTGGCAGGACTGGCTGGTCGATGACACCCCGCTGCAGGATGAAACCGTCGCCGATGCGGAAGAGGCGCAGATGCGCCACGACATGCTGGAAGAGGCGATGGACAGCCTGAACGAGCGGGAGAAGCACATCCTGGCCGAACGCCGTCTGACCGACGAGCCGCAGACGCTGGAAGAGCTTTCGCAGGTTTACGACGTAAGCCGCGAACGCATCCGCCAGATCGAAGTCCGCGCGTTCGAAAAGCTGCAAAAGGCGATGCAGCGCATCGCCGGAGAAAAGCTGCTCCCAGCCGCAGGCTAAGGCGAGAGCACCTTCTAACTGAAAAGGGCGCGAGGCTGATCTCGCGCCCTTTTTTGTGGCCACACACCTAAGCCTCCGAAAGCTGACGAATGGCGCCAATGGCCTCTTCAAAGCGCCCTTCGATCTCCGCATTCCGCAGGAACAACACGTTGGGCACGCAGACTTCGCTGGGCGGATTGCCGGATTCGAACTGCTCCATGACCTGGTCGATGAAGATATCGAGCGGCAGATAGTTCTCCCGCACGGACTGGCCGGGCGTAAGTTCGGTCTGCACTGCCGGCGGAATGATCTCTATCACCTCCACCTGGCCTGCCAGCTTCTCTCGCAGAGAGATTGTGTATGAATGCAGCGCAGCCTTCGTCGCCGAATAGGTTGCAGTCTTCGGCATGGGAACAAAGCCCAGGCCGGAGGAGACGTTGATGATACCCGCGCCCTGCTGCTGCTTGAGATGATCCACCAACGCATTGGACATACGGATGGGGCCAAGCAGATTGGTCGTCACCGTCTCTTCGGCATCGTGAAGGTCGCGCTCTGCAGAAATGTCTTCGAAACGCATGATACCGGCATTGTTGACCAGGACGTTGAGCGACGGGTGCGCTACAATCACTTCAGCCGCAAATCGGGCGACCTGACCCGGATCCGCCGCGTCCAATGTCATGACATGAATGTTTTCATATCCAGCGGCCGTCTCGGCGAGCGTTCCTGCATTGCGCCCGGCAACAATCACCGTGTTACCCAGATCGTGCCAGCGGCGCGCAAGTTCGCGGCCGATGCCGCTGCCGCCCCCGGTGACGAGAATGGTGTTCCCTGAAACTCGCATGCTTGATGTCCTTTCTTGTCTGCGATGGACTTCTCAGCTAGCTACTCACTCTCTAAAAGAAAGTAGGCACCAAAAAGTGCTGTACTTACCTGTGAGTAGGAAATGGCAAAACCGGCACACACAAGCTATTCGGAGGACCCGAAAATCGACGCGCTCGTGGATGAAACCATTGCGAGAGTGGCCGATAAGTGGACCTTGCTGCTCATCGAAGCACTGGAAGAGGCAGGCCCGAGGCGCTTCAGCGCCCTTGGCCGGGATGTCGAAGGGATAAGTCAGAAAATGCTGACCCAGACGTTGCGGCAGATGGAGCGCGAAGGTCTGGTCGCAAGAACCGTCTTTCCCGAAGTTCCGCCACGCGTGGAGTATGAACTGACGGGGCTTGGCCACGAATTGGCAGAGGCGTTTTGCGGTGTCTGGACCTGGGCCGAGAAGAATATCGGCAGGATCGAGGCAGCCCGGGCTGCCTATGACGAACGCAACAGCTGATTGCCGATTTCGCGGCGTGGATGTCCGAACACATCCCCACTGTTAAACGCTTCGGGGCAATTGCCAGTACCGCGACCAATTCGCTAAAACGCGGCCATGTTCACACGCATCCTGCGCTATCTTGTACTGGCCATGGTCTGGTTCATGATCGTCAGCGTGGGGCTGGTGATCTTCTATCGCTTCGTGCCTGTGCCGGTCACCGCGACCATGGTAATGGATTCCAACGGCATCACCAAGGATTGGCAGCCGCTCAGCCGGATCGACCGCAATATGGTTTCCGCAGTGATCGCGGCGGAAGACGGCAAGTTCTGCAGCCACAGGGGGTTCGACCGGGAAGCGATCGAAAACGCCATGAAGCGCAATGCGCAAGGCGGGCGTATTCGCGGCGGCTCCACGATCAGCCAGCAAACCGCCAAGAACGTGTTCCTGTGGCAAGGCGGCAGCTATTTCCGCAAGGGGCTGGAAGCGTGGTTCACCCTGCTGATCGAAAGCGTGTGGGGCAAGCGGCGGATCATGGAGGTCTATCTCAACGTCGCGGAAACCGGCATCGGCACCTATGGCGTGGAAGCCGGAGCCCAGCGCTATTTCAACCATTCGGCCGCCCGCCTATCGCGCAGCGAGGCATCGCGCATGGCCGCCGCTCTGCCGCTGCCCAAAGAGCGGTCTGTCGTGAACCCACGCGGCTTCACCGCCCGCTATGGCAACACAATTGCTGCCCGGATCGGCGTCGTAAGGCGTGACGGGCTCGATTCCTGCGTCTACGAATAGGCCGATGGGCTCCGGACATTCGCATAATCACTCGCACGGTCATTCTCATGGCCATGCGCACGGGCATAGCCACGGACATGGGCACAGCCACGCGCCGGCCAGCTATGGCCGCGCCTTCGCGATCGGTATCGTGCTCAACTCCGTTTTCGTCGGGATCGAGGCGGTTTACGGCTTCCTATCCGGCTCGATGGCATTGGTTGCCGATGCGGGGCACAACCTGTCCGATGTGCTTTCTCTGGTGATTGCCTGGGGCGCAAGCGTGATGACCGCTCGCCCGGCAAGTTCCCGCTTCACCTATGGCTATAAATCCAGCTCGATCCTTGCTGCGCTCGTCAATGCTGGGCTGCTGCTGGTGGCCATCGGCGCCATCCTGATCGAGACGATGCGGCGTTTCTATGTCCCTGCCCATGTCGAGGGAATGACCATGATCGTGGTCGCGGGGATCGGCGTGATCATCAACACGGCCACGGCGCTGCTGTTCATGAGCGGACGCAAGAACGATCTGAACATCCGCGGGGCCTTCATGCATATGGCAGCCGACGCCCTGGTTTCGGTGGGCGTCGTGGTGGCAGGCATCTTGATCCTGCTTACCGGCAAGGCCTGGATAGATCCGATCACCAGCCTGATCATCGTGGCGGTGATTGCCTGGGGCACCTGGGGCCTGTTGAAAGACAGTGTGAAAATGGGCCTGCTGGCCGTGCCGGATGGCATCGACGAAGCCGCCGTGAAGGATCATCTTGCCGGGCTGCCGGGCGTCGCAGCGGTCCACGATTTGCACATCTGGCCCATGAGCACGACCGAGACAGCATTTACCGCGCATCTGGTGATGCCGGACGGGCATCCGGGCGACAGTTTCCTGCATGGGGTTGCACAGCAGCTGGACCAGATCTTCGGCATTCATCATTCCACGATCCAGGTGGAAATGGCCCATAATGGCTGCGAGCTGGAGCCAGACGACAGGGTCTGAAACGAAAGGGGCTATCATGATCGAGCCGGTGCGCGAAGGGGGATGCGGATGCGGCGCCGTCCGCTACCGGATGGAAGGCGAACCGATCATGGTCCACAATTGCCATTGCCGCCTGTGCCAGCAGCAGACTGGATCCACATCGGTGGTCAATGCCTTCATCGAAACCGACCGGATCACCTTGCTCCGAGGTGATCTGAGCGAACATGTCGTGCCCGGGGGCAGTGGTGGACCGCATACGATCCGCCGCTGCAAAAAATGCGGCGCAGCCCTTTGGAGCCACTATGCGCGTCTGGGCAAATTTGGTGCGGGCCTGCGTGTCGGCACGCTGGACGAACCCGGAAGTCTGACGCCGGATGTCGTGATCTTCACCGAAACCAAGATGCCCTGGGTCGCGCTGCCAGAGGGAATTCCGGCGTTTGAAAACTACTACGATTTCCGCGAAGTGCTCGCGCCGGACAAGCAGGAACGCCTTTTCGCACTGGCGGAAAGAGCAAGGCACGCCGCGGCTGAAAATCGCCCCGGCTAAAGAAATACAGCCGGATGCGCACTGACACGCACCCGGCTGCTGTAATCAAAGCAGTCGCTAAGAATGCGGCAGGTTAAGCCGCCTCTTCTTCCTTCTTGTCACCGCCGAGCACGCGGACAGGTTCCTTGCGGCCTTCGACCACGTCCCTGTCGACCACGATCTCGCTCACGCCTTCCATCGAAGGCAGGTCGAACATCGTATCGAGCAGGATACCCTCAACGATCGAACGCAGGCCGCGAGCGCCCGTCTTGCGGGCGATGGCCTTGTCGGCCACGGCTTCGAGGGCGTCCTCGGTGAAGGTCAGTTCCACATCCTCAAGTTCGAACAGTTTCTGATACTGTTTGACCAGCGCATTCTTGGGCTGGCTGAGAATTTCGACCAGAGCCGCCACATCGAGATCGTTGAGCGTAGCGATCACCGGCAGACGGCCTACGAATTCGGGGATCAGCCCGAACTTCAGCAAATCTTCCGGCTCGGCCTTTTGCAACAATTCGCCCACCTGGCGCTTGTCCGGATCGGCGACATGCGCACCGAAACCGATCGAGCGCTTCTGCAAGCGATCGGCAATGATCTTTTCCAGGCCGGCGAACGCACCGCCGCAAATGAACAGGATATTCGTCGTGTCCACTTGCAGGAATTCCTGCTGCGGATGCTTGCGTCCGCCCTGGGGCGGCACGGAAGCGGTGGTGCCTTCCATCAGCTTGAGCAGCGCCTGCTGCACGCCTTCGCCCGACACGTCACGGGTGATGGAGGGGTTTTCCGCCTTGCGCGTAATCTTGTCGATCTCGTCGATATAGACGATGCCCTGCTGCGCCTTGTCGACATTGTAGTCGCTGGCCTGCAGCAGCTTGAGAATGATGTTCTCGACATCTTCGCCGACATAGCCCGCTTCGGTCAGCGTCGTAGCGTCGGCCATGGTGAAAGGCACATCGAAAGTGCGCGCCAGCGTCTGGGCGAGCAGCGTCTTGCCGCAGCCCGTGGGGCCGACCAGCAGGATGTTCGACTTGGCCAGTTCCACATCGCCGGCCTTCCCGGCATGCTTCAGGCGCTTGTAGTGATTGTGCACCGCGACCGAGAGCACACGCTTCGCGCGGTCCTGCCCGATCACATAGTCATTCAGCGTTTCGAAGATTTCCTTCGGTGTGGGAACGCCGCCGTCCTTCTTGCCGGCAATACCCGCCTTGGTTTCTTCTCGAATGATGTCGTTACACAATTCGACGCATTCATCGCAGATGAACACCGTCGGCCCTGCGATCAGCTTGCGTACCTCGTGCTGCGATTTGCCGCAGAAACTGCAGTAAAGCGTGCTTTTGGAGTCTGATCCGCTCAATTTAGTCATACCTTATATTCCCGATTCACCAGTCTCACGTGCATTGCCTGATCACGCAAGAGGGATTCGGTGCCGAGTGTAACCCGGCGAAGTTGATAATCAATGGAGCCATATATGACTTCGCCCCTTGCCGTCCTCTGAAACTACAGGGTTGCCAAAATGCTACACTCTTTTGGCACCCGTTAACGCCCCGGAATTGCGGCATTTACTCTGGTGCGCCGCCTGATCCGCTCTCTTCGCCGGTCGTGTCCGTTTCCGGCCGGGTTTCGAAAACCTTATCGACGATGCCGAATTTCATCGCTTCATCGGCTTCCAGGAAGGTGTCGCGATCCAGCGCCTTTTCGATGTCGGTCAAGCTCTGACCCGTATATTTGACGTAAAGATCGTTCATCCGCGACCGGATTCGCAGGATTTCCTTGGCCTGAATCTCGATATCGGAAGCCATGCCGCGCGCGCCGCCTGACGGCTGGTGGACCATGATCCGCGCATTGGGCAGCGCGATCCGCATGCCCGGCTCGCCGGCTGCAAGCAGGAAACTGCCCATCGAAGCAGCC
>JAUIFP010000085.1 GCA_030430365.1 Alphaproteobacteria bacterium | reverse complement strand
CAGCACCAATTGCTGGGGCGGCTGGTGCCACCCGCTCGACGAGCTGGACTTTCAGGAACGGCCATGGGTGCCCCATAGCGGCTGGCCCTTCGGGAAGGACGATCTCGAACCGTTCTACCGGCGCAGCCAGGCCTGGCTCGGATTGCCTGATGCTCCCTATGTCACAGAAGCCTGGGCCGAAGCGATTGCCGCGCGGGGCTGCAAGTTGCTGGAGCTTGATGGCAGCGCGCTTGCTAACATGCTCGACCAGATCAGCGCGCCCGTCCGGTTCGGGACCGAGTATCGCGCGCGGCTGGAAGCTGCGTCGGGGCCGCGGGTTCTGCTCTATGCCAACGCTGCCGAAATCCTCGCCGCGCCGAATGCGCGCGAGGTGGAAGGCGTTGCGGTCCGCACGCTGGACGGCAGAGCCTTCAACGTGACCGCCAGATCCGTGGTGCTGGCGGCAGGCGGCATCGAGAATCCGCGGCTGCTGCTGGCCTCCGACAAGGTCCAGGCGGAAGGGCTCGGCAATGGGAACGGCCTTGTCGGCCGCTATTTCATGGACCATCCCAGAGTGTGTTCGGCGCGCCTGACCCTGGCGGACGCCAACAAATACCGCCCGCTTTACGACGCATCTTTGCACCGGCTCCACCGCAGGCGCAGCGAGCATAATATCGAGGTCCACCTGGCCCCTTCGCCCGCCGCGCAGGAGCGGCTGGGCCTGCCCAATTCGCGGACCTATTTCGTCGCCCGGAACGCCAACGACATGTCCAAATCCTTCTTCGCGCTGAAGGCCATCCAGCGCGCAGTCAGAGGACGCAGGATCTTCGGCTATCCCTTGCGGCGGACGGCACAGGATATCTTGCGGCAAGTGCCGGCACTGGTGGGGAATGCCTGGAACACGGCGGAAACAGTGGCGGAGCTGACGCTCAATTCACTGAAGACGACAAGCGAAGTGTCGCTGGAATCCGTCATCGAGCCGGTCCCCAATCCCGATAGCCGGGTCACTCTCTCGCGGGAGCGGGACGCCCTGGGCATACCGATCGTGGAAATAGACTGGCGGCTGACGGAGCAGGACCGGGCGCATCTGGCCGCGCTTCGGGATCTGATGACGGACGAACTCGTCCAGCTGGGCGTGGCGGCAAAGGTCGAAGACCCGCCGGAACACGAAGATCAGCCTGAAAATATCATGGGCTGCTGGCACCATATGGGCACCACCCGCATGCATTCCGATCCGGCCCGCGGTGTCGTAGACGCCGATTGCCGGGTCCACGGCATCGGCAACCTCTATCTCGCCGGCAGCTCCGTCTTTCCAACTGCGGGCAGCGACAGCCCGACGATTACCCTGGTTGCCCTGGCGATCCGCCTGGCCGAACATATCGAAGCCGGGCTCCGTCAGCCGGCCTCTGCCTCAATACCAACCGCTTCCTCGCCTGTGGCGGCCCATCAAGGCAGTGCTTAGGCAGCCTTTCGGCGCGCAGCCCTGGCTATTGTTCGATCACCTGGCTGGCGGGATGATGCTTGTCGAGATGGCGCTTGACGATGCGCAGATTGCGCGTGTTCGAACGGAAGAAGAAGTCGAACAGGTCGCCGGCAAGGGGAATCGCGCCGAGCGCCGTATCGAAGGCGATATTGCCGCCCATGCGCCACAGCTTCCATTTCGGCATTCCCAGATTGCGCGCTTCCCACAGGAGATAGCTGCCCATCGCGGCGCCCACGATATCGCCCAGCACCGGAATGAGCCCGATGATCGCATCGAGGCCGACCGGGCGGTTGATGCCGGGGATCACGAAACTGCGTTCCAGCACCATTTCCATCGCTTCCAGGCGCTGACGGACGGAGGCGGGATCGGTGCCTGCCGGTATCGAAACGCCCATCGGGCGGGGCCGCCGGGATTCGGTCATGCGTGAACTCCCATTTGCGCGCATTGGCAGCGATCCTTTGTGAACCGCCTTCTTGCCGCAATGACTATCTGGGGATCACCGCCAGATCGGGCAAGGGATGGAACGCCCATTGATTGGCCGCATAGCCGGTGACCCGCCCGCGCACGAGCGAGAAGCGCACCGGCTGACCGAAGGGAATAAAGCCGTTGAGCCCGGTCAGTTCGGCTTCCGCCTCGGCCAGCAAGGCCGCCCGTTCGGCCGGATCGGGCGAGGCGACGACGTCATCCACCAGGCGATCGGCAGCGGTGGAACATACCCCCCGCCGCAAGGAACAATGGAACTGGTTGAGGTACCAGCGCGCACTGGCGAAGCGCGCCACCCGGTCGAGCAGGACCAGTTGCGCCCGCTCGTCCTCCCCCGCACGGCGCAGCGTGATCCCGATTTCCTCCATATCGGCGGCCAGTCCTTCGAACAGCAGGTCGCCCCCCGGGCCAGCCGGCAGATCGACCGTGAGTTCGGCGGCTTCCGCGCCGCTGGTTTCCCGCCAGGCGGCAACCCGGGCACTCGCCGCTGCGCGCCGATCCTCGATCGAGAGGCCTTCCCAGCGCTCCCCGATCGTGCCGAGATCGCTCGCGAGATCGGGGCCGACGATCCGTGTCGTGGGATTCCACCCGCCGACATTGAACCGGTCGAGCAGCGCGTCGCGGTCGACCGCCATGGAAACCGCTTCGCGGCCGGATTCGTCGGCCAGGAAACCGGTCGGCTGCGCGACCATCAGGCCGAACAATCCGATCGCGGGATCCAGCCGCACGGTGCCGCGCGACAGCGGCCCCGTATCGGCGAGCGGCAGATCCTGGATCCGCCCGCCCAGCACCAGATCGACCATCCCGTCATCGAACAGTTCCACTGCCTGTGCTGCAGGCAATGCCCGAATGCGCAGCTCGCGGACGCCCTCTTCCCAACCTTCGACGACCGGCAGACCGCGCCTCTCCGGAGACATCATGGAAAGGACCGCAATATCGTCGACCCGCCGCACAGTCATCGGGCCCAGCCCCTCGTCGCTGCGGATCAGCCCGAGCTCCGGCTGCGCCAGGAGCTGAAGGAAATCGGGCATCGGGCCTTTCAGCCGGATTTCGACGACCCGCCCCGCCATCGCGCGAATCTCGTCGATCTGGGACAGGTCGCGGCCCAATGACGTTCCGCTAAGCTGGCGGAGAAGGCGCTGCAGGAGATCGCGCACCTGATCCCCGGTCAGCTCGCTACCGTCCTGCCAGGTCCCGTCGCGCAGACGGAAAATATAGCTGCGCCCATCGTCGGTGACGATCCAGCGATCGGCGAGCGCGGGGATCACCTGCCCTTCGGCATTCAGCGTGACGAGCCCCTCGGCCGTGGCGGCGCGCACAAGCTGCCCGCCATCGGACAGGCGCAGGCCGGTCTCGAACATGCTGTCGGCGGATTCTATGATTGCGCCTTCAAGCGCCCCGTCGGTGCCGCGTCCACATGCGGCCGCAAGAAACAGCAGCGGCACGGCAAGCCCGCGCAAGAGCGGAAGACGCGATGAATGACCCATCGAAGCCTGCCGTAGGCCGAGCCGCGGCAAGCATCAATGGCGCTATTGCGCTCTCGCAAGTTGATGATCGACGTCGCTGGCAAAGGCGATGCCGAAACGGTTGTCCTGCTTCCAGGCGACCAGGCCTTCGACCCAGCCGATATCCTGCAATTCGACGGAAACCAGCGATCCCGGCTCTACAGGGGCATCCCCTTCGGCCATCACGCCGGCAGCAGACAGATTGCGGACTTTCACCGGATGCTCGATGGCTGGTGCGTCCCCTTCCACTTTCAGCGTGGCCGAAAGCGTCATATCCTTGCGGGGGAGTTTGCGTGCGTCAGTTCGACTCATGCGAATATCGTCCAGTCAATTGGGCGCAGAAAGCTGCGCCGCATTCCTAGTGAGGCGCATCGCGCGCCTTTGCGGGAAAGTCTAACGCAAAACTGGCGAATAAAGCATTAATCGCGATGCACCGTGGAATTCAGCCGTCCGGTGCACCGCGAAGCGGCCGATCAATCGTCGCGAGAGACCTTTTCGCGCCGCTCATGCGCTTCCTGCGCTTCGACCGTCATGGTTGCGATCGGACGCGCGATCAGGCGCTTCAGGCCGATGGGATCGCCGGTGACTTCGCAATAGCCATATTCGCCGTGATCGATCCGCCGCAAAGCGGAATCGATCTTGGCAATCAGCTTGCGCTGACGGTCCCTGGTCCTGAGCTCTATGCCCCAATCGGTCTCGCTCGAAGCCCGGTCGTTCAGATCGGGCTCGCGGATCGGGCCATCCTGCAGCGATTGCAGGGTCCCTTCCGCGGCGGACAAGATTGATTTTTTCCATTCCACAAGCAGCAGCCGAAAGTAATCGAGCTGCTTGTCGCTCATATATTCTTCATTGTCCGAAGGCGTATACTCGCTGTCCAGCGAGCGCCGCGCCTTGGCCAGAATATCGATATCGTTGCCGGCAACCGAAGCCATTCACGGATTCTCCGTTTGTGTTCCTCTCACCTGGAAACCGGGCTTTATCCCCGCTCGCCCCGAATATTTTCAGTGGCGCCGTCCGGTCTGGTTGGGCGCGCCTATACGGACAGGCCAAAGCACGCACAAGCATCAATGCTACTTAATCGGCTATTGGCACAATGTGACAATCTTATTTCCGCCCTGCCGAAATCCAGGCTGCCTGACGGATGACAAAATCGCGGGGCCGTTAACCATTTGTTGACCATGACGGGGGAAAGTCCACTTCAGCGGCAACGGGGGGTTGCCGATCATGAGGGGTAAAGATCATGGGGCTCAACCTGGTCGAAGATACCGGCGGCGCCGTTCCGGCAAATACCGCCAATGTACACGCAGCCGATATGCTGGTTGCAACCTGCCTGGCCGCAGCGGCAGCGGGGGAAATCGGCGCCTTGTTCGATCTGGGCGTTGCCTATTCGACCGGCAGCCACGGGGTGGATTGCGATCTGATCGAAGCGCATAAGTGGTTCAACCTTGCCGCCGCGCAGGGGCATGAAGAAGCCGCTTTCTGCCGCGCCGACATCTCGGACGAAATGACTGCCCGGGAAATCGCCGAAGCACAGCGGCGTGCCCGCCAATGGCTTGCTTCCGGAGCCAGCAAGGCCGCCTGAAGCCAACCGAAAAAACCGGCCCGGCCTATCCTTTCCTGAAGGGCGTTCTTCCGTCCAGGAAGAGCTGGTCGGCCGCAATCCCGGCGCGTTCGCGCTCCAGAAAATCGGCCACCGCCGCCCGGAAGCCCGGATCGGCAATCCAATGCGCCGACCATGTCTGTACCGGCTCATATCCGCGGGCAAGCTTGTGCCCGCCCTGGGCGCCCGCCTCCACCCGCGACAATCCGCGTTCGATCGCCGCGTCTATCGCCTGATAGTAACACAGCTCGAAATGGAGGAAGGGCTTGTCCACGCTGCAGCCCCAATAGCGCCCGTAAAGCGCGCTTCCGCCGATGAAGTTGAGCGCGCCTGCAATCGGCTCCTCATCCATATAGGCCAGGACCAGCAGGACCTTGTCCCCCATCCGCTCTCCAAACAGGTCGAACGCCTCGCGCGTCAGATAGGGCGTGCCCCATTTTCGCGCACCGGTATCCTGATAGAAGAACCAAAAGGCGTCCCAATGTTCGGGGCGGATCTGATCGCCGGTGAGCTTGCGGATCTCCACGCCTTCCTGCGCCGCCTTGCGTTCCTTGCGGATGGCCTTGCGCTTGCGCGAAGCGAGCGCGCCCAGAAAATCCTCAAAGCTGCCGTAATTCTTGTTTTCCCAGTGAAACTGGATGTCGCTGCGCAGCAGCCAGTCCGCCTCTTCGAACAAGGGCAGCTGCGCCGGTTCGACAAAGGTCGCATGGGCGGAAGAAAAGTCCTCTCGGACACATAGCGTTTCGGCAGCCCGAAGGATCGGCGTGGCCAAAGTGATGTCGCGCAGCAGCAGGCGCGGCCCGGTGGCCGGCGTGAACGGCGCGGCAATCTGCAGCTTGGGATAATAGGCATGGCCCGCACGCTGCCAGGCATCGGCCCAGGCGTAATCGAACACATATTCGCCCTGGCTGTGGCCCTTGGCATAAGATGGCAGTGCGGCGGCCAGCCGCCCATCGGCCCCTTCGATCACGATCGGGACCGGGGCCCAGCCGGTTCCTTCCCCGACACTGCCCGAATCCTCCAGCGCGGTGAGGAAGGCGTGCGACATGAAGGGATTGTCACTGCCGGCAAGCGCATCCCACTCATCCTGCGGAAGATCACCGACCGCAGGGGCGATTCGGGCGGTGAGAGTCGGCTGTTCGCTCATGCGGCGAGTGTAGCGATGGCGGGGGGTATCTGTCGATGTTCCTTGGTCGCGCCCTATTGCACGCCGCCGCCTTCCGCGATCGGAGCATCGGCATGGCGCGAAGCGCGCAGGCGCAGTTCGGGCGAGCGGACCGTCCAGCTGAGCAGCGGCATCCCCTGCGCGCGCCAGGCGGAGGCGAAGGGGCTGGGCAAGTCGCGAATATCGTAAGCCAGGAAATCGGGGCGCGAAATGCGCAGCCAAAGCCAGCGGCGGATGCGGCCCATCAATCCCCAATCATTCTCTTCGGTCACCACCAGCCCGCGCGGCGTATCGGGCGAGTGGCGCGCAAACCAGCGCCCGACGCGCGGATCGAAGCTCATCACCCCGTGCGGCCCGGCATAACCCGCCAGCTCCCGCGCCACGGCGGCACAGCTTTGGGCCACGTCGTAACCGCGCTTCGACTTGATCTCGATCAGCAGCGGAACCTGCCCGGCGATCAGCGCCAGCACGTCGGCGAGGCGGGGAATGCAATCGTCACTGCCGGTCAGTGCGATCCGGGAAAGCTCCGCCGCATCGCGCGATGCAACCGGGCCGCTTTCGCCCGTCAGCCGGTCCAGCTCCCAATCGTGGAACACCATCGCCTGGCCGTCGCGGCTGCGCTGGATATCGCATTCGATCCCCATGCCGCGCGCGATCGCGGCGGCAAAGGCGGATGGGGAGTTTTCCGGCAGCAGGCGTCCGCCGATGTCGCCACCATGCAACCCACGATGCGCATAGTCCTGCTGCGTCAGCCAGGCTGGCGGCAGAGGATCACCCCGCCTTGACGGCAATGATCGCATCCACTTCCACCGCCGCGCCCAGCGGCAGCACCGGCACGCCCACGGCGCTGCGGGCATGGCGCCCGGCTTCGCCCAGCACTTCGAACATCAGTTCCGACGCGCCATTGGCGACCTTGGCCTGATCGGTGAAATCGGCCGTGGAATTGACGAAAGCGCCCAGCTTGACGATCCGCTCCACCTGGTCGAGCGAGCCGAGCGCCGCCTTGGCCTGGGCCAGGATCATCAAGGCGCAGGCCCGCGCGGCGGCCGCGCCCCGTTCCAAGCCGACATCGTCGCCCAGCCGGCCAGTGACCAGCGCGCCGTCGATAAAGGGCAGCTGGCCGGAGACATGCATCAGCCCGCCCGACACCACCGCCGGGACATAGCTGGCCACCGGGGCGGCCGGTTCGGGCAAGGCGATCCCCAATTCCTCGAGGCGGGCCTGGACGCTCATCACTTCTCCTCTTCTATCCGTTCGATCAGCCAGGGCAGAGCGGCGGACCATTCGTCGATCCTGGCATGGGCATGCCCGGCTTCGAAAGCGCAATCGACATGCGGCGAAAGCATCGGTTCGCCCACGAAATGCAGCCGGGTCACATGGCCTGCATCCTCCGCCACGGAGGCGTGGTGCTGGGCGATATCGTCGATGAAGAAGGCCCGGCTGGGCCGGTATTCTTCGATAATCGCCTTCAGCGCCGGGCCCTTCGGCCCCTGATTGGTGAACACCCGCGCATCGATCCCCAGCCGCGCGAGCTGCTGCGTGCGGCCTTCCATCCGGAAATCCTTCAGATTGGTCAGGATCACGACATCGGCATGTTCGGCCAGTTCGCCCATCGCTTCCACCGCGCCCGCGATCGGCGTCTGCCGGTCCATCTGGGTATCGAAGAACAGGTCGAGCATGCGCCACATCTCGGTTTCCGGCACGACATCCCCGCCGTCGCGAAAACGCATCGACTTGCCGAAGCTGCCGCCTTCCCAATGGAAATCGACTGCATGTTCCTCGCCCAGATAATCCCGGAAATGGGCGATCATGTGCAGCAGCACTTCGTCGCAATCGGAAACGATCAGCGGCCGGCTCACCGGTTCAGCCTCGCCGCGGCATCGGCCAGTGCCGCGGGCTCCACGCCCAGCGCATCGGCGGCGGCCAGCATGTCGGGCTCGTGATTGGCCAGGAATTCCAGCACCGCAACCAGCACGGCCGGATCGCCCAGCCCTTCGCGCAGCCTTTCGGGCGTGAGCCCGGTCAGCGAGAGCAGCCGCGAAGCCCGGTCTTCTTCCGCCAGCACCCAGCCCAGCGCATTCAGCGCCAGGGTCTGCGCATCCTGTTGGCCGGGGGATTGGGGCTTGCCGGGAATTGTCAGCACCTCTGCGAAATCCTAGATCATGGGCCCAATGCGTTTCGGCCCAGGGGAACAAGGCCAGTGGCAAAGAGAATCCTCGTTGTCGAGGACAACGATCTTAACCGGAAGCTGTTCTGCGACGTATTGACCGCGGGCGGCTTTGCCGTGGCGCCGGTGGCAGACGGGCTGGAAGCGATCGACAAGGCGCGCGAATTCGTGCCCAATCTGGTGATCATGGATATCCAGCTGCCCAATGTTTCCGGGCTGGACCTGATCGCCCAGCTGAAGGCCGATGCCGCTTTGCGCGCCATCCCGGTGCTGGCCGTCACCGCCTATGCCGGCAAGGGCGACGAGGAGCGCATTCGCGATGCCGGGGCGGAAGGCTATCTGGCCAAGCCGGTATCGATCGGGCCGTTCATGCGCGCGGTAAGCGCGTTACTGTAATGGGCATGGCTGCGCGGCGAGGCTTGACATTGCCCCTGCCCCGCCCCTTTTGCGCCGCAATCGCCCCCTAGGAGCATAAACACCATGGATCGCACAGAAGTCGAAACCCGCATCCGCTCTCTGATCGAGCCGTTCAACAAGAAGAACGTGGCGATCACCGATGCCAGCACCTTTGCCGGTGACTTGGAATTCGACAGCCTCACGGTGATGGATTTCGTCGCCGCGATCGAAGACGAATTCGACATCATCATCAGCATGAACCAGCAGGCGGAGATCGAGAATTTCGGCCAGCTGATCGATGCCGTGTGCAAGCTCCAGGACGATTGAGCTTTCGATGAACGACATGGTTGGCGAAAACTTGGCCGGGGACGAAACGATGAGCCAGGGCGACCTGTTCAGCAAGTTCGATGGGATCATCCAGCAGCGCGAAACGCTGCTTTCCAGCGGCGTGACCGATCCGTTCAGCCTGGTGATGGAGAAAGTGCTCTCCCCCACCCAGGCGATCTGCAACGGGCGCGAAACGATCCTGCTGGGCACCTATAATTACATGGGCATGACCTTCGACGCGGACGTGATCGCGGCCGGCAAGTCCGCGCTGGACAATTTCGGATCGGGCACCACGGGCAGCCGCGTCCTCAATGGCACGTATCAGGGCCACAAGGAGTGCGAAGAAGCGCTGAAGGAGTTCTACGCCATGGATCACGCCATGGTGTTTTCCACCGGCTACCAGGCCAATCTGGGGATCATTTCCACCATCGCCGGCAAGGAGGACTACATCGTCCTCGATATCGACAGCCATGCCAGCATCTGGGACGGCTGCGCGCTGGGCAATGCGCAGATCGTGCCCTTCAAGCACAACGATATCGAAGCGATGGAAAAGCGCCTGAGGCGCATCCCGGAAGGCGCGGGCAAGCTTGTGGTGCTGGAAGGCGTCTATTCCATGCTGGGCGACATCGCCCCGCTGAAGGAGATGATCGCCGTCGCCAAGAAATACGGCGCGATGGTGCTGGTGGACGAAGCGCATTCGATGGGCTTCATCGGCCCCAATGGCCGCGGCGTGGCGGAAGAACAGGGCGTGCTGGACGATGTCGATTTCGTGATCGGCACTTTTTCCAAGAGCGTG
>JAUIFP010000084.1 GCA_030430365.1 Alphaproteobacteria bacterium | reverse complement strand
TCGGATGCGATGCTCACCTTCAGTGCAAACTGGCGGTTCGTGGACAAGAAGCCGGCCTGTAACCCGATCGGCAGCTGCTACACGCCGTCATACGGCCTGCTTGGCGGACGCATCGACTTCACGCCGGACCTCGACAGCCCGTGGACCTTCTCGCTCTGGGGTACCAACATCCTGGACGAATATGTCGAGATCAGCCGCAACTACGGCGGTGGTATGGGCATCGACAGCTACGTACCGGGTCGCCCCGCCGAATTCGGCGTGGAGATCAGGCGCGATTTCTAAGAGGGGAACGATGCGGGCTCGGGGCATTTGCTCCGGGCCCGCAGATCTCTCCGGCTAATATTTGCGGTGCGGGAGTGCGTTAAGCCTCCTGCATTGCCTTTGAAGAGGAGCATGAAGGTGAAGCGTACCCGGCAGTATATTGCAGCAGCGTTGATGGCGTGTTCGGTCATCGGGCTTCAACCTTCGGCAGCTTTGGCCAACGAAGCGCTCTATCAACCGATTACTTACGACCGTGTCGAAGAAACCATTACGCTGACCGGGCACGACATGACGATCGAGCAGGTCGTTCTCATCGCCCGCCATGGCGCCAAGGTTAAGCTAAGTCCCGAAGCGCGCCAGCGCTCCGCGGATGCCTATGGGCTGCTGCTTCAGGGCGCGGCCGAGGGTATGCCGATCTACTGGTTCAATCGCGGTGCGGGATCGCAGCGCGAAGTCAGCATTTTCGAAGGCAGCCCGATGGAGCCCGAGAACAAGGCTCTGCTGGAAGCACGCCAGCTCGCCAGGTTCGAGGCGGGGGCCACCGGAGCCTACGGGCCGGAAGTCGAGGACGAGGCTGTCGTACGCGCGATGATGGCGATCCGCGCAAACACGATGAGCTATGAGGCGGCCAGCCCGGATCTAACGGATGCGCTGGTCAATCTGATCAATGCCGGGATCACGCCGGTGGTCAATTCGCGCGGCACGCTGGGCGAGGGCGATCTCGCCATTCTCGGCCATATCGGTGCCGCGATGGTTGGCTCGGGCGAAGTTTATTACAAGGGCAGCCGCATGCCTGCGAGCGAGGCGCTCAAGAAGGCCGGGCTCAAGCCGCTCCAGCCCTTCGGTGCCGACGATGCCGCGCTGGTCAGCACCAATGCCTATGCCATTGCGCGCTCCGCGCTGCTGGTGGCGGACGCCAAGCAATTGCTGGACTGGACCGATGTCAGTTACGCGATGGCGCTTAACGGCATGAACAGTTCGGTCACGCCGATTTCGATGCCTGTGCAGTCGAACAGACCGTTCGAATGGCTGAACTGGGATGCAGAGCGCGTTCTCAAGATGCTGCGCGGCAGCTACCTGCTGGAGGACGATCCGCAGCGCATCATCCAGGATCCGCTCAGCTTGCGTGCATCCTCGCAGCGGCAGGGTTCCGCCTGGGAAGCATGGAGCCGGCTGAGAGACGCCACGCTCATTTCCATGAATGTTTCCGATCACAACCCCGCGGTTCGCCCCGGTCTGACGCCGGACAGCAGCTGGGAACTTTCCAGCCCGCATATGATGAAGTTCTATGTCGAAGGCGGGGAGCTTTCGGGCGGCAAGTCGGGCTACATCTTCTCCAACGCGAACTGGGATCCCTATCCGCTCGCCAATGACATCGAGTCATTCACCCTCGCATTGGCGAATATGGGCATTGCAGTGGTTCTGCGTATCGACCGCTTCTCCAACCCGTTCTTCACGGTCGTCAGCCCCGGCGAAGTTCTGGATATGAGCCAGGAAGAGATGTGGTCCGCGCCAAGCGGCGGCGGCTATCTCCCGGTGGATCTGTGGCAGGAAATGGCGACTTACATGGTCCCGCTCACTCCCCAGGGCCAGGCGATTGTTTCGACGGTCGAGGATCTGGAAGCCAATACGCGGCTCAAGCTCGATCATGCGACTTCCGCGGTGGATGTTGGCATGCACCTGGTCGCGCAAGATTTGATGATGAACGCTTTCTGGATGGATGTGCGCAAGGCGCAGGATCCCAGCCGCAATTTCGGCCCGGCACCCACGGCTGCCCACGCAGCCTTGCGCGCGGTCGTGCCGCTCAAGGCGCCAGACGGGCAGCGTCCGACCCAGCCTTATGGGCAGACGGTCTATGAATTCATGAAGGTTACGCCGGCGAGCCAATTCATCGTCGAGAACCCGCCAATGCCTTCCGGCAAGTCCATTCCGGTCGTCGGAGAGTAAGTGCCAGTCGGGCTTTGAAGGGGATCGCTCCGATGCTTGCGCAGATTTCGCTCAATCGATTCAAGGCAGCAGGGGCGGGGCTTGTTTTCCTGGCTGCGGCTCTGCTGTCCAGCGCCCAAGCCTATGCCCAGGCATCGGCATATCAGCCCATTGAGGTAACGGCGGCGGATCAGGAAGTCGTCCTGACGGGCGACGACCTGACGGCGGACCAGGTTGTGCTGGTGGCCCGGCACGGTGCGAAGGTTTCCGTGTCGGTCGAAGCGAAGGAGCGCGCCAGGCTGACCCACGGGCTGATGCTGCAGGGCGCGGCGGAAGGCGTTCCGATCTATCTCTTCAACCGGGGATCGGGTGCCAATCGGGAACAGGTGAAGTTTACCGGCGATCCCATGTCCGATGAAAACCGGCCCGAGCTGGAGGCGAGCACTCTGGCCCGGTTCAAGGCTGGTGCCGGATCGGGCGCGGGGCCCGAAGTGTCCCAAGAGGAAATTACGCGCGCACAAATGGTGGTTCGGGCCAATGGCCTGACTTACGAAGCCGGAAGTCCGCAGTTGCTCGAAACGCTGGTCGCCCTGATCAATGCGCAGATCACTCCCGTGGTGCGCAGTCTCGGCGGCACCGGTGAGGCCGATGGCCCCTATAACAGCAACATCAATGGCGCCTTGGTCGGCTCCGGCGATGTCTATTACAAGGGCGTCCGGATGAAGGCGTCCGAGGCGCTGCGCAAGGCGGGCATTCCGCCGCTCAAGCCCGCTCCGGGCGATAGCACGGTGACGACCACCAATGCGTGGGTAACCGGTCAGGCGGCTCTGGTCGTGCATGATGCGCGCAAGCTGCTCGAATGGGCGGATATCGTCTATGCCATGGATCTCAATGGCATGAACTCCTCTGTCACGCCGCTGCTGGCGCCGGTTCAGGACAACCAGCCTTTCCCCTGGCTCAATTGGCAGGCATCGCGTGTGCTGGAAGCGCTGGAAGGCAGCTACCTGTTCGAAGTCGACGACGCGCGGATCATCCAGGATCCCGAAAGCCTGCGCGCTTCCGCCATCCGGCAAGGCTCTGCCTGGCACGCATGGGGTGAATTGAACGAGGTCGTCTCGATCCAGCTCAACCGCTCCGATCACAATCCGGTCATCGCCCTGGATTACGAACCTGGCGATGCCCCTGGGCTGGACAGCCCCTATGCGATGAAGTTCCGGATCGAAGGCGGTCCGCATAGCGATGGCCGCGGCGGCTATGCGTTCTCCAATGCCAATTGGGATTGGTATCCGATTGCCAATTCGGTGGAAGCCTTCACCAATGCCCTGGCCAATATGGGCGTAGCCGTTGCGTTGCGGACGGATCGCTTCGTCAATCGTTTCTTCACGGTGGTCCGCCCCGAAGAGGTTTTCACGGAGGAGGAGCTGGCAGCGGCTCCACCAACCGGGCACATCAAGCTGGTCACGGATAGCTGGCAGGAACTGCAGGGGCTCTCTGTCGCGGTGCCTCCTGCCGGAATGGCCATCATTTCAACGGTCGAGGATCTGCAGGGGCAAGGGCGGCTGAAAGTCGCGCGGGCGCGCGCAGCCACCGACGTGACCTACAATATCCTGGCGCAGGATATGCTGACCGCAGCCTATTGGATGGAACTGCGGCGCAAGCAGGACGAAAGCCGCAACTTCGGCGTAGCCCCCGAAGCGGCACTCTCCGCATTGCGCGAAGTCGTTCCCTGGGGCGTCGAGCGCGATCCGAGCGAGCCGGTTGCAGTGACGGCGTATGAGTTCCTGAAGAACACCGATCCTGCCACCATCCTGCCTTTGTCCGACATGCCTGAATAAAGTGGAGCCGAATGTGACGATCGTGAAGCACAGCCTGGACGGCGTTGAACCCATTACCACCGATCTTGACGGCTGGACGCCGGTGGACGGGTCGCCGACGATGACGACATGGATCGAATACAGCGCCCCCGATGGATCGCTGATTGCGGGGACCTGGCGGGCCACGCCCGGCACTTATCGCGCGGAATATGCCGCCTATGAATTCGTGCATCTGATCGAAGGCCTGATCGAAATTACGCCCGATGGCGGCGAGACTGTGACCGTGTCACCAGGCGATGCCTTCAGTGTCGAGGCGGACTTCAAGGGCGAATGGAAGATCGTGGAGCCGGTGCTGAAGCACTTCGCCATCAAGTTGAAGTGAGGGCCCAGCCAGCGGCGCTGGCTGCAGCGCGCACGTTCCAAATCTTCGTATGGCCATCTTCGGATTTAGTTAAATATTCCTACGAAGAAAATTTGTTGACTGCAGCGCATAAATGCTGCGTATGCGAAGAGTGGGGGTAGGGGCTGCTGTTCCTTAGCTGAGGGGGCGGTCATTTCATTCGCGGCGCGGCATTCAGGCAGCGCGAGCAGAGCGATCTGATCCGTTTAAAGCTTGGCTGGACACATAGCCCCAAGAACTCCGCAGACCGCCGATGGCGCGCTCGTGGAGAGGGTTGCCATTGGGCGATGTTTACCAATTGCTGGCCAAAGGGAGCAGCGCAGTGCAAGCGGACATGTCCACCCTAACCGAGACAGTGGCGAAGGCAGGGTCGCTCGGAACCACGTTTTCGGAAACCTTCTATTTCCTCACAATTCCACTGATGATCCTCATCCACGTAGGCTTCCTGGCCTATGAAATGGGGGCATCCAGGTCGAAGAACGCGCTTGCGTCAGGCATCAAGAACATCCTCGCTTTCGCGATGATCGTGCCGTTCTTCTACTTTGTCGGGTGGTGGATTTACTGGGCATTCCCGACCGGACTGACGCTCTCGGAAGGGGCGCTCGCCATTTCCGGGCTGGCCTATGCGAATGACGTGGCTTTCCCCACCAGCGCCTATATGGGCCCCAATCTAGACGATCGGGCGAACGGCGTTTTCTGGGGGGCGTTCGTGATGTTTGCCGCCACTACGGCATCTATCATGTCCGGCGGAGTTATCGAACGTATCAAGCTGACCGGTTTCGTGGTTCTCGCCATCGCGCTCGGCGCGTTCGTCTGGATTCTCGCTGCGGCCTGGGGCTGGCATGGCGATGGCTGGCTGGTGACGAAGTTCGGCTATCACGATTTCGGTGCTGCCGGCGTCGTCCATATGGTCGCGGGGCTCTTCACCCTTGGCGTCCTGATCAATCTCGGCCCGCGTATCGGCAAGTTCAATCCCGACGGCACGGCCAATCACATACCGGGGCACTCCATGCCGATGACTCTGATCGGACTCATGCTGATCATCGCCGGCTTCTGGGGCTTCCTGATGGGCTGTGTGATCGTACCGGGCGAAGCCTGGAGCTATTCGGGCTCGATCGAGACCAGCATCTACGGCACGCCGATGACCATTTCGGGCATGACGTTCAACACGCTGATGGGCTTCTCCGGCGGTATCATCGGTGCCTGGATGATGACGCGCGATCCGTTCTGGATGATGTCCGGTGCGCTGGGCGGCATCATTTCCTGCGCTGCAGGCCTGGATGTCTGGTATCCGCCGATGGCGTTCATCATCGGCTTCCTGGGCGCTTCCATGATGCCGTTCGTGGCAACCTTCATCGAAAAGCGCGGCATCGACGATGCAGTCGGCGCCGTCACCGTCCACGGTTTCCTGGGCGCATGGGGCCTCCTGGCCGTCGGTATCGCGGCGCAGGGTTATCCCGCGATGTTCGGTGAAGATGTGGTGACCACATCCTTCTTCGGCCAGATCATCGGTCTGGTTGTGATGGGCGCGCTTGGCTTTGTGCCCGGCTACCTCATTTCGCTGCTGCTGAAAGTTACGGGGCAGCTGCGGGTACCGGAATCGTCGGAAATCATCGGGTTGGACAAGGTGAAGGTTCCTGCCTCCGCCTATCCCGAAGGCCTGCACATGAGCACGAGCCCGGCCGAGTGAGCTCCCCCTAACAAGGAGAAAGATTGTGGAAGCACCATTTGAAGCGACAAGCTGGGACGGGATCACCGGAGCTTTCTATACCGGCGCGACCAGTGCCGAATGGATCTGGATCGTCCTGTGCCTGCTCTGCATTGCAGTGGCGATTGTCGGCGGCTGGAGGCATGAGAAGCATGCCTATGAAGCCGCAGAGAAGGAAGCGAAGTAGGTTTGAATTTGCGTCCGGCCCCCGCTCGATGACGGGGCCGGCGCACTTGTCTGGCCGCGTGATGCGTCCAGAGCGTTGGATTTCGAATTAGTCAGCAACTGCAACGTCGAAGCCCAAGGTCGTAAATTCACATCACAAAAAAGGGGCGGTCAGCAATGCTGGCCGCCCCTAATTGCATTCAGGGTAGTTTGCCGCCGGGCGATCAGCCCTTGGCGGTGCGCTTCTTCTTGTCCGGATCGTCGAAGGGCAATGTGTGCGCCATGGCAGGTGCAGTCATGCTGCCGCGCAGTTCCATCTTTGTGCCCTGAACGGCAACGTCGACGTCCAGGCGGGCGATCGCCATCGATTTGCCCGTCAGCGTGGAAACCATGCCGCAGGTGACCACGCCGACCTGCTCATCGCCGATGTGAAGCGTGTCGCCCCCTTCGGCCGGTTCGGTCGAATCCACTTCCACGCCGAAGATCTTGAAGCGTTCCTTGCCCTTCGCCCGGTAATGCGCCTCGGAGCCGCGGAATTCGGTCTTGCCGGGGCTGACGGTGAAGTCCAGGCCAAGCTCCCACAGAGTGTCGCCGGGGCCTTCGTCTTCGAAGGGGAACATCTCCGAATTGTCGAACGGATAGAACAGCAGGTAGCTTTCAACCCGCAGAAGGTCGAGCGTGGCGAATGCAGCTGGGACGATGCCCATTTCCGCGCCCTCTTCGACGATCGTGTCCCAGATTTCCGGGGCGTCCTTGGAACGGCAGAAGATTTCGTAGCCGCGCTCTCCGGTATAGCCGGTGCGCGAGATCATCACCGGCTTGCCGAAAAGCGTCGTCTGGATGTGCCGGAACGCGTTGAGATCGCGAATGCCCGGAACGTGCTTGGCCAGATAGTCGACCGCGGTCGGCCCTTGCAGCGAGAGATCCTGCATGTCGTCGTCGAACAGCAGGGCAACCGATTTGCCTGCAGCATAGGCGGCAATATTCTCATGCGCCTTGCCTCCGCCATGCACGACCAGCCAGCTATTCGGTCCAGTCCGGTAGAGCAGGGCGTCGTCGATGAACTTGCCGTCGTCATTCAGGAATGTCGCATAGGCGGATTTTCCGGGCGTGATCTTTTCCACGTTGCGAGTCGTCAGATGATCCAGGATCGACGACGCGTGGGGGCCGACCAGATGCAGCTTCTTGAGGCCGGAGACATCCATCAGGCCTGCCTTGGTCCGGATCGCCACATGGTCGTCCGCCAGCGGCTTGTCGTATGTCCATGCCGTGGGCATGCCGATCCAGTCTTCCAGATCGGAGCCGAGGGCGCGGTGCCGGTCGGCTAGCGGGGTTGTTCTCCAGGAGTTCGTCATATCGGGTCCTCTTTTTCCGTGTGAATGCCATAGATTATGGCGCAGGATTTGCCTATGAGGAATATTATGTGCTTCACGAGAACAGTGAGTGGGCATGCAATCTGACGAATAGGGGGCAACATTTTCTTGAAAGAGGGCATTTCGCGCCTTGCCCTATTTGACAGAAGGGTTTCCTCTCACGAAAATAAGCTTCCACACACGGTAAGTTCGAATCAGGGGAAATTTAGTGGTTCAGAGAGTTGCGATCATTGGCGCCGGTCCTAGCGGGTTGGCTCAGCTGCGTGCGTTTGAAAGCGCAAAGCGGGCGGGTGCCGAAATCCCCGAGATCGTCTGTTTCGAAAAGCAGTCCAATTGGGGCGGCTTGTGGAACTACACCTGGCGCACCGGTCTCGATGAGCATGGAGAGCCCGTTCACTGCTCAATGTACCGCTATCTGTGGTCGAATGGCCCAAAGGAAGGATTGGAATTCGCCGACTATTCCTTTGAAGAGCATTTTGGAAAGCAGATTGCTTCCTATCCGCCGCGCGCCGTCCTGTTCGATTACATCCAGGGCCGGGTAGAGAAAGCCGGCGTACGCCACATGATCCGCTTCAATTCGGTCATTCGCTGGGTCGAATATGATCCCGAAACCGAGATGTTCACGATCACGGTGCACGATTACGACAAGGACCACACCTACAGGGAAGAGTTCGACTACGTCATCGTCGCATCGGGCCACTTCTCGACGCCGAATGTCCCTTATTACGAAGGCTTCGACACGTTCAACGGACGCGTCCTGCATGCGCATGACTTCCGCGATGCGCGAGAGTTCAGAGACAAGGATATCCTGATACTGGGCACGTCCTATTCGGCGGAAGACATCGGTTCGCAATGCTGGAAATATGGCTGCAAGTCAGTGACCGTGGCGCACCGTACGGCCCCGATGGGGTTCGACTGGCCGGACAATTGGGAAGAAGTCCCAGCACTGGTGAAGGTCGACGGCAACACCGCCTATTTCAAGGACGGCACCAGCAAGAAGGTCGATGCGATCATCTTGTGCACCGGCTACAAGCACTTCTTCAACTTCCTGCCTGACGATCTGCGCCTCAAGACGGCCAACCGGCTTGCCACGCACGATCTCTACAAGGGCGTGGTCTACGTCCACAACACCAAGATGTTCTACCTCGGCATGCAGGACCAGTGGTTCACCTTCAACATGTTCGATGCCCAGGCCTGGTGGGTTCGCGATGCCATCATGGGCAAGATCGAAATCCCTGCCGACAAGCAGGTCCTGCTCGACGACGTGAAGGAGCGGGAGGAGCGGGAAGACGCCGATCCTTCTTCGAAATATGCGATCCAGTATCAGGGCGACTATGTGAAGGAACTGATCGCCGAGACGGATTATCCAAGCTTCGATGTGGATGGTGCCTGCCAGGCCTTCTTCGAATGGAAGCAGCACAAGGCGGACGACATCATGAAGTTCCGCGACAACAGCTACAAGTCGGTGATCACGGGTACGATGGCGCCGGTGCACCACACGCCGTGGAAGGACGCGCTCGACGATTCGCTTGAGACCTATCTCAGCGTGAACGACGCGGCCTGAGGAACGCACGTGTCGCTTATCGAGCAGATTAGACGGGCGGATGGGAAGACGGAGCTGTTTGTGGTTCCGCCTTCGCAGACGCTCGATCTGCGCGTCTTCGCTGGCGACAAGGTGACCTTCAGCAATCCCGAGGGTGGTCAGGTCGGCCTTCTCTCTTCACCCAAGGCCGATGCGCTGCCTCCGCTCGGAGTGCAGGGGATCGACCCGTCGCGGGGGAGCGCTGCTGCCATTCTGTTCGATGAACGGACAGAGGCCGGAGCAGGGGAAACTTTCGTGGCCGAGTGTGACATGGAGCTCTCGCTGCATGTTCCCGGCAAGGCCATGGAGCCCGATGCGCAAGACACGGCAACCGCTCTGTTTGTCGAGGTTGTGCGGGCCGATGCGATCTATGGGCAGCTGCCACCGCCGCTTGCACCGCCGAAGCTGGATGTGCGGATCAATGCGGCGACTGCTGCGGCCTACGAGGTCAAGAAGGGCGACTACATCCAGATCATCGATGTCGACGGCAAGCAGTGCTCCGATTTCCTTGCTTTCGACGCCGATGCCCTGGAGCAGGGTGAAGAGCACGGCCTCGACGCCACAACCACCCGCACCTTGATGGGGTCTTCTTTCTCGCTGCCGGGATTGCACGCGAAATATTTCGACGATCGGATGGTGCCGCTGGTGGAAGTGATCCGCGACACCGTGGGGCGTCACGATACGTTCCTGCTCGCCTGTGCCGCCAAATATTACGAGGATATGGGTTATCC
>JAUIFP010000083.1 GCA_030430365.1 Alphaproteobacteria bacterium | reverse complement strand
TCGGCGGCGATGCCGGTGATCATCTGACGTTCCATATCGAGGTCCTCTTGAATCTGGGCCAGTTCGTCGTCCCCGACGATCATCGTTCCGGGCAGATCGTCTGCCAGCGGGGCATCGTCATCGACAAAGGATGACAGCACCTGCACCCGCACATTCTCCTTCATCGCAAGGCTGACGGAGCGGGTCTGCAGGACTTTCGAACCGACCGAGGCCAGTTCGAGCATTTCTTCGTAGGTCACGTGGGTGAGCTTGCGCGCCTTGGCCACGATCCGGGGATCGGTGGTGTAGACGCCGTCCACATCGGTGTAGATGTCGCAGCGGTCCGCCTTCACCGCCGCCGCCACCGCGACTGCCGAGGTGTCGGACCCGCCGCGCCCCAGAGTGGTCACGCGGCCATCGTGGCCGATGCCCTGGAAGCCGGGGAACACCGCGACCTCTCCCTTGGCCATGGAGGCCAGCACGCCATCCGAATCGATCTCTTCGATCCGGGCCTTGGCATGGGCATCGTCGGTCTGGATCGGCAGCTGCCAGCCCAGCCAGCTGCGCGCCTTGCAGCCCATGCCCTGCAGCGTGAGCGCGAGCAGGCCCGCCGTCACCTGTTCGCCTGAAGAGACCACCACATCGTATTCGGCGGGATCGTAAAGCGGGTTCGCCTCGCGGCAGAAGCCCACCAGCCGGTCAGTCTCGCCCGCCATCGCGGACACCACCACGGCGACTTCATGCCCCGCGGCCTGCTGGCGGCGCACGATATTGGCGACACGGCGGATACGCTCCGTGCCGGCCATCGAAGTTCCGCCAAATTTCATTACGATACGGGCCACGCCGTTTTGCCTCTTCTGCGTGCTGGAATCAGATTAGGCGCGCTGCTAGTGGACATATATGCCAAGTGCAACCGCTCCTGAGACGATAAGGCCCGAGGAAGCCGCCCATTTCGGGGCGCTGGCGGCCGATTGGTGGGACCCGAAGGGCTCCTCCGCCATGCTTCACAAATTGAACCCCGTTCGGCTGCAATTCCTGCGCGAAGCGGTGGACATACATTGGGGCGGCGATCCTGAAAGCCTGAAGCCGCTGGCGGGCAAGCGCGCGCTGGATGTGGGCTGCGGCGCCGGGCTGCTGTGCGAGCCGCTGGCCCGGATGGGCGCCGAGGTGACCGGCGTGGACGCGGCGGAGGAGAATATCGCCGCCGCGCGCGATCACGCCGCCGGTACGGGGCTGAGCATCGACTACCACGCCGGGGAACTGGCCGGGCTGCCCGCGGGCACGTTCGACCTCGTCACCGCGATGGAAGTGATCGAGCATGTCGGCGAAAAGGGAGCCTTCATCGCGCAGCTTGCCGCGCGCCTGGCACCCGGCGGGCTGCTGGTGCTTTCAACCCCCAACCGCACGCCGCAATCGCGCCTGATCATGATCGGCGCGGCGGAGGCTCTGGGCATGATCCCCCGGGGCACCCATCACTGGGACGATTTCATCACGCCGGAAGAGCTGGGCGAACTGCTGGCCGCGGCCGGGCTGACGATGGACGCGCCGCAAGGGATCGCCTTCACCCCTGCCAGGGGCCTGCATCTTTCGGGCAATCTGGCGCTGAATTACATCGTCACCGCGACAGCCGGCTGAGCGGCTGCCATGATCCTGCGCGACAAGCCGAGCTGGGTCGAACTGGCCTTTGCCGTGCGCGGATCGATCGTGCCGCTGATCGCGCCCAAGATCATTGCGCTGATGCTGTTTTCCGCCGGGATGGTGCTGCTGCATCACGGCTATGACGCGTTTCCGGAAATCGAGGCGGTGGGCTTCACCGTCTTCGGCATCGCGCTGTCGCTGTTTCTCGGCTTCCGCAACAACGCCGCCTATGAACGCTGGTGGGAAGCGCGCAAGCTGTGGGGCTCTCTGCTGGCGGACCTGAGGGCCTTCGCGCGCGAGCTGGAACTGTTCGTGGCGGACGAGACGCTGCGCAGGCGCCTGATCCGCCTGTCGTTGGCCTTCCTGCATCTGCACCGGGCCAATTTGCGCAAGTTGGCGGGCGACGAGATTTCGCGCGAGCGGGCGAAGGAACTGGGCGGCGATCTGGCCGATGCGGCGCATCCGCCCTGCGCCGCGCTGGACCGGATGGCCGACGATCTTGCCGCCGCCTATCGCGGCAAGCGGATCGACGGGTTCGGCGCCAAGGCGCTGCAGGAACGGCTGGGCAGCATGACCGCGCAGCAGGCCGCCTGCGAGCGGATTGCCAATACGCCGCTGCCCTATGTCTATTCGCTGCTCGTCTACCGCACGACCTATGTCTATTGCCTGCTGCTGCCGCTGGCGCTGGTCGGCACGGCGGGCTGGCTGACGCCGCTCTTCGTCGGGATCGTGGGCTATGTCTTCCTGGGGCTGGCCGAAGTGACGGAGGATCTGGCCCATCCCTTCGGCACGACGCAGAACGCCCTGCCGCTGGACGCGATCTGCCGCGCGGCGGAAATCAGCATGGCCCCGCATCTGGGCGAGGCCCCGCCCGAGCCGCTGAAGGCGAATAAATTCTATTTAAGCTAGGCGAGTGTGGCGCCCCTCAGGCGCCGGTGGCTTCCGCGTCCTCGCGCTTGATCACCTTGTGCGAATCCTCGGTATCGCCGGCCTTCCAATAGGAAGAGATATAGAGCTGGTCGCGGCCCAGCGCCTTCTCCTCGCGCAGATAGGCCCGCAGCGCGCGCATGGAATTGAACTCGCAGGCGGCCCAGGCATAAACATCCTCTTCGGGCCAACCGGCGGCGCGCACATGGCTGGCCAGCAGCTCGCCCTTTTCGCCCGGCGTGGGATTGACCAGCCAGTTGATCTCGATGCCCGGCGGGCAGTCGATCGCCTGCCGGTCATCCTCATGCTGGATTTCGATATAGGCGGTGCCGCGCGCATCGCGGCCGAGCTGTTCCAGATTGACGCCGATCGCGGGCAGCGCCGCCATATCGCCCGCGATGACATACCAGGCGGAGCCTTCGGGCAGCGGCTTGGCCGGGCCGGGGCCGCCGACCATGATCGCTTGGCCCTGTTCGGCAGCCATCGCCCATTCGGTGGCGGGGCCGGCTTCGTCCTGCGAACCGTGCAGCGCGAAATCGACGTCGATCTCCTGCCCATTGGCCGTGCGGCGCTGATTGCGGATCGTATAGGTGCGCACCGTGGGCTTTTCCGTGCCGGGCAGCGGCGGCAAAGTGAGCTTCACATAGCCGCCTTCCTGGCCTTCGGGAAAATCGTCCAGCCCCGGGCCGCCCAGCGTGATGCGCAGCATGTTGCGGGTGAAGGGCTCGCTGCGGATGACTTCCAATGTGCGGGGTGCGGGGCGATTGCTTTGTGCCATGAACTCTCGATTCCAAAATTGCGGGCCGTCATTTCCGGCCGATATTGTTATAAATTATGGGAACGAGAGCCCGGCGGCACAAGGCCGAATTGGCACAAAGCTGGCGCCGCCGATCAGTTGACGCTGTTTGCCGCGCCTTCCGCCTCGGCGGCGATATTGTCTGCCGCAGTGTCTGCAGCCGCGCCTACCTTGTCTGCGGCAGCGCCGACCGATTGAGAGGCTTCGGTCACCGCATCGGCAGCGGAAGCGATCGAGTGATCGGCCTTATTCTGGCTGCCGAACCACAGAAATGCGACCACTGCGATCAGGGCGAGCACCATCAGCACGGCGATGAGGCCGAACCCGCTGCCGGAGCTGGATTCCTTGATAATCGTCACGCGTTCGGTGGGGGCTGCTTCCGCGCGGCGCTCCCCCGTCTCAGCCGTTTCGGGGGCCGTGGTTTGCGTAGACATGGCAATAACTCCTGTTTCCGCTGTCGCCCCGGCGCACATGGCCCCGCGGCGATGGACTGAAACAGACAATGACTATCGCACCGCTTGGTTCCGCCGGGCACCCTTTCGCCGGGCCTGAATAGACCGTTCCGGCACGTTATTTCGCGGCGATCACATCCGCCGGATTATCGGTGAAAACCCCGTCGATTCCTGCATCGCGCAGCCGGGCAAACTGCCCCGCAATATCGCCGGTGCCGGCCAGATCCTCTCCGCTGCGCAGATCCTCGGGCAGGAAGGCATTCTCCCGCCGCAGGGTCCAGGGATGGACGGCCAGACCCAGCGCATGGGCGCGCTGAACCAGATCGGTGGGCGTGCCGTCATCGGTCAGCACCAGGCGGATATCGGGCCCGATGCCGTCCGCATAGTCCGCCACTTCGGCGAGGCCCGAAGGCGCGAGCATCTCGCGGTAGCTTACGCCTTCGCGGTCCGCCGGGCCGCCCTGTGCGGAAACGAGCTGGACAAGCCGCAGATCGGTGAGCTGGCGGGCGCGGATCAGCGGCGCGACTTCGAAACACTGGATGAAGACCGGATCGTCCCGCCCGTCATACCCCGCCGCAGCCAGTTCGCGCAGCAGCGCGGCCAGCACATCGTGGCCCAGCGCCTGGAAATAGGCTGGATGCTTGATCTCGGGATAGAGCCCGATGCGGCGGCCCGTTTCCGCTTCCTTCGCCTTTACCAGCGCAAGCACTTCGCGCAGCGTCGGCACGCCATAAAGCCCGTCAAACGCGGTATTGGCGGGCCGCATTTCGGGCATGCGTTCCCGCGCGCGCAGGCTGCGCAGTTCGGCCAGCGTGAAATCTTCGGTAAACCAGCCGGTAATCTCGTGCCCGTCGATCAGCTTCGTGGTCCGGCGGTCCGCAAACTCGGCGCGCGAGGCCACATCGGTGGTGCCGGAAATCTCGTTCTCGTGCCGGGCGACCAGCACGCCGTCCTTCGTCGGCACCAGATCGGGTTCGATATAGTCGGCGCCCTGGTCGATCGCGCGTTCATAGGCGGCCAGCGTGTGTTCGGGCCGCTCGCCGCTGGCCCCGCGATGGGCGATGACGATTTGCGCCTGTGCCGGCATGGCCACGATCAGACTCATGAAAAAGGCAGCCAGTACAGCCCGAAATGTCACCCCAGCGCGTCCTTCCATTCCGCTTCCTTGAAGCCGACGAGCAGCGGCCCGTCATGCTCCACAACCGGGCGCTTGATGGTGGAGGGATGCGACTGCATGATGACGACGGCCTTGTCCGCGTCGATATTTTCCTTCTCCGCATCGTCCAGCTTGCGGAAGGTGGTGCCGCGGGTGTTCAGCAACACTTCCCAGCCGCGCTGCTCCACCCAATCCTTCAGCCTGGCCGGATCGGCGCCTTCCTTCTTGTAGTCGTGGAATTCGTAGTCGAGCCCCTCGGCCTCCAGCCATTTGCGCGCCTTCTTCACCGTGTCGCAATTGGGGATGCCGTAAAATCGGATCGTCACGTCTTTTCCTTCATATCATAGTGGTGGATGCGCGGTTCGTTGCAGGCGAAGAGCGTATAGCTCTCGTAATAGTCCGAACGGCCCTTCAGCTGCACGCCGACATGCTCGGCCATGCGCCGCCATTCCAGGGCATCGGCTTCGCTTTCCCATTCGGAGATCGCCACGGTTTCCCCGTCTTCCGCCGTATAGGATTTGAAGGAGCGGTAGCCCGGCTGAACCGCGGCGAGTTCCTCCATCAAGGTCAGATCGGCGTCATAGGCGAAGGCGTCCATATCGGGGCGCTTGCGGCTGCGGAATACGGCAAGGAACATCAGCGGCCTCCCATATTGGAGCCGCCAAGATGCGCGTCCGCAATGGCCACGGCAAGGGCATCGGCCGCATCGGCGCCCGCGACAGCGGCGCCGGGCAGCAAGACGCGCAGCATCGCCTGCACCTGCTCCTTTTCCGCGCCGCCCGTACCGACCACGGCTTTCTTCACCGCGCGCGCGGCATGTTCGCGCACTTCCAGCCGCGCCCGCCCGCAAGTCGCCAATATCGCGCCGCGCGCCTGCGCCAGCTTGATCGTCGATTGCGGGTTCTTGTTGACGAAGATTTCTTCCACCGCCGCGCGCGAGGGCCTGTAATCATGGATCACTTCGGAAAGGCCGTGCTGCAAAGCCAGCAGCCTTTCGGGCAGAGAGGCCTTGCTGTCCGTGGGGATCTGGCCGTTGGCGATATGGATCAGCCGCGATCCCTCGGTGCGGATCACGCCCCAGCCGGTGCAGGACAGCGAAGGATCGAGACCGAGGATAATTCTCACAGTCTTAGGCCGAGGCGCGGCGCAATCGCCATCATGCCCAGATACAATACTACTGTGAGTGCACAGCCAAGCAGCAGGGCGATCCAGAAATTGACGCCCGAGCGCAGCATCCAGGGAATTGCGAGGAACATCGGAAGCGAGGGAAGCACATACCAGAAGGTCGCCTGGGCATGGACGGCCATGTTCTCCGCATCGGGCCTTGCGACCCACAGGAATATCATGCCCAGTACGGAGACCAGCGGCAGCGATGCCACCAGCGCCGCCATTGCAGGCAGGCGCTTGCCGATCTCCGCTATGGCCGCGATCATGGCGCCTGCAAGCAGCGCCTTCGCGACCAGGCTCCACATCAGCCCAGGTTTTCCATGATCTCGTCCGAGACGTCGTAATTGCCCCAGACGGTCTGCACATCGTCATCGTCGTCCAGCGCGTCGATCAGCTTGAACAGCGTGCCGGCATCCTTCTCGTCCACATCGACGGTGATGTTCGGCTTCCAGGCCAGCTTCACGCTTTCCGCTTCGCCCAGGCTCTTTTCCAGCGCGCCGGAAACTTCGTGCAGGGCTTCCATCTCGGTCCAGATGACATGCCCGTCTTCGCTGCTTTCGACATCGTCCGCGCCGGCCTCGATCGCGGCTTCGAGGACCTTTTCCTCATCGCCGATGCTGGCGGGATATTCGATCATGCCCTTGCGTTCGAAGCCGTGGCTCACGGCGCCGGCCTGGCCCAGATTGCCGCCATTCTTGGAAAAGGCGGTGCGGATATTGGTGGCCGTGCGATTACGGTTGTCGGTCAGCGCCTCGACGATCAGCGCGACGCCGCCGGGCCCGTATCCTTCATAGCGCAGCTCTTCATAGTCGTCGCCTTCATTGGCGGACGCCTTGTCGATCGCGCGCTGGATATTGTCCTTGGGCATGGACTGGCTCTTGGCGTTGTTCACCGCCAGGCGCAGGCGCGGATTCATGTCCGGATCGGGCATGCCCGATCTGGCCGCGACCGTGATTTCGCGGCTGAGCTTGGAAAACATTGCCGAGCGCTTTTTGTCCTGCGCGCCCTTGCGATGCATGATGTTCTTGAATTTGGAATGGCCGGCCATTGCTGGGTCGATTTTCTCTGTCGTTGAAATGGATGGGCGCCCATACACCGCAGCGGCGGGCAAGGGCAACCACCCGCTCAGCCGCCACCCCGGCGGGAAGGCAGCTCGCGCATGGCCAGCTTTTCCGGCGAAGCGGTCCATTCGGGATGCGCGGCCTGCGCTTTCTTGAGCGCCTGCCGGAAGCGCCAGAGCTGGCGCGGCGAGGGCAGGCGCGGCGTCACGGCCAATTCCCAATGGATACCGTTGATCGGATCGTCGAAAAACACCGCGTAATATCCCGGCGCATAGACGTCGTAAGCTGCGGGCGGATCGGTCACATGCATGCCCTCTGGCAGCAGGAAGCCCTGGTGGAAATCGTCGACTTCGCGGCGGTTTCTGGCCCAAAGCGCGATGTGATGGATGCCCACGGACCGTGCTTCGTGATCCAACTTGCCGCCGCTTTGCGCGGGCTGGATGCCGACATAGCTGTGCGGCAAGGGGAAGCGGGCCATGTAATAGGTGGAGCGGTAACCGATATCGAGTGTCCAGAAGCTCTTATAGCCAAGCCAACCGAACATCCGGTCGTAAAAGGCGATTGAGCGGTCGTAATCCAGAACGGAGAATTCGACGTGGTGAATGCCGCGCCAGCGCATCAGGCAAGGGCCGCCGCTGCGCTGGCCCCGATCATGGCATCTGCCGCCGAATTGCCGCTTGTTCCGATCGCTTGCATTGTTATCCCGCCATACACCCCGCATCCGGGGCGGAGCAACCGCTGGAGCAGGGACTGGGTTCAGAGCATGCGCTGCCACCAGCCGACATCGCGCCAGCCGCCCAGCTTCCAGCCGACTTCCCTGTAGATGCCGATGAGCTTGAACTCCATGGCCTCATGCAGGGCAATGCTTCCCGGATTGGGCAGAGCGATACCCGAAAAGGCGGCGTGAAATCCGCGTTCGGCCAGCAGTGGCAGCAGCTCGCCATAGAGCGCGCGCCCGATCCCGCGCCGCGCATGGGCGGCGTCTATATAGATCGCAACATCGCAGGAACTGGCATAGGCCGCCCGGTCGCGGTGCGGGGAGCCATAGGCATAGCCTGCCACTTCGCCGCCGCTCTCCGCCACCAGCCAGGCATGGCTCTGCCCGAAGCGTTCCATGCGCCGGGCCATCTCCGCCGCATCGGGCGGATCGAGTTCGAAGCTGACCCAATTGTCGGTGACGGAAGGCGCATAGATGGCCGCGCAGGCGGCGGCGTCGCGCGCAGGATCGCCCGGGCGGATCGTCAGGCTCACAAGATGCTCACAGGAGGACTGCCGTTCCGCTGGCGCTGACCATCAGCATGGAGCCGTTCTGGCCGATCACCTCGTAATCCAGATCGACGCCGATCACGGCATTGCCGCCCATTTCGATGGCCTTCATCTTCATTTCGCCCAATGCCTGATCGCGCGCGCGGCCCAGCACTTCTTCATATTTGCCCGAGCGCCCGCCCACGATATCGGTGATGGAGGCGAACAGATCGCGGAACAGATTGGCGCCCACGATCACCTCCCCGGTGACGATGCCGAAATATTGCTTCACCGGCTTGCCGTCGACCACCGCCGTGGTGGTGACGATCATGCCTTCGCTGCGCGTAGTCTCCCAGGGATTTGCCATTGCGATCGCTTCCTCGATTTGCCTTTGCTGCGGAAAGGCATAGCGCCAAGCCCGCCGCTGCCAAAGCGAACTTGCCGATTGGCATCGCCTGCTGCCAAAAGGCGCGGCAATGAACCGAACCGAACCAGCCACAGCCAGCGCGATCCTGCGCGAATTTGCCGCCTTCCTGGCCCGCCCCCGATTGCGCGAGCCCACCGGCCTGCGCGCGCCGGGCGCCTGGCGGATGCTGGCGATCGCGGCCGTCCTGCAAGTAAGCGTGCTGCTGCTGCTGATCCTGCCCATCGTCTCCTATTGGCAGGCCGCCTATGCGCTGCCCGCGCCGGACGCTTTCGACCAGGTGCCGCCGGGATTGCTGATTCCCTTCGCGGTGATCCTGGCGCCGATTGCCGAGGAGATCGTCTTTCGCGGCTGGCTAACCGGGCGCGCCCGGGCCCTGTGGCTGCTGACCTGCGCACTTGGCTGCATCGCCCTGCTCTATGGAACGACGCAGGGGCTGGCGCCGCTATGGGCCGCCGGCGCGATTGCCGCGCTGATCATCGCCGCGATCGCCGGCTGGCTGATCCTGCGCAAGCGCGGCGTGCCCGGCTGGTTCACCGCCGCCTTCCCGGCCCTGTTCTACCTTTCCGTGGCGGCGTTCAGCCTGTCCCACGTGGCGAATTATTCCGAGTTCTCGGCCATCGCGCTGCCGATGGTGCTGCCGCAATTATGGGCGGGGCTGATGCTGGGCTTCATGCGCATGCGCATCGGCCTGCTGGCCGCGATACTGGTGCATGCCATTTCCAACGGCTGCGCACTGGCGCTGGCGATGCTGGCGAGCTGAGATCCCCGGTCTTTCTAGCGGGGGCGCCGCGTCAGCCGCTCACCACGATGCCGCCATTGGGATGCAGCACCTGCCCCGACATGTAGGATGAATCCTCGCAGGCCAGGAACAGGAAGCTGGGCGCCACTTCGTTGGGTTCGCCCGGCCGGCCCATCGGCGTGCCTTCACCGAAATGTTCCACCTTCTCCTTCGGCGCGCCGCCGCAGGGGTTGAGCGGGGTCCAGATCGGCCCCGGCGCGACCGCGTTCACGCGGATCCCCTCGCCCACCAGGTTTTCCGAAAGCGAGCGGGTGAAGGCCGTGATCGCGCCCTTCGTGGCGCTGTAATCGAGCAGCCCGCCCGAACCCTTATACATCGTCACCGATGTGCAGTTCACGATGCTGGCACCCGCCTTCAGATGCGGGCGCGCGGCCTGCACCAGGTAGAACATCGAATAGA
>JAUIFP010000160.1 GCA_030430365.1 Alphaproteobacteria bacterium | reverse complement strand
CAGCCGCAGCCGCTCCACGCTCTGCACGTCGCCGATGAAATCCGCGATCGCCTTGGGATCGGACAGGTCGCGTTTGAAGGCGGTCGCGCTCATCGCCAGGTGATAGCGCACCAGCCAGCCGACCAGCTCCGTATCGCCTTCCGACAGGCCGAAGCGCGGGCACAGCTTTTCCGCCACTTCCGCGCCCAGCACGGAATGGTCGCCGCCGCGCCCCTTGGCAATGTCATGCAGAAGGACGGAGGCGTAGAGCGCATTGCGGTGCGAAATCTGCGGCAGGATCTCGGTGGCGAGCGGGTGGTCCTGCTGCAGTTCGCCGCGCTCGATCTTGGCCAGCAGGCCGATGGCGCGGATGGTGTGCTCGTCCACCGTGTAATGGTGATACATGTCGAACTGCATCTGCGCGTTGACGCGGCCGAAATCGGGCACGAAGCGGCCGAACACCCCTGCCTCGTTCATCCAGCGCAGCACCGACTCTGGATCGTTGCGGCCCGCCAGCACCTTCATGAACAGGGTGTTGGCGCGCGGATCGCTGCGCACATCGTCCTTGATCAGAACCGCATCCCGGCTGGCGATGCGCATCGTTTCGGGATGGATTTCGTAGCCTTCTTCTTCGGCGATCTGGAAGATCTCGATCAGCCGCACCGGGTCCTTCTGGAACCAGTTGTCGCCCGGCGCGGCGATCTTGCCGCCGAACACCTTGTATCCCTTGACCATGCGGGCACGGGCGCGGAATCCGGCCAGCAGGCCGCGCGGCGTCTTCTTGGCGAACTGTTCGTCCAGCTGGGCCAGGAAGATGCCCGACAGGCTGCCCACGCGCTTCGCCTGCAGGAAGTAATATTGCATGAAGCGTTCGACCGCGCTTTTGCCCGGGCGGTCGGCAAATTGCATGCGGCTGGCCACTTCGCGCTGCAGATCGAAGGTCAGGCGGTCTTCGGGGCGGTTGGTGATGGTGTGCAGGTGGCAGCGCACCGCCAGGAAGAAACCTTCGGCCCGGCGGAAGGCGCGGTATTCGGCGCGGGTGAACAGGCCGACTTCCACCAGTTCGGACGCACTCTTCACCTTGTGAATGTATTTCCCGATCCAGTAGAGCGTCTGCAGGTCGCGCAGGCCGCCTTTGCCTTCCTTGACATTGGGCTCCACGACATAGCGGCTGTCGCCCACGCGCTTGTGCCGCTCGTTCCGCTCGGCCAGCTTCTCGGTCACGAATTGGCGTTCGGTCCCGGCCACCACGTCGGCGAAGAAACGGCGCGCCGCTTCCTCGTAGAGTTCCTGGTCGCCCCACAGATAGCGGCCTTCCAGCATCGCCGTGCGAATGGTGAGGTCGGTTTTGGCCATCCGCACCATTTCGTCCACGGAGCGGCTGGAATGGCCCACTTTCAGGCCCAGATCCCACAGCAGATAGAGGATCGCCTCGATCACCTGTTCGCACCAGGCGGTCTGCTTGCCGGGCGTGAGGAAGGCGATGTCGACATCCGAATGCGGCGCCATCTCGGCGCGGCCATAGCCGCCCACCGCCATCATGGAGAGCCGTTCGCCCGAAGAGCGGTTGCTGACCGGATAGAGGTCCGCGATCACGTGATCGTGCATCACCCGGATCAGCTGGTCGGTCAGAAAGGCGTGCCCGGCCGTGATTTCGTGCCCGGCGGAAGGCTTTTCGGACAGGCGCGAATCCAGTTCCGCGCGCCCGGCGGCCAGCGCCGCCTTGAGCAGCTCCACGATCTGCGGCCGGGCCTTGGACGCGCCGTTTTCGGCCACTGCCTCGGCGATGTCCGCTGAAAGCTTGCGGCGGTCGATCACCGCGCGCTGATTGGGAATCTTGATTGCGCTCACCTGCTTATCTGTTCCTTACCCCACAGATAGAGCCGAATAAATTTCGTGCAACGCGGG
>JAUIFP010000082.1 GCA_030430365.1 Alphaproteobacteria bacterium | reverse complement strand
ACCTGCGACGCCGATGGCGCCGAGGGCTTCACGCACCTCGTCGAGCTTGAACGGTTTGATGATGGCAATGATGAATTTCATCTCAAACCCCTGGTTGCCTACCGGCCAAATCGCCGGCTGCCTGACTGGCTTGCAACTTGCGTGCCAAACGCATGAGTCAGCGAATTAAGACGAAATTTACGATTCTTTCCCGGGCGTTAAGGCCGTGCCTAGCTCGAATCTTGTGCAGCTGCACAAAATTTAGGCAGCTAACTGTGCCTCAGCGCAGGCACGCAGGCGGTCCGACGCAAGTATCAAAACATGGAAGGAGCCCGAAAGCGCCGGCGAAATCGGGTTGGCCGCTGGGAATGAATATGTTGATCGTAAAGACCAAGCGGTCTTCGGCTGGGGACAAGCCGGGGAAAACTTTTTCCCTAGTTCCCGATGCGTTCCGCTATAAACGAATCGGCCCGGCAAGGTGCGCCAACACCAAACCGGGCCATTCTAGAAACCGCCAACAGAGGGCGACTTCATGATCAGAAACTTGGTGTGCTTTAAAGCACCGCGTTGGTCAACCTCTGATGGCAAGTCTGAGGTTATATCTAATGTACAAATACGCGATCTCATTTCGCATTGATAACGCGACACACACCTTCACCTACGGCGAACGCTATCAGTCTCTTGTTGAGCAGATAAGAATATCTGGAGCTTGGGAGGAAACCACCTCGTTTGCCTTGATCAGCTCGGATGAGACGATCGAAGAGTTGGCTGGTAGGCTGTATATCAATTCGCATTTCAATGCCGCGTACGATCTTATGCTGATTATCGACATTGAAAGAGGCGTCGCCATCAGCAGAGGGCCGCTAGTCTATCCAGCAACCCTAAAAAGCAAGTTGAACGCAATAGTTCTGAAATAGGACTTGTCTACTTGCACCGGCACGCGGAGAGGTTTCGTGATCGGAAATGCGAGCCTAGTCTTGTCATTTTTACGTACTTCTCCCGTGCTGCTTTGTAAGACTTGGCCAGCGTCTAGTGACCAATGTCTGTCCTGGTAGATGCCAACAACTAACCCCTACAACTCCGCTTCGGCCCAGACCGGCAGATGGTCCGATGCCTGCACTGCGAGCGAGCTGTGATGCACGCCTTGGCCCGTGCAGCGCCAGTGGCGCGAGAGCACGATCCGGTCCAGCGGGGCGAGCGGCTGGCCGCTGGGGAATGACCGGCCCGGGGCGACCGGCTGCCAATCGCGCGTGAATTCGCGCATGCTGCCCCCGCGCAGCGACCATTCGTTGAAATCGCCCAGCAGCACCGCCGGACAAGGCGGTTTGCAATCGTCCAGCTCGCTGAGCACGGCGCGGATCTGATCCCGCCGGCGCAGGCCCGACAGATCGAGATGCATGCCCGCCACGCGCAGCCGCTTTCCTTCCAGCGCCAGTTCCGCGCGCACCGCGCCGCGCGGTTCGATCGTGGGCAGATGCACCCGATCTCCATGCAGGATCTCGATCCCGCGCCGCACCAGGATCGCATTGCCGTGCCAGCCCATGCTGGCGGGCCGCAGGGCGACGGGCACGATATTATAGCCCTGTTCTTCCACCAGCAGGCGCGGCAGCACGGTGACGCGGCGGCCGAAGCGCCGGTCCACTTCCTGCAGCGCCAGGATATCCGCATCCAGTTCGCGCACCACGCGCAGGATGCGGTCCGCATCGCGGCGGCGATCCGCGCCCACCGCCTTGTGAATGTTGTAGCTGGCGAATTTCAGCTGCAAATTGCCGGTCTCTAATCCTGGGGCACAGTTGCCGGATCGCCAGCGATAAAGCGATCGGTGGCGCGTGCGGGCAGCCCGTCGATACTGCTGCTGCGCGCCTGGTACTTGGCCGCCCATTCATCCGGATCGGTCTTGGCATGCGCCTTGAGCAGAGTGGGCCTTTCGCGCACCAGCTCCATCACCGGCACGCCCCAGCCGCAGCTCGTCTGCACGCTTTCCACATCGATCACGAAGATCTGCCGCGTGCCGGGCATCAGCGTGAAATGTTCGGCCAGCTCTTCCCAGCCATCGTCCTGCGGCAGCACGGCGCGCCCCGTGCCATAGATGCGCAGGATCAGCGCGGGCTGCTGGAAGTTGCAGAACATCAGCGTGATCCGCCCATCCGCGGCGAGATGGGCATTGGTTTCATTCCCCGAACCGCCGAGATCGAGATAGGCCACCTGCCCCGGCGACAGCACGCGGAAGCTGTCATAGCCCTTGGGGCTGAGATTGATCCGCCCTTCCGTAGCCGCCGTGGCCACGAAGAAGACCGGCTGGGCGCCGATCATCCGGACATGCTTGTCATCCAACTGTTCGAAGAATTCTGCCATGCCGAAACGCTAAGCCCGGCGTGAGCGGGCGGCAAGCCTAGCCTTCCTTGGGCGCGCCGAAGGCGGGCTTGATCCGTGCGGAATTCCTGATGGGGGGCGGGGCGAAACGGCGGACGGCAAGCGAATCGCACTATCGCGATGTTCCGGAGGAATAACCGGATAGCGTTACGATGTCAAGCGTTTTGTTCCAGATCGGTTATATGGGCGAAGAGCTTCAGCGTTCCTTGGTGGCGCTGAAGGCCAGATCCGGGTTCTTTTCCTGCTGATAGTTCACGTCCCACATGCTCTTGGCCATGAACACCAGATCGCCATCGCGGTCGCGCGCCAGATTGGCGCGGTTGAAGCTTTCGAATTCGTCGATCGCCTTTTCCTCGCCGCTCAGCCAGCGGGCCGTGTCGAAAGGCGCGGCTTCCAGCACCGCCTCCACCTTGTATTCCGCCTCCAGCCGGGAAACGAGCACTTCGAGCTGCAGCTGCCCCACGACGCCCACGATCCACTGGCCGCCGATTTCCGGATAGAACACCTGGATCACGCCTTCTTCCGAAAGATCGTCCAGCGCCTTCCTCAGCTGCTTGGTCTTGGTCGGATCGCGCAGCACCACGCGGCGCAGGATTTCCGGCGCGAAATTGGGCAGGCCGGTAAAGCGCAGCGCGTTCTTTTCCGACAGCGTATCGCCCACCCGCAAGGTGCCGTGATTGGGGATGCCGATGATGTCGCCCGCCTCGGCGGTGTCGGCAATCTCGCGGTCCTGCGCGAAGAACATGATCGGCGAATGGATCGCCAACGGCTTGCCCAGCCCCGACGGGGTGAGCTTCATGCCGCGTTTGAAGGTGCCCGATACCATGCGCATGAAGGCAATCCGGTCACGGTGCTGCGGGTCCATATTGGCCTGCACCTTGAAGATGAACCCGGTCACCTCGTCCCTGTCGGGCGGGATCTGCTCGTCGCCCGCGGGCTGCGGCCTGGGCGGCGGGGCATAGCGGGCGATCGCCTCGATCAGATCGACCACGCCGAAATTCTTGAGGGCGGAGCCGAAGAACACCGGTGTCAGGTCGCCCCCGCGATAGGCCTCCAGATCGAATTCGGGATAGGCGATGCGCGCCAGCTCCGCCTCTTCGGCGAAGGGTTCGGGAATCTCCGGCGATGCGTCCAGCTTGCCCAGGAATTCCTTGCTCTCCCCTTCCGGCAGAGCGAGCGCGCCGCTTTCGAAATTCAGCACGCCCTTGAACAACCCGCCCATGCCGATCGGCCAGCTTTGCGGGCTGACATCCAGCGCCAGCATGTCCGCCACTTCGTCCAGCAATTCGAAAGGCGGGCGCCCTTCGCGGTCCACCTTGTTGACGAAGGTGATGATCGGCACGGAGCGCAGGCGGCAGACTTCGAACAGCTTGCGCGTCTGCGGTTCGATACCCTTGGCCGCGTCGATCACCATGATCGCGGAATCGACCGCGGTCAGCGTGCGGTAGGTGTCTTCGGAGAAATCCTCGTGCCCCGGCGTGTCGAGCAGGTTGAAGGTGACGATGTCGCCATTTTCGTCGCGCCGCTCGAACGTCATCACGCTGGAGGTGACGGAGATGCCGCGCTGCTGCTCGATCTTCATCCAGTCGGAGCGGGCGCGCCGCGCCTGACCGCGTGCCTTGACCTCTCCGGCAAGGTGGATCGCCCCGCCCTGCAGCAGGAGCTTTTCCGTCAGCGTGGTCTTACCCGCGTCGGGATGCGAAATGATCGCGAAGGTTCGGCGATTGGACATGGCAATACAGCCTGCGGGGTCAGCCCCGCAGTTCCGCCCCCTGCTTGGCCGCGGCAGCCACCACCTTGTCGGCAATGGCCTTCAGCTCCTCATCGGTGTAGCTCTTCTCGCCCGGCTGAAGCGTGACTTCGATCGCCAGCGACTTCTTGCCTTCGGGCACGCCCTGCCCCTGGAACAGGTCGAAGATCCGCGCATCGACGATATTCGCCTTGTCGGAATTCTTCACCGCGCGCAGCAGATCGCCCGCCGGGACATCGGCATCGACCAGGAAGGCGAAATCGCGCGTCACCGATTGCAGCGCGGGCGGCGCATAGGCGGTGCGGGCAAAGCCCCCGCCCTTCTTGGCCGGGATCGCATCGAGATGGATGCCGCCCGCCACCACCGGCACATCGATATCGAAAGCTTCCAGCGTGCGCGGATGGATCGCGCCGAAGCTGGCGAGCTGGTTCTTGGGGCCCAGCCGCAAGGTTGCGGACTGGCCGGGGTGATAGAAATCGCCCGCTTCGCCCATGATCATCAGATTACCGACTGGCGCGCCTGCCGCTTCCAGCAGGGAGAGGCACAGCGCCTTGGCATCGTAAGCGTCGAAAGCCTGCGCCTTGCCGCTCTGCCAATCGCGCGGCAGGCGGTCGCCCACCAGCACGAAGGCCAGCGAAGGATGCTCGCCCTCGGCCAGGTAACGCCGCCCGATCTCGAACAACCGCAGCGATGATGCGCCGCGATCGAGATTGCGCCGCGCGGCCGAAAGCAGGCCGGGCAGCAGCGAGGGGCGCATGACCTTCAGATCCTCGCTGATCGGATTGTCCAGCACCCAGTGGCCGCCGCCGACTGCCGCCGCTTCCTTTTCGGAAATGAAGGACCAGGTGACCGCTTCGTTCAGCCCGGCCGCAGCCGCGGCGCGGCGGACCTTGCGCTCCAGCTTCTGCGCCGGGGTGGCCGTGGGCCGGGCCACGCCTTCCATGCGCGGCAGGGGCGCGCTGAGCACGCTGTCGAGCCCGTGGATGCGCACCACTTCCTCCACGATATCGGCCGGGCCTTCCACATCGTGGCGGCGCAGCGGAACCGTGACTTGCCAATCGGACGACACTTCGAAATCGAGCGCGGCCAGGATGCGCCGTTGCTCGTCTTCGGGAATGGCCACGCCGCCCAGATTGGCGGCCAGCGCGGGATCGTAGGCGACGCTCTTCGCATCCATCGGCGGGCTACCGGCGCGGACCGCTTCGGACGCTTCCCCGCCGCAGCATTGCTGGATCAGATCGGTCAGCAGCGCCAGCCCGTCATCGAGGAAGGCCGGATCCACCCCGCGTTCGAAACGCGTGCGCGCATCGGAGGCGAGCCCCAGGCGGCGCCCGGTCGTGCCGATACTCGCGGGATCGAAATAGGCGATCTCCAGCAGCACATCGGTGGTGCCCTCCGTCACGCCCGAATCCTCGCCGCCCATGATCCCGGCAATGTCGTGCACTTGCCGCTCATCGGCGATCACGGTCATGTCGCTATCGAGGCTGTAGGTCTTCTCGTTCAGCGCGGCCACTTCCTCGCCATCCTTAGCGCGGCGGGCGACGACGGCGCCGGAAAGCTTGGCCAGGTCATAGGCATGCGCCGGGCGTCCGCAGGCAAGCATCAGATAGTTCGTCGCATCGACCAATGCGGAAATCGGGCGCTGGCCCGCGGCGATCAGGCGGCGCTGCATCCATTCGGGGCTCGGGCCGTTTTTCACGCCGCGAATGACGCGGCCGTAGAATGCCGGGCAGCCTTCCGGATCGTCCGTGCGGATTTCCATCGGGCAGGGGAAGGCGCCTACGATTTCGGGCACTTCGACCGGCTTGAACGTGCCCAGCCCGGCCGCGGCGAGATCGCGGGCAATGCCCATCACGCCCATGCAATCGGGCCGGTTGGGCGTGATCGCCACATCGAAGATGGGCGTGCTGGCGCTGTATTCGGCAAAGCCGGTGCCGACCGGCGCATCTTCGGGCAATTCGATGATGCCTTCATGGTCGTCGCCAAGCTCAAGTTCCCTTGAGGAACACATCATGCCGTTGCTTTCGACCCCGCGGATCTCCGACTTGCGCAGCTGCATGCCATTGGCAGGCACCGTCGCGCCGGGAGAGCCGAGCACGCCGACCAAACCGGCACGCGCATTGGGCGCGCCGCAGACGACCTGCAGCGCATCGCCAGTGCCGGTGTCTACCGTGAGCACCTGCAGCCGGTCCGCATCGGGATGGGGCTTGGCCGTCAGCACCCTGGCGATCGTGAAGCCCGCCAGGCTCTCGGCCGGATCTTCCAGACCTTCCACCTCGATACCGATGGCATTGAGCTTGGCGGAGATCTCTTCCGCCGACGCCTCGGTTTCGAGGTAGTATTTCAGCCATTCGAGGGAGAACTTCATGCGCGCGCTCCCACACCGGCAGACAGGGTCGGCTGATCGAAGGCGGAAAAGCCGTAATGCCGCAGCCAGCGGACGTCGCCGTCGAAGAAGGCGCGCAGATCGTCCATCCCGTATTTGAGCATGGCCAGGCGGTCCACGCCCACGCCGAAGGCAAAGCCCTGGCACTGATCGGGATCGAGCCCGCTCATTTCGATCACGCGGGAATTGACCATGCCGGAGCCGAGCAATTCCATCCAGCCATGGCCGGGCTCGTCACCGCTGCCGCCCAGCACGCGCCGCCCCTTTCCATCTTGCCCGTTTTCGATCGCGAAGCCGACATCCACTTCCACCGAAGGCTCGGTGAAGGGGAAATAGCTCGGCCGCAGGCGCAGCACGATATCCTCACGCTCGAAAAAGGCCTTGAGGAAAGTCTCCAGCGTCCATTTGAGATGGCCCAGATGGATGCCCTTATCGATCACCAGGCCTTCGATCTGGTGGAACATCGGCGTGTGGGTGGCATCGCTGTCGCTGCGATAGACGCGGCCCGGCGCAATGATCCGCAGCGGTGCGCCGTCCTCCAGCATGGTCCGCACCTGAACCGGGCTAGTATGCGTGCGCAGCAGCATCTTGCCGCCCTTGGGGGCCTGGTCCGGGAAATAGAACGTGTCATGCATCGCGCGCGCCGGATGGCTTTCCGGCATGTTGAGCGCGGTGAAATTGTACCAGTCGTCCTCGATCTCCGGGCCGGTGGCGACGGCGAAACCCAGATCGGCGAAGATTTCCGCCAGTTCGTCCATCACCTGGCTTACCGGATGGATGGACCCCTGCGGCATGCCGGGCGCGGGCAGCGAAAGGTCCAGCGTTTCGGCCGCCAGCTGCGATTCCAGCGCGGCATTTTCCAGCGCTTCCTTGCGCGCGGTCAGCGCGGCCTGCACGCCTTCACGCAAGGCATGAATTTTCGGCCCCTGTTCCTGGCGTTCTTCCGGCGTCATCTTGCCGAGCGTTTTCAGCAAAGCGGAAACGCTGCCCTGCTTGCCCAGGAATTCCACCCGCAAGGCTTCCAGCGCGGCAAGGTCCTCGGCCGCACCGATGCGGCTTTGCGCATCGCCGTTCAATTGCTCGATATCCGCCATGTAGATTGCTTCGCCCGGCTCGCTATTGTCTCATTGATCGCTCTGGGCGGCCTGTTAGCGCTCGGATCGCTTCAACCCAAGCCCTAAACGCCTGCGGCAATTCATTCGCGGGCTCAGTCGCCGGCGATCGGGTTCCCGGCCCCGCCGGATCCGTAGCGCATCACCGTGGGCAGATCGAGCTGGGGCTGTTCGGGGATTCCGCCCGCCCTGCCCTGCTTGACGAGCGCATCCAGAATCGGATGGGGCAGCGATGCGTATTGGCGCGGCGACAGGCCCATGAAGGCGCGGAACTCGCGGACGAATTGCGCCTGATCGTGATACTGGCCGTCCATCGCACCGATCCATGTGCCCGATGGGGCCATGATGTATTGTGCCAGGCTGCGCAGGAATCGCTGCCGGCGCAGCAGCACTTTGGGCGGAAAACCGAAATAGCGGCGGCACAGACGCCCGAGCGAACGCTTGGACATGCCGATCCTCTCTCCAAGTTCGGCCACGCCCGAGATTTCCGGATCGCGCAGCGCCTCCTGACAGGCGAAGATCTGTGCCTCGTGCGAAACGTCGCGGTGTTCCAGCCGGTTCAAATGGCCGAGCATCTGCTCCACGATCTCATGCCCATTGCCCTGGGCATTGCGGATAATGTCGACCAGGGGATCGAACGCGCTGAAGGCCCGATGCGCGCTGCCGTCGACTGTCCTGTCCGAAAATTCGTCGGCCGGGCCGTCGATGAATTTGGCCCAGCCGGCAGGTTGGAGGCTCAGTCCCCAGACGCGCGCCCTGGAGACCCCGAAATGGATCGATTTGCTGATCGGACCATGCGCGACGAACGGCCATTGCTCCAGCAGCAGGCCCGGGCCGACGCTCGCGAGGAGCGGTGTGCCCTCCACAAAGCGCAAGGCCGCCCATTCGGGATGAAGAAAATCTGTGAAGACCACGCCCTCTTCACAAGCGATCGTTACCGAATAGAGCCTGGTCAAATAAGGCTGGAGCCTTTCAGGCACAGGGAAATTCTCAACCGATACTATACTCTCGGCCTGCATTTCGGTGTCTGGCGGGATCGCTATCCGTTCATGCATGAGAGATTAAACGGCAAAGGCAGTATCCAGGTTCCTAGGAATAGCCCCAATAATATGAGTACTGCCGAAATGGCAAATATTTAAGCAGCGTTGCCGTGGCCGCCCTGTGGACGGTCCAACGTCTGGGCCGCTGCGCCCCACACTTTCGCGCGCTGTTTCATGAATGCCCCCAGGATCGGATGCTCGAGAGCGGCATATTCGCGCGGGCTCATGCACATGAAGGCACGGAATTCGCGGACGAATTGCGCCTGGTCGTGATAATGCTCGTCCATCGCCTCGCTCCAGTTTGCCGCATGTTCCAGCATGAATTCGGCAAGGCTGCGCATGAAGCGCTGGCGGCGCAGGAGCAATTTGGGCGGGAAGCCGAAATAGCGCTGGCAAAGACGTTCCAGCGTCCGCCTGGTCAAGGCGCAATGTTCGCCGAATTCGGCTACGCTGGCGACAGCCGGATCGACCATCGCCGCATGGATGGCAACGATGCGTTCCTGATCGGGGACCTGACGGTTGAGCGCGCGGAAACAGGCGATGATGCAGTCAAGCTCTGCCTGCTCGTCCCCGCCGCAATCGAACAATTCGCGCGCAAGATCGGCGAAGTTCGCAAAGGCCCCATGCTTTTCGCCATCGACCACGCGATTGGCGACATCGGCCGCCGGGCCATGGCAGAACTTGGCCCAGCCCAGCGGGAACAGCCCCACACCCCACATCCGGGTGGTGCCGAGCTCGAAATGAACGGGAAGCGAACTCGGCCCGGTTGCAGTCAGCCGTGCGCCTCTGAGCGGCTCCACGCCTGGCGGCCCGGCATCGGGGCAATCGCCAAGGAAGAAGCGCAGATTGGCCCATTCGGGCTGCAACTGGTCGCTGACGCGCAATCCGCCGGGTATGGTGAAAGTGGCCCGGTAGAAGGAGGAAAAGCACCCATCCAGATCCGGCGGGGCCGGATAGAAGCGCACGTCAGTATGACATTCCATCCCCACAACACCCTGCTCGACATGCGCGGGCTGCGAAATGGCACCCTGCCATTTCGCGCCCTACCCGCTCCATATCTCCCGGCATTTGCGCAAGAGATGGATTTGTCAGGCTGGCAGAGCCTTTTTCGCCTGTTCGACGATCGCTGCGAAAGCTGCGCCTTCGTTCATCGCCAGGTCTGCCATTACCTTGCGGTCCAGCTCGATACCGGCAAGCTTGGCACCGTGCATGAATTGCGAATAGGTCAGGCCTTCGGCGCGGACCGCGGCATTGATCCGCTGGATCCACAGAGCGCGGAAGTTGCGCTTCTTAACCTTGCGGTCGCGATAGGCATATTGGCCGGCTTTTTCGACAGCCTGACGAGCGACGCGAATCGTGTTCTTCCGGCGGCCGCGATAGCCCTTGGCCTGATCCAGGATCCGCTTGTGCTTGGCGCGCGTGGTGACGCCGCGTTTAATTCGGGACATTGGCTAGTACTCCTGTCTCAGTTGAGCCCGTAGGGCGCCCACT